>NZ_JAAKZY010000031.1 GCF_011045015.1 Streptomyces scabichelini | reverse complement strand
AAGAGCCAGCCCCTGCTGCCCCCACTGCCAGTCCTTCGCGAGCGAGTGGCGGCGGATGAGCGGGAAGGGGCGGATCTGGTCGTACGTCGTCCCGCATCCGCCGCTCCTTCCGGCGTACGCGGAGCAGGCTCCGTACAACGTGATCGTCGTCGAGCTCGTCGAGGCGCCACGCATCCGGCTCGTCGGGAATCTGGTCAGCGGGCCGGACGCGCCGCTCGACTCCGTTCCGCGGGAGCGGATCCGGATCGGGGCGAAGGTGCAGGTGGTCTTCGGCGGCACGGGCCTGCCCCAGTGGGTACGGGAACGCCCATGACCTCTCCTGTCTCCCTCCGTGTCTCCGCCGACAAGAGCACCGGCGTCGCCGTGCTCACCCTCGACCGGCCCGGGAAACTCAACGCGATCGATCTCGCTCTGGCCGCCGAACTGGTCGCCGCCTGGCGGGAGCTGAGGTTCGACGACTCCGTGCGTGCGGTCGTCCTCACGGGGGCGGGTGAGCGGGCCTTCTGTACGGGGCTCGACCGGGGCGTCGAGGTGCCGCAGCCCGGCTCGCCCTACATGGTGGACGATCCGCTAGAGACGGTCGGACCCAAGGCGAACGATCTGTGGAAGCCCGTGATCGCGGCCGTGCAGGGGATGGCCTGCGGAGGAGCCTTCTACCTTCTCGGCGAGGCGGAGTTCGTCGTGGCCGACTCGACCGCCACCTTCTTCGACCCGCATACGACGTACGGCATGGTCAGCGCGTACGAGTCGATCTACATGGCGCAGCGGATGCCGTTCGGGGAGGTCGCGCGGATGGCGTTGATGGGGACGGCCGAGCGGATGTCCGCGCAGCGGGCGTACGAGATCGGGCTCGTGTCCGAACTCACCGTGGCGGGTGGGGCGTTGGCTGCGGCGGAGGAGGCCGCCGCGGTGATCGCCTCGTATCCGACGGAGGCGGTCCAGGGGACGGTACGGGCCGTCTGGGCGGCCAGGGAGGCGACGCGCGCCCAGGCGCTCGCGCACGCCCCGCACCTCGTCTCGCTGGGCAATCTCCCCGGCGAGCGGCAGGCGGGACTCTTCGCGGGCCGCCGCCGGGACTTCAGGGTGCGGTGAGGGTTACGTCCGGGCCGTCCCCGTTCCCTTCTCCGCGTCCAGCGCGTACACGCAGCGGTCCTTGCTGCAGGCGTACACCACGCCGTCCTTGACGACCGGGGCGCCGGTGATCTCGCCGCCGGTGGCGAGCTTCCAGCGGAGGCGGCCGTCGTCGGCCTTCAGGGTGTAGAGGAGGTGGTCCGTGGAGCCGAAGTGGATCCGTTCATCGGCGACCGCGGGGGCGCCGACGATGTCGCCGCCCGCCTGGAAGCGCCACTTCGGGGTGCCGGTGACGGCGTCCAGGGTGTAGAGGCCCTTGCCGCTGCCGACGTGGACGTGCCCGGCCTCGACGAGGACCGGCTCGATCGAGGCGCGGGACTCCGTGGCGATGCGCCAGCGGTCTCGGCCGTCGGTGGCATCGAGGGCGTACACCGTGCCGAGGTAGTCGGCGAGGTAGATCCCGCCGCCGGTGACCGCGGGGCCCGGCGCGAAGGTGGGCGGGCTGAGGAACACCGCGGGCGCCTCGAAGTGCCAGCGGACGTGTCCGCCGGTGATGTCGATGGCGAGGACGCGGGTGCCGGCGGACACGTACACGTATCCGTCGTCGGCCGGGGTGAGACGGACCGGGACGCCGCCGCAGGAGGCCGCGTCGCCGATGGGGTAGGACCAGCGTTCCTCGCCCGTGCGTGCTTCGAGGGCGCGCAGGCGGGCGTCCTTCCACACGTACACCGTTCCGTCGTGGACGACGGGCCCGGCCTCGGGCGACTCGAAGTCGGCCTGGGCGCCCGTGATCTCCCAGAGCTTCTGGCCGCCCGAGGCCTCCCAGGCCTGTACGCCGCCGCCGCGGGTGCCGGTGACGACGGTGCCGCGGTCCGCCTGAAGCGAATACACCCAGGCATCGGTCGGCAGCCGCCACAGGTCGCCGCCCTCGCGGGCGTCCAGGGCGAAGAGGGTCGGGCCGTCGGAGGCGTGGATACGGCCGTCCGAGACCGCCATGGACCAGGCGACGTCCCGTGTCTTGAAGCGGCGGCGACCGGTCGCCACATCCAGGGCGTGGACTTCGAAGGAGGTGACGTAGACGAGGTCGCCGGCGACGGCGGGCGTGCCCCACACGTCGTTCGACATGCGGAAGCGCCACGGCCGCCAGGACGAGCCGGAGTCGGGCTCGGGAGCCGCCGGGGGCGCGGTCACGGCGGGGTCGGCGCCGTTGACGCCGGGGCGCGGCCGGGACCAGGAGGCGGCGAGTCCCGCTTCCGGAGGAGGTGCCTTCACGGCGGCGGCACGGGCGTCGGCGACGCGCGGGCCGGGTCCGATGGGCACCGGGGCGCCTGCGAGATGTACGGGCCCGTTGTCGGGCGCGCCACCGTGCCGGCCGGTGCCCGCGCCGACGGGAACGGGCGGCGGCTCGTTCGGCGGCGGAGGCGGCACGCCAGGCGCACCGGGTGCTCCAGGTGCTCCGTGTGCTCCGGGCGCACCCCGCCCACCACCGCTGCGGCCCGAGGACGGCTTCGTGGAAGGGGCTGGACGGCCCCCGCGGCGCACCTCGATCAGGCTCACGGCCCGCTCGGGCAGCCACGCGGACGCCGTACCACTGTCGTCGGAACCCGAGCCGAACAGATGCGGCGCGAGCTGGGCCTGGAGGTCGGCGGGGTTGGGGCGGAGGGCCACTTCCATGTTCATACAGGACTCGATCAGCGGCCGCAGTTCCTCCGGGAGGCCTTCGAGGTCCGGGCCCTCCCGCAGCAGCATGAAGACCGTCTCGACCGGGTTCGCGCCGTGGAAGGGCGCGTGGCCGGTGGCGGCGAACACGAGCATCGAGCCGAGCGAGAAGACATCGCTCGCGCCGGTCACGCTGCGTGAGTCCTTGGCCTGCTCGGGTGACATGTACGCGGGGGTGCCCACGGCGACGTTGGTCATCGTCAGCCGGGTGTTGGAGACGCCGGACGCGATGCCGAAGTCGATCACACGGGGGCCGTCCTCGACGACGAGGACATTGGACGGCTTGAGGTCCCGGTGCACGAGTCCGGCGCCGTGGATGGACTGCAGCGCCTCCGCGACGCCCGCCGCCAGCCAGCGCACCGCCTGGGCCGGAAGCGGCCCGCACTCGGTCACTATCTCTTCGAGGGAGGGCGCGGGGACGTACGCGGTGGCCAGCCACGGCACGGCCGCACGCGGGTCGGCGTCGACCACGGCAGCCGTGTAGAAGCCGGACACGGCGCGGGCCGCCTCGACCTCGCGGGTGAAGCGGACCCGGAACAGCTGGTCCTCGGCGAGTTCCGTCCTGACCGTCTTGATCGCCACACGCCGGCCCGAAGCCGAGCGCGCGAGATAGACCAGCCCCATGCCGCCGGCACCCAGCCGTCCCAGCACCTCGAACGGCCCGATCCGCCGCGGATCGTGCTGCGTCAGCTGATCCACCACTTGCCTGCCACCTCCCCGTACGCGGCTGCGTTTCCAGCCACTGCGCAGCGTCTCACCACCGAACCGCTCCGGCGGCACGCACTCCGATTCTTCCTGGCCCGGCCACCGGTTGCGAACCCGGGGCCGGACCTGGATGTCTCGGTGCGTTCAGGGACAAATGTGGTCACATCGGTCCCGCTTCCCAGCCCTGCTCAGCCCTGCTCAGCGCTGGAGCATCGCGAAGGACGCCCCCTGATTGTCGGTGACGACCGCCACGATCCCGTACGACGTCTCAAAAGGCGGCGCCTGAATCCGGCCGCCCAGTCGGGTCACCGTATCGAGTGCGGCGCCGCAGTCCTCCACCGAGAAGTGGACAAGAAAGTGGGGCGGCATCTCGGCCGGGAAGACGTCGGAGACGGGGGCACGGCCGAAGTCGGGGGCGGCGTCGGGGCCGAAGAGGGTGTCGTGGAAGAGATCGCCGTAGAAGTCGTCGGCGAGCTTGGTGTCCCTGGCGTACAGCTCGACCCAGCCGAAGGTGCCCGGCATGTGCCGCCGCCCGAAACCGGCATGCTCGTCGCCCTCCCAGAGCCCGAAGACGGCGCCCTCCTGGTCGGCGGCGAGCGCCATCGTGCCGTACGGGTCAAGCGGCACCGGCTCCGTGATCACCTGGCCGCCCGCTGCCCGGATCCGCTCGCCCAGGCCGGCCGCGTCCGGCGTCGCGAAGAACACCGTCCAGACGGTGGGCATCCGCCCGTCCCGCTTGGGCGTGAGCGCGGCCACGGCACGCTCCTCGCTGTACGCCCAGGTGGAGGACCCGTACCCCACCCCGAAGGTCCACCCGAAGAGCTCGCCGTAGAAGCGCTTGCCCGCCTCCACATCGGAGAGCTGGGCATCGATCCAGCAGGGGACGCCCTCCTCGAAACCGGCGGATGAACCGGCGGATGAACCGGCAGACGCGGCGGCAGGCGTGGATTCGGCGGAATCGGCCATAAAGCCAAGTTAATGGCCTTCCGCGCATCCCGCAGAGCGGTCGCACCCCATTTGCAGTCGGCCGAATCGCGCTCCGATCACCCCTCGGTAAGCTGACGGCATGACAGGACAAGTGCGTACAGTCGACGGCCGAGTGGCCGGACGACGTGGGCAGGCGACTCGGCAGAAGCTGCTCGACTGCCTCAGCGAGATGCTCAGCTCGTCGCCCTACCGGGACGTCAAAGTCATTGACGTCGCGCGGAAGGCGGGCACGTCACCGGCGACCTTCTATCAGTACTTCCCGGACGTCGAGGGCGCCGTCCTGGAGATCGCCGAGCAAATGGCCACGGAGGGCGCCGGGTTGACCGAGCTGCTCGAAGGGCGTTCCTGGGTCGGCAAGGCCGGCTGGCAGACGGCCCAGGAGCTCGTCGACGGCTTCCTCGACTTCTGGCGCAAAAACGATGCCATCCTGCGCGTCGTGGATCTGGGCGCCGCCGAGGGGGACAAACGGTTCTACAAGATCCGTATGAAGATCCTGAACTCCGTGAACAACTCCCTTACGAACACGGTCAAGGAGCTCCAGGCCAAGGGCAAGGTCGACAAGGACGTGAGCCCGGCGGCGATGGCCGGTTCCCTTGTCGCGATGCTCGCGGCGGTGGCCTCGCACCAGAAGGGCTTCCAGTCGTGGGGCGTCAAACAGGCTGAACTCAAGCCGAACCTGGCCCTGTTGGTGCATATGGGCGTGACCGGCAAGAAGCCGACAAGGTAGTCCGCGGCAGCTATCAGTCAGTCCAGTCAGTCCAGTAAATCCAGTTGGTACGGATGCGGTACCCCCCACGCTTTCCAGGCCAATTCCTGTCATACAGGCGGCAGTTCACTTCGGAGTTCGCTCCGGTGGGCTGCCGCCTGTCGCGTTGTCCGGCTCATCGGCTCGGCGGACGATCCGGAAGAGCCGGATCTCGCGAGTGACCCGTGCCTGGTACGTCGAGTAGGGCGGCCAGAAGTCCAGCAGCGTCTTCCACACCGTGTCCCGCTCCTCACCGCGCAGGAGATGAGCGGTGACCGGGATGTCCCTGCCCTTCCAGCTGATCTCCGCGTCGGGGTGGGCGAGGAGGTTGGCGGTCCAGGCGGGATGGTCCGTACGCCCGAAGTTGGACCCGACGAGAATCCAGCTCCCAGCCCCTTCTTCCGGCATGCAGGCGAGCGGCGTACGCCGGGGCAGCCCGCTCTTCGCCCCTCGCGCCGTGAGGATGACGCCGGGCAGCATCTGTGCGCTGAGCAGGACTTTTCCACGGGTGAGCCGGTGTACCGCGCGGTCCAGCGCGGGAACGACGTGCGGGGCGATCCGTGCGAAGGCACGCGTCGAGGACACCTTCTGCACCATCCGGACTCCTACAGCCATCAGACCGCCACCTCCCCGCCGCCGAACAGCCGCGCTTCCTCCGCCGCATACGCCCTCAGCCGGTGTACAGGACCGAAGAGGAGCTCGTCGCCGGCCGCCCGCTTGAAGTACAGATGTGCCTCGTGTTCCCAAGTGAACCCGATTCCACCGTGCAGCTGCACTCCCTCGGACGCGGTGGCGCGCAGCGCCTCCAGGGCCTGCGCCAGCGCGAGCCCGCCGACCCGCTCCCCACCCGAGGGCGCGGCCGTCGCCCAGGCCGCGTAGTAGGCGGCCGAGCGGGCCGCCTGGACCTGTACGTACAGGTCCGCCAGCCGGTGCTTGACCGCCTGGAACGACCCGATGGCCCGCCCGAACTGCTCACGCTGCTTGACGTACTCGACGGTCCGCTCCAGTACGCGATCGGCTGCGCCGACGGCCTCCGTGGCGAGGACGGCGGCAGCCGCGTCCCCGATGCCGGCCAGCGCGCCCGCCACGTCGGCGGACTCGTCCCCGAGCAATTCGGCTTCCACGTCCCGGAGTTGTATACGTGCCTGTGGTCGCGTCTCGTCGAGGGACGTCTGCCGTACGCGTACGAGCCCGTCGCCGCCTTCCCGTACGAGGAACAGCAGCGTGCGGGACCGGGCGAACCCCCCGGCGTGAGCGGCCACGATCAGCAGCCCCGCGCTGTGCCCGTCCAGCACCTGGTCGACCTGCCCGTACAGCCGCCAGGCGCCTCCTTCCGAACGCTTGGCCTGTACGCCGCCCGCCCGGCCGCCACCCGCCCAGTCGCCGTGGTTGTCGCCGGTCAGCCCGAGGGCGGCGGTGAGGCACGCGCCGGGCACGGCGAGGGCGGCGGTCAGCTCGCCGGAGGAGAGGCGCGGGAGGAGCGTGGCGCGCTGGGTTTCGGTACCGAGGGCGAGGAGCAGGGGCGCGCTCAGCACGGCGGTGGCGAGCAGGGGCGAGGGGGCGAGAGTGCGCCCCAACTCCTCACTCGCCAAGGCGAGTTCGGTCATCGAGCAGCCGCCGACACCGCCGTACGCCTCGGGGAGCGCGAGGTCGGGCAGTCCGAGCTGCCCGGCGAGGGCGTCCCAGAGGGCGGGGTCGTAACCGTCCGTGGTCCCCACGGCAGCCCTGACCTCCTCCGGACCGCAGCGTTTGAGGAGCAGCTCACGGAGGGTGCGGCGGATCTCGTCCTGTTCGGCGGTGAAGCGGGCGTCCATGGGCCACTCCTCCTCGGGATCTGACGGCGCGTCATGTTAGAGCGGCACTCGCGAGATGCACAGGGGCACGACGGCCTCCCTGGCACCCAACTATCTGATGTACCGTCAGATTCATGACTCCAGGGACTCCAAGGACTCCAGGGAACCGCAAGGTGGCCGTGGTCGGCGTCTCCCTCTCCGACTGCGGCCGCGTGGACGAGGCGACCCCGTACACCCTGCACGCGCAGGCGGCCCGCCGAGCCCTGGCCGACTCGGGCCTGACCCGTGACGTCGTCGACGGCTTCGCGTCGGCCGGCCTCGGCACGCTCGCGCCCATCGAGGTGGCGGAGTATCTGGGCCTGAAGCCGAGGTGGGTCGACTCGACGTCGGTGGGCGGCTCGACCTGGGAGGTCATGGCGGCCCACGCGGCGGACGCGATCGCCGCCGGACACGCGAACGCCGTCCTGCTGGTGTACGGGTCGACGGCCCGCGCGGACATCAAGGCGGGCCGTCGTACGGGCAACCTGTCGTTCGGCGCACGGGGCCCGCTCCAGTTCGAGGTCCCGTACGGGCATACCCTGATCGCGAAGTACGCGATGGCGGCCCGCCGCCATATGCACCAGTACGGGACGACACTGGAACAGCTCGCCTCGGTGGCCGTCCAGGCCCGGGCGAACGCCGCCCTGAACGACGAGGCGATGTTCCGCGCCCCGATCACGGTCGAGGACGTCCTGTCCGGGCCGATGATCGCGGACCCCTTCACCAAGCTCCACTGCTGCATACGTTCCGACGGCGGCGCGGCGGTACTGCTGGCGGCCGAGGAGTACGTACGGGACTGCCGTACTCCCCCGGCGTGGATCCTCGGCACCGGCGAACACGTCTCCCACACCACCATGTCCGAGTGGTCCGACTTCACGGTGTCCCCGGCGGCGGTGAGCGGACGGACCGCCTTCGAGCGGGCGGGAGTCCGCCCGGACGAGGTGGACATGGCGCAGATCTACGACGCCTTCACCTACATGACCCTCGTGACCCTGGAGGACCTGGGCTTCTGCGAGAAGGGCGAAGGCGGCGCGTTCGTCGAGAAGGGACGGCTGCTGGTGAGCGGGGATCTGCCGGTGAACACGGACGGGGGCGGGCTGTCGGCCCAACACCCGGGCATGCGAGGCCTGTTCCTGCTGGTGGAGGCGGTGCGGCAGTTGCGGGGGGAGGCGGGGGCGCGCCAAGTACGGCGACGGGACGGGGAGTTGCCCCGGCTGGCGGTCGCGTCCGGTACGGGTGGGTGGTTCTGCTCTTCGGGGACGGTGGTGCTGGGGCGGGGGTGAGCGACGGGACAGATCCCTCCAGTCCAACTCTGCCTCATAGGCGTCCACTTCGACGCCAGCCGCGTGCGAGGCGTACGCGGAGAAGCCGTGCTGCATCACCTCGCCGTGCTCACGGACGGCCGGTCCCGGGCCCGTCGTGCGGCGGGTCCCGGGTGGACGGTGGACGTATTTGCTGCTGCCCCCGGGGCGAGCCGGACGGCAACGCGTGCCCCCTGAGCCGGTGTTGAGCCGGTGTTGAGCTGGCGTTGTGGCGCACCCGAGGTCGGGGAGTTCGTGGACGCGGAGCTGCCGCACAGGGTGATCGTCGTGCAGTTGACAGTGATGGCCACCGCCCTGTGGCACCAGACACCGCGCCCCGGAGGGGCATGGCTTCCGCGACTCGGGGTATGCGCTCGTCGATCTCCAGGTACCCGCGCCGCCGGCCATCAGCCCGACAACGGAAGGTTTCGCCATTTTCGCGCGTCCGGATCAGAAATTCGGAAACAATCCCGTCGAAGTACGAGAAACCGGCCATTACACCGAGGAGTACACACCCAGCTTCGTCGAGAAGTGGGATTCGCTCATAGACTGGGAAAAGAGGGCGGAGAGCGAAGGTAAATTCTTCATCGACCTGCTGCGCAGTCGGGGCGTGAAGAGCGTACTCGATGTCGCGACAGGCACCGGCTTTCATTCCGTACGGCTGTTGGAGGCCGGGTTCGACACCGTCAGTGCGGACGGCAGCGCCGACATGCTGGCGCGCGCCTTCGAGAACGGAATGCGCAGGGGCGACCACATCCTGCGCGTCGTCCAGGCGGACTGGCGCTGGCTCAACCGGGATGTGCACGGTGAGTACGACGCCATCGTCTGTCTCGGCAACTCGTTCACGCATCTCTTCTCGGAACGTGACCGGCGCAGGGCGCTGGCCGAGTTCTACGCGATGCTGAAGCACGACGGAATTCTCGTCCTGGATCAGCGGAACTACGACGCGATTCTGGACCGGGGATACTCGAGCAAGCACACGTACTACTACTGCGGCGAGGATGTCGCCGTGGCGCCCGAGTACGTCGACGAGGGGCTGTGCCGCATGCGGTACGACTTCCCGGACGACTCCGTCTACCACCTCAACATGTTCCCGCTGCGGAAGGACTACACCCGCCGGCTCATGTCCGAGGTGGGCTTCCAGCACATCGAGACCTACGGCGACTTCCAGCACACCTACCGCGACGAGCAGCCGGACTTCTTCATCCACGTGGCGGAGAAGGAGTACCGGATGGAGACGGAAGGGGGCGGGGAGGGCGCGTACGTGGGCGCGGTCAGGGCGGCCCGCAGTTACTACAACTCGCCCGACGCCGACGCCTTCTATGCCCGCGTGTGGGGCGGCGAGGACATCCACATCGGCCTCTACGAACGCCCCGGCGACACCATCGCGGAGGCCAGCCGCCGCACCGTCGAGCGGATGGCCTCGAAGCTGGAGCTGACCGAGGACTCCGTGGTGCTCGACCTCGGCTCGGGCTTCGGCGGTTCGGCCCGCTATCTGGCCGAGACGTACGGCTGCCGGGTCCTCGCGCTCAACCTCAGCGAGGTGGAGAACGAGCGGCACAGAGAGCTGAACGCCGCCCGTGGCCTCGCCGACCGCATCGAGGTGGTGGACGGCTCCTTCGAGGCGATCCCCTACCCGGACGGCGAGGTCGACGTCGTCTGGTCCCAGGACGCCTTCCTGCACAGCGGCAACCGGGCCCGTGTCCTGGAGGAGGCCGCGCGCGTACTGCGCCCCGGCGGCCACCTCATCTTCACGGATCCGATGGCGGCGGACGACTGCCCCAGTGCCGTACTGCAGCCGATCCTGGACCGTATCCACCTGGACGACATGGGCTCCCCGGCCTTCTACACCCGTGAGTTGGCCCGCCTCGGCTTCACCCCGGCCGACGGCGGCTCGGCCGACGGTGTGGCCGACGGCTTCGAGGAGCTCCGCGAGCACCTGGTGGCCCACTACGGCCGGGTCCTGAAGGAGACCGAGAACCAGGAGGCGAACGGCTTGGCGGACGAGGTCAGCTCCGACTACCTCGTCCAGATGAAGAAGGGCCTCACCCGCTGGGTCGACGGTGGCCGGGATGCGCACCTCACCTGGGGCATCTTCCACGTCACTCGGGGGACGGGACGGTAACCGAGCCATGAGCCACCCTTGTGGGCCGAGGCGGCCTCCTCGGCCGCCTCGGCCCACCGGGGTGTTCGGAATACGCAGTGGTGCCGGATCCGCTGACGGAGATAACACGGAAACGGTACGGAGACGACAAAGACGTCCGCGTCCACACCACTGGAGAAGCCGAAGGAGACCGACATGGCCCTGAGCCGCGAAGAGCGTGAGCAGTTCCTGGCCGAGCCCCACGTCGCCGCGTTCGCGGTGGACGCCGGGGAGGGACGGGCCCCGCTCACGGTGCCGATCTGGTACCAGTACGAGTCCGACGGCACCGTGTGGATCCTGACCGGAGTCGACTCCCGCAAGAACCAGCTGATCGGGGCGGCGGGCCGGTTCTCCCTGATGATCGACCGGCTCGAACCCACCATCCGCTACGTGTCGATCGAGGGGCCGGTCATCGACACGACCCCCGCCACCATCGAGCATCTCCGGGAAATCTCCGCCCGCTACCTCCCGGCCGACAAGGTCGACGGCTACGTCGACTTCGCCTGGAAGGAACACGGCGAGCAGTTGGTCATCCGCATGCGACCCGAACACTGGCTCTCGTCGGACCTCGGCACGGTCTGAGGGCGAATCACACCCGAGCCGCCGCACTCTCGCCTCTGCCGCCCGCTCGTCCGGCGATACTCCCCGTATGGAAACGGATCTTCACGAGCTCCTGCGTTCGCTGCGCGTGTGGGACACGGAGCTGCCCGCCTTCGACCCGGCCGAGGCCCCTGACGAGCCCCTGCCCCTCTTCGCGCGCTGGCTCGCGGAAGCCGCGGCGGCCGGTCAGACCGAGCCGCACACCATGTCGCTCGCGACGGCGGACGCGGACGGTCTGCCCGACGTCCGCACGGTGATGCTGCACGGCGCGGACGCGAACGGCTGGTCCTTCGCGACACACTCGAGCAGCCGCAAAGGACGCCAACTGGCCGGTCGTCCGTACGCGGCACTCGGCTTCTACTGGCCCGTACAGGGACGGCAGGTCCGCGTACGCGGACCGGTGGCCGTCGCTTCGCCGACGGAGGCCCAGGCGGACCTGCACGCCCGCTCGACCGGCGCCCTGGCGGCGGCCCTGGTCGGCCACCAGAGCGAAGTGCTGGACTCCGTCGGCGAGTTGGCACGTGCATCGGAGTCCGCCTGGGAACACGCCCAGCACGAGCCGGACGCGACGGCCCCGACCTGGACCCTGTACCGCGTCCAGCCGGACGAGGTGGAGTTCTTCCAGGGAGACGCCCGGCGACGGCACGTACGGCTCGACTATCGCCGTACGGACGGAGGCTGGGCCAGGCAGCTGCTGTGGCCGTGAGGGCACGCAGGTTCTGAGGGGTGGCAGGGCGTGCGGGGCTGCAGGCCGTGCGAGGCGGCAGGCCGCGCGGGGCAGCAAGGCCCTGAAGGCCCGCAGACCCTGAGGCCCCTCAGCTCATCGCGGAGCGGAGGGCTCCGGATCCGTGGCGATCCGGGCGTGCAGGTGCACGTCCCGGAACGTGTCGTGCCGGTCCGCCTCGAACATCGCGTCGCGCAGCGTGCCCTCGTGGCGGAAACCGCAGCGTTCCGCGATGTGGCAGGAGGCGTCGTGGCCGAGGGCGTGGCCCAACTCCAGGCGGTGGAGGCCGAGGTCGGTGAGGGCCCAGCGGGAGGCGAGCATGAGCGCCCGGGTGGCGACGTGGCGGCCGCGGGCCTCCGGCAGGACCCAGTAGCCGACGCGGGCGCAGCGCGTGACGGTGTTGATGTCGTTGACGCCGATGTGGCCGAGCGTCGCGCCGGTGGCCGCGTCCGTGACGCGGAAGGAGGCGCCGCTGCCGTCCGCCGCACTCTCGGCCCGCGAGCGGAGCGCATCCCGGGCGCCCTCGTTGTCCGTGATCGTCTGGAACGGGGCGTTCCAGCGCCGGTACTCCGGGTCGGTCAGGCCGCGCAGCCACGCCTCGACGTCGGGGTCGGACTCGGCGTCCCAATAGCGCAACCGCAGGCCGTGACCGTGCAGTTCGGGGAAGGGATTGACGAGGAACCGCTCGTGGAGATGGGCCATCGTTCCATTGAAACTCGTACGTCCCCACGCCTCACATCTGGGGCCGGAACACCGGAACGACGACCTCCCCCGCCTCTCGAAACGCCACCTCCAGCCCCATCCCGACCCGCAGCGCGTCGGCCTCGCACTCCACGACCTCGGTCATCATCCGCGGCCCCTCCGCGAGATCGACGACGGCAGCGACGTACGGGGTGCGCTCGCCGAAGGGCGGCAGGTCGTTGCGGTGGACGACGGACCAGGTGTAGAGCGTGGCACGGCCGCTCGCCTGCTCCCAGGCCACGTCCTCGCTCCAGCAGTGCGGGCAGAACTCGCGGGGGTAGTGGTGGGCGCGCCCGCACTCCTCGCACCGCCGCACGAGCAACTGCCCCCGGGCGGCCGCCCCCCAGTACGGCCGCGTGAAGGCATCCACCTCCGGCACATCGAACCGCGTCCCCGTCACATCCACCGAACCCACCCCCTCACAACATCCACCGAACCCCGCGCATCACACCCGCCCACTGGCCCCATCCCCTCAGAATCCCCTCAGAAGAGCCCCAGCGCGCTGTCGAGCGACCACGTCTGCCACGACATCCCGAACAGGGCCACCAGGGAAATCAGCGCCATCATCGAGTTCTGTCCCTGCTCGGCCCAGTCGTGGATCATGAGAACGAGGTAGAGCAGGTTGAGGAGCAGCCCGCCGACCAGGGCGATCGGCGTCAGGAAGCCGGCGATCAGGCCAAGACCCAGGGCGAGTTCCGCGTAGACGACGACGTACGCCATCGTCCGCGGCCGGGGCGCGACGACGACGTCGAAGCCGCTGCGCACGGCGTTCCACCGGTGCTTCGCCGCGACGTCCGAAGCCCAGGCGATCCCGGTCCCCCGCTCGAACCAGCCCTTCTTGTCCTTGTGCCGCCAGCTCTCCAGCCACCACAACCCGAGGCCGATACGCAGCACGGCGACCCATTCCGCACCGGTGAGCCAGATCGCGTCCATGGCGCCTCCCGAGCCGAGAATCTGACGGTACGTCAGTTCAGCGCATGGACGGCACAGACGCAAGACGCGTGCGGGCGCTCCGGAAGCCCTACGCCACGGAACCCACCCATCTCTCCCACAGCCGTGATCAATTCGCAATCAATTCCGGGCTTGACCGAGACCCATCAAGTGACGACGTGAATACGCTCTGGCACATGGCCGACTCGACATCCACTTCGACGTCCCACGCCGTGCCGTCCCACGAGGACCGTCCCGTGTACGTCATAGGCGGCGGCCCCGGCGGGCTCTCCGCGGCGTACGCGCTGCGTTCCCAGGGCGTGAGAGCCGTCGTGCTCGAGAAGTCCGAGCACGTCGGAGCTTCCTGGCGGCGGCACTACGACCGGCTGCATCTGCACACGACCAGGCGGCTGTCCTCCCTCCCCGGCCTTGTGATGCCGCGCTCCTTCGGGCGCTGGGTCTCGCGGGACAACGT
The DNA here is from genome assembly GCF_011045015.1 of Streptomyces scabichelini. Classification (GTDB taxonomy): domain Bacteria; phylum Actinomycetota; class Actinomycetes; order Streptomycetales; family Streptomycetaceae; genus Streptomyces; species Streptomyces scabichelini. The sequence continues at coordinate 51,345 of NZ_JAAKZY010000031.1, read as the reverse complement.
GGTGCGGTATCTGGAGAAGTACGCGGAACACCACGAGCTGGAGGTCGTGACGGGCGTGGAGGTCTCCCGCGTGGAGCCCGCCGCGGACGGCACCGGCTGGCTGCTGCACGCCACCGGCGGACGCGAGCTGACCGGCAGCGCGGTCGTGATCGCCACCGGCTACAACCACACGCCCCACGTGCCCGACTGGCCCGGCCGCAACACGTACACCGGCGAGTTCCTGCACGCCGGCGACTACCGCAACGCCGCCCCCTACGCCGGCCGCGACGTCCTCGTCGTCGGCATCGGCAACACGGGCGCCGAGATCGCCGTCGACCTCGCCGACGGCGGGGCCTCGCGCGTACGGCTCGCGGTGCGGACCGCCCCGCACATCCTGCGCCGGTCCACGGCCGGCTGGCCCACCCAGCTCACCGGGATTCTCGTACGGCGGCTGCCGGTCGGCCTGGTGGACCGGCTGGCCGGGCCGGTGGGGAAGATCAGCGTGCCGGACCTGTCGGCCCAGGGGCTGCCCCGGCCCGACACCGGGCTCTACTCGCGCGTGAAGGAAGGCGCGATCCCGGTGCAGGACGTCGGCCTGATCGACGCCGTACGCAAGGGCCGGGTCGAGGTCGTGGCCGCCGTCGACGGCTTCGAGGACGGCAAGGTCGCCCTCGCGGGCGGCGACCGGATCGGCCCGGACGTCGTCATCGCCGCGACCGGCTACCGGCGCGCCCTGGAGGACATCGTCGGACACCTCGGCGTCCTGGACGAAAGCGGGCGGCCGGTCGTCCATGGCGCGCGCACCCCGGAGAACGCCCCCGGCCTGTACTTCACCGGCTTCACCAACCCCATCAGCGGCATGTTCCGCGAAATCGCCCTCGACGCCCAGAAGATCGCGAAGGCCATCGCGAAGACGGCGGCGGCACGGCGGTAGCACGGAACGCGGTACCGGCGGAACGCGTGCCGTCACCTTCCGTACGGGACCTGCCCGTACAGGGCTGCCGCACGGACCTGCCCGTACGGGGCTGCCGTGCGGGCTCCTCGTACGGGATCTGCCGCACGGGACCCTGCCGCACGGCACCTGCCGTATGGGCCCGCCATACGGGACCTGTCGTACGGAGCCTCAACTCCCTTAAGTACTCGCTGTGTTACTTCTGAGTCAGATGCGCCGAGAGCGCTGTACGGAAATCGCCACGGTGGCCAGGATGTGAGCCCTGCTCACTTTCCGGCTCCATCCGCCATACGTACGCCTGCTCTCCGCGACGGAGGATGACCATGGCACGCGAAAGACAGCTCCCCAGACAACTCCCCTCAAGACTCTCCCGACGCTCACTGCTCGGCGGCGCCGCCGCTGCCGGGGCCGCCGGGGCAACCGCCCTCGCCGGCGCGGGCACCGCCTCGGCGGCCGCCGCCCGCGAGGCCGATGTCGCCATCGTCGGCGGCGGGCTCGCGGGACTCACCGCGGCCCGCGACCTGGTGGCGGCCGGCGCGTCCGTGGTCGTCCTGGAGGCCCGCGACCGCGTCGGCGGCCGGGTCGTCAACCTGAAGCTCTCGAACGGCGGGGTCACCGAAGGGGGCGGCGAGTTCATCGGCCCGACCCAGACCCGGATCAAGGCCCTCGCCGACGAACTGGGCGTGGCGACCTTCCCGACGTACAACACCGGCAACAACCTCCTCTACAAGGACGGCAAGCGCACCCCCTACGCCACCGACGGGCCACTCGGCGCGGTGCCGCCCGTCGACGCGGCCGGGCTCGCCAACGCCGCCATCGTGCAGGCGATGCTCAACGACATGGCCACCAAGGTGCCGGTCAACGCCCCCTGGACCGCCGCGAAGGCAGCCGAGTGGGACCGGCAGACCTTCGAGACCTGGCTGAGGGCCAACGCCGTCATCCCCTCCGCCAAGTTCCTCCTCGACGTGGCCTGTACGTCCCTCTTCTCCGCCGAACCCCGTGAACTCTCCCTTCTCTTCGTGCTCTTCTACATCGCCGCCGCCGGCGACGCCTCGAACCCCGGCACCCTGGAACGCCTCACCTCGACCGCAGGCGGCGCCCAGGCCACCCGCTTCGTGAACGGCTCGCATCAGGTGCCGCTGAAGCTCGCCGAGCGACTGGGCTCCGGCCGCGTGGCCCTGAGCGCCCCGGTGCGCTCCATCGCCCGCTCCGGCGACCGGTACACCGTGACCGCCGACGGTCTGACCGTCAGCGCCCGCCGCGTCGTCGTCGCGCTGCCGCCGCCGCTCGCCGCGCGCATCACGTACGACCCGCTGCTGCCCGCCTCCCGTGACCAGCTCAGCCAGCGGCTGCCGATGGGCTCGGTCGGCAAGGCGATCGCCGTCTACGACACCCCGTTCTGGCGCGCCGACGGTCTCAACGGCCAGGTCGTCAGCGACACCGGCGCCGTCCGCTCCACCTTCGACAACTCACCTTCCGACGCCTCCTACGGCGCCCTCATGGGCTTCATCGAGTCCGACCAGATGCGCGCGCTCGACGCCACCCCGGCGGACGAGGTCAAGGCGGCCGTCCTCAAGAGCTACGCGACCTACTTCGGGGACAAGGCCAAGTCCCCCACCTCCTTCGTGCTCCAACGCTGGGACAACGAGGCCTACTCACGCGGCGGCCCCGTCGCCTACGCCCCGCCCGGCCTCCTCACCCAGTACGGCCCCGCCCTCCGCAAGCCCGCCGGCGGCATCCACTGGGCCGGGACCGAGACCTCCGGCTTCTGGAACGGGTACATGGACGGCGCCGTCCGCTCCGGCGAACGGGTGGCCGAGGAGGTCCTGGCGGCGCTCTGACGCATCCGACATCCAGGGCCGTCCGGCATGTCTCGATCCCGGCCGACCGAGTTCCTGTGAAGGCCGTGGCGGGTACGAACCCTGTTGTAGGTTCTCAACCCGTCAGCCCAGTCGCATCGCGTTGACCTGCACTTCTCCTGACTGTCTCAAAGGCAGACCGCGTTATTCGTCTCAGCCTCACACCCACTGCCCGGGCAGCCGAAGGCGGCCCGGGCAGCCAGGCGGATTTTCAGCTACCTGCGTTCCTTCCACACCGTCACGACCGACGGCCGCGGAATACTGCCCGGCCCGTCCGGCCAGAGCGAGGCCGGCTTCTCGGCGGTGGCACCGGCCAGCTCGCCCGGGTGCTGGACGGCGACCAGGATGCGGTCCTCAGTGATGATCGGGCCACAGGTCTCGGCGCCGAGCGCCACGGTCAGGAACTGCTTGACGTGGCCGCGTTCGGGGCCCTTGACGGGCACCGCGAACAGGCCGTCGTTCGAGCCGAGCGCGCTGCCGTCGGTGGCGATCCACAGGTTGCCGTGCGGGTCGAAGGCGACGTTGTCGGGGCAGGAGATCGGGCTGACCTGGTTCTTGTCGAAGCCGGCGAAGTACGTCGAGGGGTCCTCGGGGTCGCCGCAGACCAGCATCAGCCGCCAGCTGAAGGACATGGCCGCGGCATCGGAGCGGCGCTCTTCCAGTTCCAGGATGTGGCCGTGCTTGTTGCCGATGCGCGGGTTGGCCTCGTCGGGGCCCGCCTTGCCGGTGGCGCCGCGGTCCTTGTTGTTGGTCAGCGCGACGTACACGCGGCCGGTGGTCGGGTGGGGCTCGACGTCCTCGGGGCGGTCCATCTTGGTGGCGCCCGCCTTGTCGGCGGCCAGCCGTGTGAAGACGTACACCTCTGCGGCGCTCATCCCGGGTATGTGCGAGACGTCGCCCGTGGCGAGCGGGATCCACTCGCCGGAGCCGTCGAACTGCCCGTCGCTGGGCAGCTTTCCGGTGCCGTCGATCTCGGCGGCCGGGCTGTCGCCGGTGAACTTGGCGACGTACAGGGTGCCTTCGTCGAGCAGGGTGAGGTTGTGCTCGCGGGCGGCTCGGCTGTCGCCCTTCTTGTACGTCTTGGTGGAGACGTACTTGTAGAGGTAGTCGAAGCGTTCGTCGTCGCCCATGTAGAGGGCGACCCGGCCGTCGCGGGTCAGGCGGGGCTCGGCGGCCTCGTGCTTGAAGCGGCCGAGGGCGGTGCGCTTGCGGGGAGTTGAGGTGGGGTCGTGCGGGTCGATCTCGACGATCCAGCCGTGGCGGTTGGGCTCGTTGGGCTCCTTGCCGATGTCGAAGCGGTCGTCGAAGAGCTCCCACTTGCGCTCGCTCGCCCCGGTGGGCAGGCCGTAGCGGGCCAGGCGCTGCTTGGCGGTGGGGTCGGTGACGGCGGCGGCGTTGGCGAAGTACTGGTTGAAGTTCTCCTCGCCGGTCAGGACCGTGCCCCAGGGGGTGATGCCGCCGCCACAGTTGTTGAGCGTTCCCAGGACTGTGTGGCCGGTGGGGTCGGCGTTCGTCTTGAGGAGGTCGCTGCCTGCTGCCGGGCCGGTGAACTTGATCGGGGTGGTGGCGGTGATGCGGCGGTTCAGCGCGTCGCCGGTCACCGGCCACAGCCGCCCCGAGCGGTCGTCGGCGCGGACCACCAGGACGGTCAGCCCGTGCGCGGCCCAGGCGATCTCGGCCTGCTCGCGGGTCGGGGCGGCCGGGTCGTAGCCGAAGAACATGATCTGCTCGTCGGTGTACTCGTGGTTCACCACGAGCACCTGCCGGCCGTGGCTGCGCGGCAGGTCCAGCAGCGCCATGTAGTCGCAGTTGTAGCCGAACTGCTGGGCCTGGGCCTTGGCGCTCTGCTTGTGGGCGTCGAAGCGGGGAGCTCCGGCGAGGACCGGGTCGCCCCAGCGGATGACGACCTGCTGTGCGTAGCCGTCCGGGACTGTCACGGCGTCCGCGGTGTTCGGTGCGACGGGCTCGAAGTCCAGACCGCGCGGCGGTCGTATACCGGAGACGGGGGCCGAGGAGGAGGCCGCCGCGGTGGCCATGCCGGCGCCGGTGGCCAGGGCCACGACGGTGGCCGTCTTGAGTACACCTCTTCGGGACAGGGCCCGCTGCACTATGTCGCCGAAGTACGGGTTCAGTGAGCGGTTCGGTGCCTCGTGGGAGCAGGCGTCGCCGCACCGGTAGCGGCACGTGAGCGCCGACCGGGCGGTGTTGTGGCTCGGGAGCAGGGGGAGCTCGGGGCGTTGACCTGTGCGATCTGTGCGGTCGTCGGGCTGACGGTGCACGGTTGCCTCCACGCGATCGGGACGATCGTTCTCAGCCGCCCGCTTGATAGGCAGCCATCGATGCGGGACGCTATGGGCCCTTCGCCCGCCCGGAGGCGACTGAAGGGTGAACTTCGATCGAACAGTGCTTTGCCAGCCGGGTCCGGTCATCGTGCGCCGGCGCATTCCACTTCCCCTTCGACTCCCAGCCGTTCACCCGTCGCGCGCTGGAGTCGAGTGATGAACCAGCAGTTCAAGAGACCCTTCCGTGACAATAGAACAAGATCCTTCTATATAGATGACTAGCTATAGTTCATGCCAGAGGGACTCTCCGTACACCGTGCGTTCATATAGCCGGACTTCGATCCACAGTGTCCGAACGGAGCGCGCTGCGCACCGATCCATCGCCGGAGTACCCGGCAGACACAAGGGTCGAGAGTCGTGAATATTTCCTCTTCATTGCGCCGGGCCAAGGCTCCGCTGGCTCTGACGGCTGCCGTCCTGCTGGCCGCGAGCGCGTGCGGCGGTTCCGATGCGGGTTCGGGCGACGGTGGCGACGGCAAGCTGGCCGGGAACATCAAGGTCGACGGTTCCAGCACGGTGGCGCCGCTGTCCACGGCGGCGGCCCAGCTCTTCCAGGCGGAGAACTCCGGAGTCAAGGTCACGGTCGGTACATCCGGCACCGGCGGCGGCTTCGAGAAGTTCTGCGCCGGCGAGACCGACATCTCCGACGCCTCCCGTCCGATCAAGGACGAGGAGAAGGCAGCCTGTGACAAGAAGAGCATCGCGTTCGAGGAGTTCACGGTCGCCAACGACGGTCTGTCCGTCGTGGTGAGCAAGGACAACGACTTCGTCGAGTGCCTGACCGTCGAGCAGCTGAAGAAGATCTGGGAGCCCGGCTCCAAGGTCAACAACTGGAACCAGGTGGACTCCAAGTTCCCGAGCGAGAAGCTTGAGCTCTTCGGTGCCGGCACCGACTCGGGCACCTTCGACTACTTCACCGACGCCATCAACGGCGAAGAGGGTGCCTCCCGTACCGACTACTCGCCGAGCGAGGACGACAACGTCACCGTCCAGGGTGTCTCCGGCTCCAAGGGCGGCCTCGGCTACTTCGGTCTCTCCTACTACGAGGAGAACAAGGACAAGCTCAAGGCCCTGAAGATCGACGGCGGCGACGGCTGTGTCGAGCCCACCACCGAGACCGTCCAGGACGGCACCTACAAGCCGCTCTCGAGGCCGCTGTTCATCTACCCGAAGGCCACCTCGCTGGAGAAGGCGGAGGTCGAGGCGTTCGTCGAGTTCTACGTCGAGAACCACGCCGACATCGCGGAGAAGGCCCAGTTCGTGCCCCTGAACAGTGAGCAGGAGGCCGAGCTGAAGAAGGACCTCGACGCCCTCAAGGCGCAGCAGAGCTGATGAGCTCCCCTGTCACTGGGCGGCGGGCCGCTTCCGGAAGCCCCGGCTTCCTGAAGCGGTCCCAGCCGCGTTACGGCGAGAAGGCCATCAAGGTCCTCCTGGTGGCCGCCTCCCTGGTCTCGGTGCTGACCACCATCGGCATCGTCATCGCCCTCATCCCGCCCGCCGGCGAGTTCTTCGGCAAGGTGAACTTCGGCGACTTCATCACCGGCACCAACTGGGCACCGCTGTTCAAGCCGCCGCACTTCGGCGTCATCCCGCTGGTCACCGGCACCCTGATGGTCACGCTCGTCGCCCTGCTGGTGTCCGTGCCGCTGGGCCTCGGCGCGGCGGTGTATCTGAGCGAGTACGCCCACCCCCGGGTCCGTACCGTCTTCAAGCCCGTTCTCGAGGTGCTCGCGGGCATCCCCACCGTCGTCTACGGCTTCTTCGCGCTGAAGGCGATCACCCCGCTGCTCCAGGACATCTGGCCAGTCGGGGACGGCCCGCAGGTCTTCAACGCCCTGGCGGCCGGTTTCGTGATGGGCGTCATGATCATCCCGACGATCGCCTCGCTCGCCGAGGACTCGATGAACGCCGTGCCGCGCGCGCTGCGCGATGGCGCGTTCGCCCTCGGCTCCTCGCGGATGCAGGTGTCCACCCGGGTGGTCTTCCCGGCCGCGCTGTCCGGCATCGTCGCCGCCATCGTGCTCGGCATCTCCCGGGCGCTGGGCGAGACGATGATCGTCGCGGTGGCCGCGGGCGGGCGCCCGAATCTGTCGTTCAACCCGCTCGAAGGCATGCAGACGATGACCGCGTTCATCGCCGCCGCCGGTATCGGTGACCTGCCGACCGGCTCCACCGGCTACCAGACGATCTTCGCGGTGGGCCTGCTGCTCTTCGTGATGACCCTGGTCATGAACCTGGTCAGCATTCGCCTGGTCCGCAAGTACCGGGAGGTGTACGAGTGATGAGCAACGTCATGGACCGAGACGTCAGCGTGGCGGACGACCCCGGAGTGCCCCGGCTCAAGGGCAAGGGCACCCCGTTGCGGGAGCGGTTCTTCCAGCTCAGCCTGTGGGCGTCGCTCGCGGTCGGCGTGATCTTCCTCGCCTCGCTCCTCACGTACGTCGTCGTGGAGGCGTGGCCCCGGCTCGACTCGCGGATCTGGACGAACTTCCCGGACATCATCGACCCGTCGAACGCGGGCGCCCAGTCGGCGATCATGGGCACGCTCTGGATCATCGCCTTCACCGCGCTGTACTGCCTGCCGACCGGCATCCTCGCCGCCATCTACCTGGAGGAGTACGCGGATGCCAACCGCTGGTGGAACCGCGTCATCGAGATCAACATCCAGAACCTGGCGGCCGTTCCGTCGATCGTCTACGGCATCCTCGGGCTCGGCATCATCTCCCGCGGGCTCGGCTTCGGCCAGACCGTACTGACCGCCTCGCTCACCCTGTCCCTGCTGGTGCTGCCGACCGTGATCATCGCCTCCCGGGAGGCGATCCGCGCCGTGCCGCAGTCCATCCGCCAGGCCTCCCTCGCGCTGGGCGCCACGCAGTGGCAGACGATCTGGCGTCAGGTGCTCCCGGCGGCCGTGCCCGGCATGGCGACCGGCTCGATCCTCGCGCTGTCCCGCGCGATCGGTGAGGCGGCTCCGCTGCTGCTGCTCGGCGGGCTGACCTTCATCACCTTCAACCCCACCGGCGTGGAGAGCCCGTTCACCGCGCTGCCGATCCAGATCTTCGGCTGGATCAGCCAGTCGAGGGCCGAGTTCACCGCGCTGGCCGCCTCCGCGATCGTCATCCTCCTGGTGATCCTGCTCGCGATGAACTCCCTGGCGATCTGGCTCCGCAACCGCTACAGCCGCAAGTGGTGATCGCCATGACCTCCATATCCGACCCCACCGACATCACCGTTCTCTCCGACCAGGAGGCTTCCATGACCTCTCCCTCCGACTCCGTCGGCGGCACCAGGACCCCGCGAGTCTCCTATCGCGAGGCGCCGTCCCTGGCCAGCCCGGTCTTCGAGGTCGGTGGCCTGTCGGTGTTCTACGGCGACCACGAGGCCGTACGCGATGTGAACCTGCACATCGGCGAGCGTCAGATCACCGCGATGATCGGCCCGTCCGGCTGCGGCAAGTCCACCGTGATCCGCTGCTTCAACCGCATGAACGACCTGGTGCCCACTGCCCGTGTGGCGGGCAAGATCCGGTACCACAACGAGGATCTGTACGGCCGGGACGTCGACCCCATCGAGGTCCGGCGCCGTATCGGCATGGTCTTCCAGAAGCCCAACCCGTTCCCGAAGTCGATCTACGACAACATCGCGTACGGGCCCCGGGTGGGCGGCTTCAAGGGCAACCTGGACGACCTGGTCGAGGAGACCCTCACGCACGCGGCGCTGTGGGACGAGGTCAAGGACAAGCTGAAGACCTCCGCGCTGGCGCTCTCCGGTGGTCAGCAGCAGCGGCTGTGCATCGCCCGCACCATCGCGGTCAAGCCCGAGGTGATCCTGATGGACGAGCCCTGCTCGGCCCTCGACCCGATCGCCACCGCGAAGATCGAGGACCTCATGGAGCACCTGGCCGTGGAGTTCACGATCATCGTCGTCACGCACAACATGCAGCAGGCGGCGCGTGTTTCGCACCGGACCGCCTTCTTCACCGCGGACGTCGACGACAAGGGCGTACGGCACGGTCGGCTCGTCGAGTACGACGAGACGGCACGCATCTTCTCCAACCCCTCCGACCAGCGCACCGAGGACTACATCTCCGGCCGCTTCGGCTGACGGGCCCACTCCAGTGTCCGTCCCTTTGCGCGCATCACGTGAAGGAGTTCCCCGGGTGACACCCGAAGCACACAGGCCACTTCAGCCTGCCGTGAAAGGCAGCCTGAGCGGTCCGGAAGACGGCAAGAACCCCGACTTGCTGCTGGCCGAGCCCGACGAGGACCTGGCCGCCATGGCCCTGGCGGGCTTCGAAGGCGCGGGCATCCGGACCGTCGTCTGCCACGACGGCGCCGAGGCGCTGCTCCAGGTCGGCGCCTGCCACCCGCGCGCGGTGCTGCTCGGTGCCCCGCTGCCGGTGGTCGGGGCGGCGCGGGTCACCGAGCTGATCGCCCGGCTCCACCCGGTGCCGGTCCTGGTGGGAGCCGGACCTGAGGGAGCCGCGGAGGCGACGGCCGCGGTGGCGGCCGGCGCCATCGCCTTCGTGGCCCGCCCCTACCGGACCGGGGAGATCGTCCCCCTGCTGATGTCCGGCGGTCGGGACGACGACAGCGACACGCAGCCGCTCGTCGTCGGTGACATCGAGCTTGATCCAGCGGGCTTTCACGTCTATGTACGCGGCCACTCGCTGCAGTTGCCCGTCCGTGAATTCATGCTGCTGCGCTACTTGATGGAGCACGCCAGCCGGGTCGTCAGCCGGGCCGAACTGACCCGCGCCGTGTGGGGCACCGACAGCCTGGACAGCAACACCCTCACCGTGCACATCCGCCGGGTGCGCAACAGGCTCCGGGAGGACGGCAAGAGCTGCTGCACCATCGACGCCATCCGCGGCCTGGGGTACCGGCTGGAGTGCGGTTCGTCGTGTGCTGAGGGGGCGCGGGCCGAGCCGTCGATCACTCCGACGCCCATGGCATAGGACGTAGGCCGTGACCGGAGGGTCGGAGGAGGACTCGTACATCGACCTTCCGGTCTGGGCGACCGGCTACCCCCGGTGGGGCGCCGTCCACGGACGGCACCACATCCCCACCATCGGCACGCTCTACCACCGCAAACGGTGGTACTCGACGAAGGTCCGCGTACGTTTCCTGCCCCCAGGTCAGGCGGGATGGCTGACCTTCACCACCGACCCGAGGACCCTGGGCGAGATCATCACCGCCGGCACCCTGGCCGAGGCCCGGACGCTGATCTCCCTGTGCCTCACCGACGCGGACCCTTGACTGCGGGCCCGCGTCCACAGACTCCGGCCGACGGGCTGCTTGGCGGTGCCCCGTCGGCCGGCCCACGTCAGAGCCTACTTACGCCCGTGCTCGCGTACCCAGGCTTGGGTCGCCAACTGCACCGCGTCCCAAGGAGATCCCAGCGGCGGCGTGTAGGAGAGGTCGAGGTCGCTGACGTCGTCCACGCTCATGCCGTGGAACAGGGCGGTCGCGTACGTGTCGACGCGCTTGGAGATCTCGGCGGTGCGCCGCCCGACGAGCTGGGCACCCAGCAACAGCCCGCTGCCGCTGTCCCCGGTGATGCGGGCCGCGATCGGGGTGGCGCCGGGGTAGTACGCCTTGTGGTCGTCGGGGGCGCTGGCGGTGGTCATCGGCGTCCAACCGCGGCCCGCCGCAAGGGCCTCGTGCTCGCGCAGCCCCGTCCGGGCGGCCACCAGGTCGAAGACCTTCACGACCTGCGTGCCCAGACTGCCCGCGAAGCGCCGGTCGCCGCCGAGCGCGTTCTCGCCCGCGACCCGGCCCTGCTTGTGTGCGGTGGTGCCCAGCGGCAGCCAGGTGGTGCCGAGCATGCGGTGGTGGGTGACGACGCAGTCCCCGGCTGCGTACACACCGGGCAGTGACGTACGCATCCGGTCGTCGACCGCGATGGCGCCGCGGAAGCCGAGTTCGGCGCCGGCCTCGGCGGCCAGGGTGGTGTCGGGGCGTACGCCGACGACGACCAGGACGAGGTCGGTCTCCCGGGTCAAGGGGGCGCCGTCCGCGCCGGTGGTCTCCACCCGCAGCCGGTCGCCCGCCTCCCGGAAGATGCCCTTGACGGTGGTGCCGGTCAGCACGTCGACGCCGTGCGCCACGAGCTCATCCCGTACCAGCGCGCCAAGTTCACCGTCGACGGTCGGCAGCACCTCGGGCAGCGCCTCGATCTGCGTGACGGCGATCCCGCGCGTGGTCAGCGCCTCGGCCATCTCCAGGCCGATGTAACCGGCCCCGATGATCACGGCGTTGGCGGACTGCCGTGCGTCGAGGCCGCGTTCCAGCTCGAAGGTGTCGCCCATGCTGTGCAGCAGATGCACGCCCTGCTCGGGGCCCAGGCCGGCCAGCCCTTCGATGGGCGGCAGCACGCTGACCGCGCCGGTCCCGACGACCAGGGCGTCGTACGGCAGTTCCTCACTCCGCCCGTCCGCATCCCGTACCGTCAGCCGCTTGGCGGCCGGATCGATGTGCGTGGCGCGGGTGTTGATGCGTACGTCCATGCCGGTGGCCGCCAGGTCCTCGGCGGTGCGGTGGGCGAGGTTGCTCCAGTGCGTGACCTCGCCGGAGACGTAGTAAGGGATGCCGCAGATCGAGAAGTTGGGGTAGGCGTCGGCCACCACCACGGTGACCTCGCTGCCCGGGTCGAGTTCCCGGGCCCGCAGGGCGGCACTGATACCGGCATCGCTGCCGCCGACGGCGATCACACGGGTCACGGGAGAGCCTCCAGGGAGTGGCGATCTGCGCGCCTACGACGCTACGTACCGCCCCTCACCTGGGCAACTCATCTCCGGGGAACTCCTGTGGGCAACAGTTCACGCGCCAGTACGTCGATACGGGTGGCGAGCGCGTCCCGCACCGCCCGCGCACTCTCGATATCCAGCCCGCACAACTCCGGCAGGTCCCAGTCCAGGTAGCGGCGCCCGGGCCGGACCGGGCACGCGTCGCCACAGCCCAGCGTGACGACGACGTCGGCGGCCGTGACCACCTCGGCGGTCAGCGGCTTGGGGAACTCGTCGTCCGCGTCCAGCCCCTGCTCGGCCAGCAGTTGGAGCACCACCGGGGCGATCTCCGTACCGGGCGCGGAACCGGCGGTCAGCACGCGGATCCCGTCGCCCACCCGGTAGCGCATTAGCGCGGCAGCCAGCTGCGAGCGCCCCGCGTTCTCCGTGCACACGAACAGCACTTCGGGCACCGGCTTCGGCGACAGCCCCATGCCACGGGCGAGAGCACCGAGCCGCTGGTCCGCGAACCGCTCGACCAGGACCGGGAGATGGTGCCCCACACGCGCGTTCGCCGACACCAGCCAGGAGCACTCCTCGACGTAGTTCTCGACCGTCTCCCGCGAGAAGGCCCTGCTGTGCCGTGCGGCCAGCCGGAGAGTGATGCGCTCGAGTACGGGGTTGATGTCCCGCAGGGGTGGGGCTGCTCGGCGACCTGGGCCGAGAGGGCTTTGCTCGTCCATGGGGCGGCTCCTCGATGGGCAGCTCGCTGGCTCCCCCACCGCGGATAATAGGTGCATGTCTATGTCTTGGATAGACGTCAACCTAAGTGAACGCTTGGTGAACAAGGCCCCCGGTGTGGCCTCGAACACACGGTTGGTACTTGGCTCATGCTTATGGTTCATAGATGGCTATCACTGAATTGGGCGCCGCGGAGGTTGCGGACGAGACGAAGGCCGATACCTGTTCCCCCGGCCTGGCCTGCCTGCTCATCGAGCGGGAAGAAGCCGAGCGTCTTGCCGCCATGCTCAAGGCCATCGCCGACCCCACGCGGCTGCAGATATTCCGCATCATCGAGCGCGCGCCGTCCGGCGAGGCATGCGTGTGCGACCTGGCCGACTGCCTGGGCTTCCGGCAGCCGACCGTCAGCCACCACCTGAAGCTCATGACCGAAGCAGGACTCCTGAACCGCGAACGCCGCGGCACTTGGTCCTGGTACTCGGTGAACTACGACGGCCTGAACAGGGTGCGCACGATCCTGGATCCCTCGGTCGGTACGACGACGGCGGCGGCGACTTCCAGCCGGGTGTAGCCGGTAGCGGCCCGAATGCAGGTACTCGGCATGGTCACCTACGTCCGGCTGGCGCACTCCTCGTCCCCGGCGAGAAGACCCCCGTGTCCGTCTGAGCAGACCCATGGCGAATGGGCCGCTCCCTGACGGGGAGCGGCCCGTTCACTGTGCGTTGCCCCTGTCTCAGCCCAGGAAGTGCTTGAGGTCTCGCTCCAGCGCGGCCTTCGGCTTCGCGCCGACGATGGTCGTGGCGACCTCTCCGCCGACGTAGACGTTCATCGTCGGGATGGACATCACGCCGTACTTGGCGGCGGTGGCCGGGTTCTCGTCGATGTTGAGCTTGACGATCTCGATCCCCTCGCCGTGCTCGGTCGCGATCGCCTCCAGGGAGGGGGCGAGTTGGCGGCAGGGGCCGCACCAGGCCGCCCAGAAGTCGACGAGCACGGGCTTGTCGCTCTTGAGGACGTCCTGTTCGAAGGAGTCGTCGGTGACGTTCTTGAGGGCCATGGGGATCTCCAGGTACGCATATGAGGCGGGGGCCGTCAGACGGCGACGGCCGCGGCCATCGCGGGTGCGTCGGCGAGGGCCGTGAGGTGCCGTTCGGCGTCCAGAGCAGCCGCGCAGCCGGAGGCCGCGGCGGTGATGGCCTGGCGGTAGGTGTGGTCGACGACGTCGCCGGCGCCGAAGACGCCCGGGATGTTCGTACGGGTCGAGGGGGATTCGACCTTCAGATAGCCCTCGGAGTCCAACTCCAGCTGGCCGGTGAAGAGTTCGGTGCGCGGGTCGTGGCCGATCGCGATGAACAGGCCTGTCACGTCCAGGTCGCGGGTCTTGCCGGTGGGGACGTCGCGCAGCACGACCCCGGCGAGCTTGCCGTCCGCTTCCTTGATCTCCGCGATCTCGCTGTCGAACGCGAAGGAGATCTTGTCGTCGGCGAAGGCACGGTTTTGCATGACCTGGGAGGCGCGCAGCGTGGAGCGGCGGTGCACGACGGTCACCGAGCGGGCGAAGCGGGTGAGGAAGGTCGCCTCCTCCATCGCGGTGTCGCCGCCGCCGACCACCACGATGTCGCGGTCACGGAAGAAGAAGCCGTCACAGGTCGCGCACCAGGACACGCCCCGGCCGGAGAGCTCGTCCTCGCGCGCCAGGCCGAGCTTGCGGTAACCGGAGCCGGTCGCGACGATCACGGCGCGCGCCCGGTGGACGGTCCCGGCCGTGTCGGTGACGGTCTTGATGTCACCGGTCAGGTCGACCTCGACGATGTCGTCGTCGATCATCTCGGCACCGAAGCGTTCGGCCTGGGCCCGCATGTTCTCCATGAGGACCGGGCCGTCGATGCCCTGCGGGAAGCCGGGGAAGTTCTCGACCTCGGTGGTCGTGGTCAGCGCGCCGCCGACGAAGATGGCACCGCCGAAGACGAGCGGCTTGAGCTCGGCGCGGGCGGTGTAGAGGGCGGCGGTGTATCCGGCGGGGCCGGAGCCTATGACGATGACGTCGCGGATCTCGTCCGTGGGGTTGCGGGTTTCGCTCATGCCGTCTTCTCCGGGGCGATCTCCTTGATGAGGCCCTCGATCAGGGTCTTGATCTCGTCGCGGATCGGGCGGACGGCCTCGACGCCCTGACCGGCCGGGTCCTCGAGCTCCCAGTCCAGGTACCGCTTGCCGGGGAAGACCGGGCAGGTGTCACCGCAGCCCATCGTGATGCAGACGTCCGACTCCTTGACCGCGTCCACGGTCAGCATCTTCGGGACCTCGGCGGAGATGTCGATGCCGACCTCGCGCATGGCCTCGACGGCGGCCGGGTTCACGGCGGCGCCCGGGTTGGAACCCGCGGAGCGGACCTCGACGCGGTCTCCGGCCAGGTGGGTCAGCCACGCGGCGGCCATCTGGGAGCGGCCGGCGTTGTGGACACAGACGAAGAGCACGGAAGGCTTGTCGGACATCAGGAGGTCTCTCTTGTCTCGCAACGGGGACGGGAGCTGTCCCGCAGAAGGGGCGGGATTGGATCACATCAGCACCCGATGGTGTCAGCCACCACTGATGTGAGAGTATCAGTCCATGATGACGTCAGTCGACACTGACCTGATCCGGGTTCTGGCCGACCCGCTCAGGCTCCAAATCGTGACCCTGCTCGCCCGCGAGACGCTGTGCACCACCCACCTGGTGGAGGAGACCGGCGCCAAGCAGACCAACCTCTCCAACCATCTGAGAGTGCTGCGCGAGGCCGGGGTCGTCGAGACCGAGCCGTGCGGGCGGTTCACCTACTACAAAGTCCGCCCGGACGTCATCGCCTTGCTCGCAGGTCAGTTCGCCGACCTGGCCGAGTCCGCTCGTACCGCCGCCGACAACAAGAGGGCCTGCCCGTGACCCCCACCGAAGCACCCGCGACCACCGAGGAATCCTCGGTCGTCGCGAAGCTTTCGACACTCGACCGCTTCCTCGCCGTCTGGATCCTCGCCGCCATGGCCCTCGGCCTCGGCCTCGGCAGGCTCATCCCCGGCCTGAACGACGCCCTCGCCAAGGTCGAGATCGGCGGCATCTCGCTGCCCATCGCCGTCGGCCTGCTGATCATGATGTATCCGGTTCTGGCCAAGGTCCGCTACGACAAGCTCGACGCCGTCACCGGCGACCGCAAGCTGATGGTTTCGTCCCTGGTCATCAACTGGGTCGTCGGCCCGGCCGTGATGTTCGCGCTGGCGTGGATCTTCCTGCCCGACCTGCCCGAGTACCGCATCGGCCTGATCATCGTCGGGCTCGCCCGCTGCATCGCCATGGTGATCATCTGGAACGACCTGGCCTGCGGCGACCGCGAGGCCGCCGCCGTGCTCGTGGCCCTCAACTCCGTTTTCCAGGTACTGGCGTTCGGCCTGCTGGGCTGGTTCTACCTTGACCTGCTGCCCGGCTGGCTCGGCCTCGGTGAGGGCGAACAACTCGACATCTCCATGTGGAAGATCGCACTGAACGTCGTCATCTTCCTGGGTGTCCCGCTGCTGGCAGGCTTCCTCACCCGCCGGTTCGGCGAGCAGAAGCTCGGCCGCGAGCGGTACGAGTCCAACTTCCTCCCGAAGATCGGCCCTTGGGCGCTGTACGGGCTGCTCTTCACGATCGTCGTCCTCTTCGCCCTGCAGGGAAAGACGATCACCTCGCAGCCGCTCGACGTGGCGCGCATCGCGCTTCCGCTGCTCGTCTACTTCGCCGTCATGTGGTTCGGCACGTTCGCCCTCGGCAAGGTGATCGGCCTTGCGTACGACCGCACCGCGACCCTCGCGTTCACGGCGGCCGGCAATAACTTCGAGCTGGCCATCGCGGTCGCCATCGGCACGTTCGGTGTGACGTCCGGCCAGGCGCTGTCGGGCGTCGTCGGCCCGCTCATCGAGGTGCCGGTCCTGGTCGCGCTGGTGTACGTGTCGCTGGCCTGGCGCAAGAAGTTCGCCCCATCCGAACTGGCCACCGCGGAGGGAGCCCGTTGATGCATTGCCTCGACTGCCGCACGCAGGGAGCGATTGGCACGGCCGTCGGTATCTGCCGCGACTGTGGCGCCGCCGTCTGTGAGGAGCACGCTCACGTGGTCGTGAATGATGTCCGAGGGGGATCGATGCTCAGTACTCCGTACCAGGCACCGGCCCGTATGGTGCGATGCCCCATGTGTGCGGCGGCGCGGGCGGCATGACGCAACACGCTGATGTGGTGGTGATCGGCGGCGGCCAGGCCGGGCTCGCCGCCGGTTACCACCTGCGCCGCCTCGGCCTGGACTTCGTCATCCTCGACGCCCAGGCCGAGGCGGGCGGCGCCTGGCAGCACGCCTGGGACTCACTCCATCTCTTCTCCCCGGCCGCGTTCTCCTCGCTGCCGGGGCGCCCCATGCCCGTACAGGAGGGTGAGGTGTACCCGGACGCGCGGCATGTCGTGGAGTACCTCACCGAGTACGAGAAGCGGTACGCGCTGCCCGTTCGGCGGCCTGTGCGCGTCATCGGCGTCCACCGCGACGGCGAATTCCTGCGAGTGGAGACCGACTCCGGCACCTGGCGAGCACGGGCGGTGATCAGCGCGACCGGCACCTGGTGGCGTCCCTTCCTGCCCGCCGTGCCCGGCCGTGGCACCTTCGCCGAGCGGCAGCTGCACACGGTGGAATACCGCGGCCCCGCCGAGTTCGCCGGGCAGCAGGTCATCGTCGTGGGCGGCGGCAACTCCGGCGCGCAGATCGCCGCCGACCTGGCGTACAACGCCGAGCTGACCTGGGTCACCCAGCGCCCGCCCCGCTTCCTCGCCGACGACATCGACGGGCGGGCGCTGTTCGACGCGGCCACCGCCCGCCGCTGCGCCCTCGACGAGGACCGCACCGACACCGGGGGAGTGGCGTCCCTGGGAGACATCGTCGCCGTACCGCCCGTGCGCGAGGCCCGGGACAAGGGGTTGTTGAAGGCGTCGCCCATGTTCGTACGCCTGACTCGTGACGGTGTCGTATGGGCCGACGGCACTGGCGCGCCGGCCGACGCGGTCATCTGGTGCACCGGCTTCCGCCCGGCGCTCTCGCACCTGGCGCCCTTGAGCCTGCGGGGCCCGCATGGCCACATCCCCACCGCCGGGACTCGTGCCGTGGAGGAGCCACGTCTCCATCTCCTCGGCTACGGCGACTGGACCGGCCCCGCCTCCGCCACCCTGATCGGCGTCGGCCGTCCAGCCCGGGACACGGCCCGCGAAATCGCCGAACTCCTGACAGCCGGAGGGTGATTCACGCACGGTCGGATGCCGGCGATGTCAGCTCAGGGTGCTGATGACCTCGCGTACTTCGGTGGCGACGGATTCCGGCAGCGGCGCGTAGTGAATCTTGGACAGTGGTTTCTGGCCCTCCTCGCTGGCCGCGTAGGCCAGGAACGACTTGAGGGCTGGCAGGGTGTCGGGCAGGTTGCCCGTGTCGCACACGAGCTCGTAGCTGACCAGGACGATCGGGTAGGCACCCTCGGCGGTCGTCTGGTAGTCGAACTTCAGCGTCAAGTCCTTGCCCGTGCCGACCACCTCGGCGGCGGCGATGCCCGCGGAAGCGGTCGTCGCGGACGCCGCGACGGGCTCGGACGCGCCCGTATCGATGGCGACGGTCTTGATGTCGAGTTCGTCGGCGAAGGACAGCTCGAAGTAGCCGATCGACCCGCTGGTGGAACTCACGTCGGTAGCGACAGCGTCGGATCCGTTCGCGGAGTCCCCGCCTCTGCCCTGCCATGCCTTCTCCGCCGGGTGCAGCCAGACGTCGGGCGCCGCGCCCGCGAGATACGCCTGGAAGTTCTGGGTCGTGCCCGAGTCGTCGGAGCGGTGCACGGCTTGGATGGGCAGGGACGGCAGGTCGGCGCCGGGGTTCAACTCCCGGATGGCGGGGTCGTTCCAGGTGGTGATCCGCGAGTCGAAGATCTTGGCGAGAGTGGCGGCGTCGAGCGTGAGGTCGTCCACGCCCGGCACGTTGTGGCCGACTGCGATGGGCCCGCCCACCATGGGCAGGTTGATGATCCTGCCGCCCGAGCACACATCGTTCAGTCCCTCGGCATCTTCCGGCTTGACCGGGCTGTCGGATCCGCCGAACGACGTGTCCCCGCGCTGGAATTGGTGGACTCCGGCACCGGAGCCCACGGGGTTGTAGGCGATCCGTACCGGCGGACACGCCCGTTCGTACTGCTTGATCCAGTACTGCATCACGTTGTCCTGGGCGGTCGATCCCGAGCCGGGCACCTTCCCGCTCTTGGCGCAGTCGATGTTGGTCGTCGGCGTGGCGGACGCACGGTCATCGACACCGCCTGAATCGCCGAGCCCGCAACCCGCCAGAAGCAGCATGCACGCCAGCCCGCCTGCGGCGGTCGGAGTACTCCGTCGGCTCTTACGTTCCCCACGTCGGCCTTGCACCGTTGTCCCCTCACGTCACCGCGAACAGAACATAGATGCTTACCGATGCTTCGTGTGGTCGGGTGACATCCAGGCGAACGTCAACTGACGTGCTCCCGTACTCCCCGTGACGGCGTGGGCGGGCAGGGGGTGCGCCGGACGCCGACACCCCGCTGGGCATGGTCGCCGGCTTCGCACTGGTTGGCGTCGGCATCCTGGGCTACCTGATCGCTCCGCTCCTGGGCGGGCCTGTCGCCGACGCCTTCGGCTATACCGCACTCGCCGGTGTCGTCGCGGTCACCGCGGCCGTCGTTGCCTGGCCGCCCGGCACCAGCGGGCCTGAGGGCAGGCGTCAGGCCATCTACTGCCGCAGCTCTGCCCCATCGCAGCGAGCACACAGCACTACCCACGCAGCCTCCTCAGCACGTGTGTCGCGTCGCGGCCGACCCCGCGCAGGGTCTTGGAGGAGAAGCTGCGCTGGAACTCCATGCCGATGAATCCGAGTCCGGGCACGGTCGTGGCGATGCCGCCGCGGTGCAGAGGTCGGCCGTGGGCGTCCAGGGCTCCGCTGCCGGTCAGGTAGGGG
This sequence comes from Streptomyces scabichelini, assembly GCF_011045015.1. Taxonomy (GTDB): domain Bacteria; phylum Actinomycetota; class Actinomycetes; order Streptomycetales; family Streptomycetaceae; genus Streptomyces; species Streptomyces scabichelini. The sequence goes on along the minus strand of NZ_JAAKZY010000031.1, from coordinate 31,742 downwards.
AAGGTGAGGCGGTAGCCGGTAGCGAAGACGACCGCGTCGACCGTTTCCTTCGTGCCGTCGGCCCATACGACGCCGTCGGGAGCGAGACGGGTGAACATCTCGCGCCGGTCCACGCCGTGGTCCTGCAGGGCGGCGCGGTAGCGACCGTCGTCCAGTACCGAGACCGGCACTTTTTCCAGCCAGTGCCGGATCGGGGCGATGTCCAGACGGGTGTGCTTGAGCCACCAGTGCAGGTCCCGGCCCAGCGGGCGCTGCGCCATCCAGCCGATCGGACGCCGGGTGGCCAGCGTGGTGTCGGCGACTTCACCGAGCTCGGCGGCGATCTGGATCGCGGAGTTGCCCCCGCCCACCACCACGACCCGCTGCCGGGCGAACGGGCCGGGGCTGCGGTAGTCGGCGGCGTGCAGCACCCGGCCGGTGAACTCCGCCCGCCCGGGAAGATCCGGGATGTACGGGGTGTCGTAGTCGCCGGTCGCGGTGATCACCGCCCGTGCCGTGAACTCGCGGCCGTCCTCGGAGCGGACCGACCAGGCGTCGTCCTGGCGGGTGATCGAGGTGACCGTCGTGGAGGTGCGGATCTCCGCAGCCAGGTGGCGGGCGTAGGCGCGCAGGTAGTCCACGACCTCGTCCCGTGTCGGGTAGCGGTCCCCGTCGCCGGGAAAGCGCATATCCGGGAGGGACGAGTACTGGGCCGGGGAGAACAGGGTGAGGCTGTCGTAGTAGCGCGGCCACGCCCCGCCCGGCGCCTCGTCGGCCTCCAGGACCAGGGTGCGGGCGAAACTGTGGCGGGGGGCGAGGGCGGCTGAGGCCAGGCCGGACTGCCCGGCGCCGATGATGATGAGGTCGGCCTGTTCCATGAGATCGTGAACCTTCCGTAATGAGTCGTTGTTTCGGGAAGTGACGAAGTGTTGGGCGGGGAGTGGTGACGGCAACCGGCGGTGACGGCTTCGCGGTGGACGCAGCGACGGCCGACTTCCTCAAGGCCCTGGCGAGCGAAACCCGGCAGAAGGTGATGCAGCAGTTCGCCGGCAACACTGAGCTGACCGTCGGCGAGATCGCCGAGCGGTGCGCGCTGAAGCCGTCGACCGCCTCGGAACACCTCAGCCTGCTGCGCCGCGGCGGCCTGGTCCTCTCCCGCAAGGAGGGCAAGCAGGTCTTCTACCGCGCCGACGGCGCGACCATGGCCGAGCGGCTCGGGGCACTCCAGCAGTACCTGGCGCGCTGCTGCCCGCCGGGCTGCGCCTGACCGGCAGCGCCGAGTGCCCCGTTGCGATCAGGCGCGCAGGTCGAGCATGGCGGACATCGCGGCGACCACGGACGGGGCGACCTGGTAGTAGACCCAGGTCCCGCGCCGCTCCGAGGTGAGCAGTCCGGCCTCGCGCAGCTTCTTGAGATGGTGGGAAACGGTTGGCTGGGAGACGCCGACGTCGGAGATGTCGCAGACGCATGCTTCGCCGCCCGCATACGAGGCGACCTTCGAGAACAGGCGCAGCCGCACGGGGTCAGACAGCGCTTTGAACATCGCGGCCATCTTCTCGGCGTCGGCCTGCGACAGTTCCCCGGCGGTGATCGGCGGGCAGCACGGCACCGCGGCTCCGCCCTCCAGGACCGGCAGTTCCACAACCTCTGATTTCGACATGCGTCTATGTTGACATCTGTCGATACAGAGTGGCAAGCTACAGACATCGATAGTCATCGAAACAGGGGTTGTCGTGACCACACTGATCCGCTCCGCTTTCACTGTCGCCCGGGCCCGCCGCACAGCCCGCCACCTGGCCGACGTCAGCTTCTGCGACAGCTGCGCACAGGTCTGCGACAGCTCCTGCCGGACCACGGCCCACCAGCGGCGCACCCAGTACGCACTCTCCTTCACCCGCTGAATTCGCCCCACCTACTCAGGGAGATCGACCACCATGAGCGAGCAGCAGCTCCCCGTCGTCGTCATCGGAGCCGGCCCCGTCGGCCTGGCCGCAGCCGCCCGCCTCGTGGAGCGCGGCATCGAGCCCGTGGTCCTGGAAGCCGGGCCGGCCGCCGCCTCCGCGGTGCGGGGGTGGAGCCACGTGCGCCTGTTCTCCACCTGGGGCGAGCTCACCGACCCGGCCGCCGAGAAGTTGCTCGCCCCGACCGGCTGGACCAAGCCGGACACCGCCACCTACCCCTCCGGCGGCGACTGGGCCGAGCACTACCTGCAGCCGCTGGCCGACGTCCTGGGCGACCGCGTCCGCTACGGCGCGAAGGTCACCGGTGTCTCGCGCACCGGCCGCGACCGCATCGTCGACGCCGACCGCGAGTCCCAGCCCTTCGTCCTGCACTTCACCACCGACGACGGCCGCGAGGAGCGCATCTTCGCGCGCGCCGTCATCGACGCCTCCGGCACCTGGACCACGCCCAGCCCGGCCGGAGCGAGTGGCCTGCCCGCCCTCGGGGAGACGGCCACGGCCGACCGGATCACCTACCGAGTGCCCGACCTCAAGGACCCGGCCGTCCGCGCCCGTTACGCAGGCAGGCGCACCGCCGTCATCGGCTCCGGCGCCTCCGCGTTCACCGCGCTGGCCACGCTCGCCGATGTCGCCCAGGACGAGCCGGGCACGCACGCGATGTGGATCCTGCGGCGCGGCATCAGCGGCTCCACGTTCGGCGGCGGCGAAGCCGACGAGCTGCCCGCCCGCGGCGCACTGGGGCTCGCGGCGAAGGCCGCCGTCGACAACGGCTACGCCGACGCGGTCACCGGCTTCCGCACCGAGGCGATCGAGCGGGCGGACGACGGACGGCTGATCCTCGTCGGCGAGGACGGCCGACGTCTCGACCCGGTCGACGAGGTCGTCGTCCTGACCGGCTTCCGCCCCGACCTGTCCTTCCTCTCCGAGATCCGCCTCGGCCTGGACGAGCGTCTCCAGGCGCCGACCGAGCTGGCGCCACTCATCGACCCCAACCAGCACTCCTGCGGCACTGTCTACCCGCACGGCCACAAGGAACTGTCGCACCCCGAGCAGGGCATCTACCTGGTCGGCATGAAGGCCTACGGCCGCGCCCCCACCTTCCTGGCCATGACCGGCTACGAGCAGGTCCGCTCCATCACGGCGGCCATCGCCGGCGACATCGAATCCGCCGACCGCGTCGAACTCACCCTCCCCGACACCGGAGTGTGCGGCGGAGCCGGTCTCTTTGACGACCCGGCAGCCGGACAGAGCGACGGCGGAGGCTGCTGCGCCCCGGCGCCGCAACTCGTACAGATCGGCGTCGGCGCCCCCATCACAGCCGCTGCCGCTGCCGGCGAGGAGACCTCGTCCGGCGGCTGCTGCTGAGCTGAACTCCGGTGCCCCACCGTCACATGGCCGGGGCGCTTGACTCCTACGACAGGAGGAACACCGTCATGTCCCGAGTACAACTCGCCCTGCGCGTCCCCGACCTTCAGGCCTCGGTCGCCTTCTACAGCAAGCTTTTCGGCGCCGAACCGGCCAAGCTCCGCGAGGGCTATGCCAACTTCGCCATCGCCGAACCCCCGCTGAAGCTCGTCCTGGTCGAGGGCGCGCCGGGCGAGGACACACGGATGGACCACCTCGGCGTCGAAGTCGAATCCTCCGAAGCCGTCCAGGCCGCCACCACCCGCCTGGCAGACCAGGGTCTGGCAACAGATGTGGAGAACGACACCACCTGCTGTTACGCCCTGCAGGACAAGGTGTGGGTCCACGGCCCCGGCCAAGAACCCTGGGAGGTCTACGTCGTCAAGGCCGACGCCGACACCCTGGCCAAACAGACGGACAGCACCTGCTGCGCCACCGCGGCCCAACCGGCCGCGGCCAGTGGCTGCTGCTGACCACACGATGACCGACCTTCACACCAGCGAGGCCGCGACCGGCGCCGGGGACCGGTCGCGGGCTCGCGCCGCCCTGCCCGCCCTGTGCGCCACCCAGATCACCAGCTGGGGCATCGTCTACTACGCCTTCCCGGTGCTGAACCCGCAGATCGTCCAGGCCACCGGCTGGCCTGTCGGGGCGACCACGGCCGCGTTCTCCGCCGCCTTGCTGGTCTCGGCGTTCGCCGGGATACGTGTCGGCCGGATCATCGACCACCGGGGCCCGCGTGCCGTGATGACCGCAGGCTCCATCCTGGGCGTCTTGAGCATCCTCATGGTGGCCGCTGCACCGAACTTGGTCGTCTTCGCCGTCGGTTGGCTGCTCGCCGGGATGTCGATGGCGGCCACCTTCTACCAGCCCGCCTTCGCCGCACTGACCCGCTGGTGGGGCCCCGACCGCATCCGTGCCCTCACCATCGTCACCCTGGCCGGCGGGCTTGCCTCCACCGTCTTCGCGCCCGTCACCGCGATGCTCGCCGACCACCTGTCCTGGCGCGCGACTTACACCGTCCTGGCCTTGGTCCTCGCCATCGTGACGATCCCGGCCCACGCACTCGCGCTGAACGCCCCCTGGCCCACAGCGCCGCCGACCCCCGCCCATATCACCGACGGCGCAGACACGGTGGCCCGCAGCCGACCGTTCTGGCTGCTGGCGGCAGCCCTGACGCTCTCCGCGTTCAGCGTCTCCGCCGTCGTCGTCGCCCTCGTCCCCCTCTTGCTCGAACGCGGCTTCACCACCAACCAGGCCGCCTGGGCCCTCGGCCTCGGCGGCGCCGGACAGACCCTCGGACGCACCCTTTACGCAACCCTCACCCGCCGCACCGGACCAACTGCCCGCGCGGCCACACTCATCGGGCTGGGCAGCCTCACCACAGCTGCGCTGGCGCTCGTCCCGGGCCCCTACGCTCTACTAGTCGCCCTGTCGGTCGCGGCGGGCATGGTCCGCGGCAACATCACCCTCCTGCAGGCCACCGCCATCACCGATCGGTGGGGCACCACCCACTACGGCCGCCTGTCCGGGCTCCTCGCAGCCCCCACAACCCTGGCCTCCGCGCTCGCCCCGTTTGCCGGAGCGGTCCTGGCCACACCTCTCGGCGGATACCCCCACTTGTTCGCCGGCCTCGCGATCGTGTCCGCAACGGCCTGTGTCGTCGCACTCCGGACGGCGCCCGCCCCACCGGCCCTGGTTCCGCGCTGACCGCATCCCGGCCACATGGCGATACTGGCCCGGCGAACTCGGAAGGCGGCCGGTATGGACTGGTGGACAGGGCTCGGCGCTCTGACCGCCGGGCTGCTCATCTCGGTGGTGACCGCGCCGGTCGGCGTGTCGGGGGCCGTCTTTCTGCTGCCGGTCCAATTCAGCGTCTTCGACGTCCCCAACCCCTCTGTCACACCGACCAATCTGCTCTTCAACGTCGTGGCCGGGCCGGGAGCGCTGTGGCGGTATCGGAAGAACGGCGCACTACGCGGACCACTCGCCCGACAGCTGGTCCTTGGCACGGTGCCCGGCGTAGTCGTCGGCGCCGTCATCCGCGTCTTCGACCTTCCCCGGCCGGCCGTCTTCCGCCTCCTGATCGCCGCGTTGCTCCTCCCCCTCGGACTGTGGCTGTGCACCCGCACCTTCCTGCCGGCCCGCAACCGCAACCGCTCGGAACTCTCCGGCCGGAACATCAGTGTTCTGGCGCTCATGGTCGGCCTCACGGGCGGGATCTACAGGATCAGCGGCGGTTCCATCCTGGGGCCGGTCCTCGTCGGCCGCGGCATGCCGGTCGCCCTCGTCGCGCCAGCGGCCCTCGCCTCGACCTTCGTCACCTCCCTCGTAGGGTGCCGCCTCGTACGGACTGCTGGCGCTTGCCTCAACCGGAGAGGTCGCACCCAACTGGTTTCTCGGACTCGCCTGCGGCTTGGGCGGACTCATAGGCGGCTACCTCGGAGCCCACCTCCAGCCGAAGCTGCCCGAGACGGCACTACGACTACTTCTGGGAACCCTCGCCACCGGCCTCGGTGGGCTCTACGCCGCCCAGGCTCTGACGTAAAGGCGGCCGTTCGTCCGTCGAACCATCGTCGCCGTTGCTCTGCTCGTGCCGCCTTCTGCCGTTACCCCGTATTACTGACATCCCAGCGTGGGCTGATCCGACCCGAGATGGCCCAGGGACGTCAGCCGGTCAGAGTCCAGGACAGGTCTCCGGAGCCTGGAGACCAGTCCCAGGACTTGACGGAGCCGATTGCCACCAGTTGATCGAGCACGCCTGGAAGCACCGTAGAAGTGAGTCCGCAGTCGTACGCCATCCGGTCCATCTCGCTCAGCCCGTGATCGACGTCGGGATTCGTGTGTGCCGTGAGATACACGGTGGCCAGCTGCGGAATCGAGCCGATCGCGCCCACCCGCGCAGGGCGAGCAGCACGCAGGGCCCAGTCAGCCGCTCTCAGCCGGTCGGGGCGTGCCGGGGATTGCGCGAGCAGCGCGGCATCAAGGAGCCTGGCGACCACCGTGGTGCCGATGGAGTCGGGAATCCGATACAGCAATCGTGCTTGTTCCAGCTCCCGCCAGGGGGCTGGGTCATTGCCCAGGCGAAGGCTGCGCAATAGCCCTGCGGACAACCGAACCTCCGCCGTGACGTTCATGCGCAGTGCGCACTGCAGAGCGACGAGGCGAGCGCCGGCCGAGGTCCCGCCCGGCAAGGCAGCGGCGAGGTAGCTGAGCATCTCCCGTACCCGCATCTGTTCGCTCGGCCCCTTGGGCTGCCGCCCGCGCCGACGAGGGATGACAGACCGCTGGTGCGCCGCAGCGGCCACAATCGTGTCGGGCACCACGGCGGCCTGTGACGTGGCGCCGGCGCAGGCGGTGCAGGCATCCGCCAGCCGCCACGCCCGTCCGCCGAGTTCGCGGGCGAGGAGCAGCCGGATGGGGCCGGTACAGCCGCGATGGCGGGGGTGCCAGCGACAGCCGCGTTCGTGGCACTGGCACGTCCGCATGTGGGGCGGAAGTGCATCGCAGCGGGCGTGCCGGGCCAGGTGGGCGAGCGCGGCTGAGCGAGCTGATGCGGCGGTGACCGGGCCGCCGTTCTGAGGGCATTGCTGGCACACGAGTACTGGCCCGCCGGCCTGCGGACGCAGTTCCACGATCCAGGTGCGCCGCACTGCAGGGCGTGTTGTGCAGAGCCTCATAGGGCTCGTGCTCCTCCCATCGCGTTCCGCGCCGACACCCGCCACAGGTAGTCGGGTGTCGGCACACGGTAGTGCAGACATCTGCCCTCTCGCCTTGGTCGCGACCTGCGGAAATAGGGCAGAGGTCTGCACTGACAGGGCAGGGGTCTGCACCGTCGGATGATGGGGTGACGATCTTGCCGCCCGACCCGGACCTCGACGCGTTGCGCTTGGAACTCGCGCGCTTGCGGGCCGCGCGGGGGTGGACCTATGACGAACTTGCCGCCCGCACTGGCCTGGCCAGACGCACCGTCATCGAGATCGAGCAAGGCCGCACCATCGGCACCCTGAAGACCTGGCACGCCCTCGCCCATGCACTGGGCACCCCGCTTGACGAGCTCTTCGGCATCCTGTGCCACGGCCACGAACTTCCCGGACAGGTCGACGGCTGACGGTCTGCCCGAGCACGCTTGATGGATCACTCGAACCGGCGAGGCCGCTACGAACGCGTGATCACACGCTCGTACGCCAGTTGCCCCGAATACGGCCGACTGGGCGACATAGCGGGACCGGTGCCGCCCGTTCGGCGTGTTGCCTGGCAGGTTCGCCCGCATGCGCCCCACACATCCGCTTCCAGGACGCCGCCGGGACAGCAGCGCTGCCGCCGTCCCAGCCCGGCGTTCCCTCCGCGTCGCTCCAGACGGCGTCAGCCGTCTCTTGCGCTGCGGCCAGCGCGACCATTGCCGCGACTGCGGCAACTGGATCGAGTGGTACCACCGCAGTGAGCACCGGCTCGTCCGCCTTCATCCGCAAGAATTGCCGATCGTGAGGGTTCCCGCTGCATGCCGCTGGCACGTCAGCTCCGGCGTCGCTCATCCCGCGGGCGACGGCAGCAGCTGGTGCCGCGTTCCGCATGCCGCGCTCTGCCCTGCCCGCGATGGCTCATCGGCGATGCTCGGATTGGTCGCGCTTCGCCGGGCTCTGGCAGTGAATACTCGTCGCCTACTCGATTCCGGCGCCTTCACCTCACCGTCCACAGCGCCTGGTGGCCGGACTGCGGCTCCCCCTGTCTGCCGCCCGTCCCGTCCTGTCGTACAGCTTCTCTACGTCCGTTACCTCGCGGCCCGCCCAGTCGACGAGATCCAGTGCGTCGCACAAACCCGTCGCCGTCGCCGCTGCACCAATCCGCTGCTCGCCCCTGACTCCCCAGCCGGCACCTGGACTCTTCTACCCGCCACCGCAGCGCGCGGCCAACTCGCCCTGCCTGCTGAGGTCATGGCCGTCTACGACCTCACCGGCCTTCCGTACGCCGAGCAGCTGCGCTGGCGCGTCCAGCGCTGCCCAGAGCATGCGGCCACACCCTCGGCCGCTGACCTTGCGGTAGCGGACTGGGAAGTCTTCGACCCACTCATCCATCACGAGCACATCCACACCCGCCTACCCACCCACGGCCGGCGCCCCCGGCCAATCGGCCAGGCACGGCAGGAGGCCCGGCCGTGACACCGCACCACGCCATCGAGATCACCCTGACCCGGCCCGCCACCACACGCGAACTGCACCGCGCCCGCCGGACCGTGCCGCTGGCAGCCAATGCCGACCACACCCGACTACTGGTCGTACAACCGGCAAAGAATCCCGGTCGCGCTCTGCGCGTCCTGAGGCACCAACTCGGCGGCCGGCTGCCGATCGACATCCTGACCACTCATTACCCCGATGAGCACGGCCAGATCCTGCTCAACGTGGCCCTCAGCACCACCGCCCACAGAACCATTCGCAAGTCTGCGGCCGCCCAGGGCCAGCGCCCCAGGGACTTCCTCCGCGAGAGGCTGACCGCAGCCGTTGCACAGAGTGAACAAGAACGCGCCCGGCGCCTCATCGCTCAGCTGCAGGATCTGCTCGTCGAGTACACCGCCGAAGAACTGCTGACTTGCGCGGCCAGCACTCTCCTCAGCGCCCACCGCTCGCGGAGTCCGTCCGCACCCTAGGATCCCGGCCGGCACCTCGCAGATCGAACACGGACGCCCCCTCTCCCGTCAGCCGCCTTCCCGGAGGCCTTGTGCCCACGCCCACCGACGAACAAGCCGAAGCCGTTGATGCCTTCCGCGCCGATCACCACCTGGTACTCCAGGCAGGCGCCGGTACTGGCAAAACCACCACCCTCACCCTGCTGGCCGCCGGCACCGAACGCCGCGGCCGCTACCTCGCCTTCAACAAAGACATTGCCCGCGACGCCTCCACCCGCTTCCCCCGCACGGTGTTGTGCAAGACCGCCCATGCCACGGCGTACGCGGCCGTCGGCCGCAACTACGCTCACCGCCTCAACAGCCCCCGCCAGCCCGCCTGGAGAACCGGCCAGGCCCTCGGTCTCACCGGCTCCGTCCGTATCGGCGACCGCGAAGTCAGCCACAAGGTCCTGTCCCACACCATGCTGCGCACCGTGACCCGCTTCTGCCACTCCGCCGACCGCTCCCTCACTCGCGACCACGTTCCGCCCCTGCGCGGTCTGGAAGCACCCGGCCACCATGACCAACTTGCCTCAGCCGTAATGCCGTTCGCGTCCAAGGCCTGGGCCGACCTGCAAAACCCCAGCCAGGGTGTTGCCCGGTTCGAACACGATCACTACCTGAAAATCTGGGCCCTGACCGAGCCGAAGATCGCGGCAGACTTTCTGTTCCTCGACGAAGCCCAGGACACCAACCCCGTCCTCGAACACGTCTTCCTCGCTCAGCGCGATCACGCCCAGCTCGTCATGGTCGGCGACTCTGCCCAGGCCATCTACGGCTGGCGCGGCGCCCGTGACGTCATGACCGGATTCGAGGGCACACCGCTCTCCCTCACCCGCTCGTTCCGCTTCGGACCCCGCCTCGCCGAACAGGCCAACCGGTGGCTAGTCCTCGCAGATGCCCCGATCCGGCTATCGGGAAGCGAGGCCGTTCCGACCGAAGTAGGCCATGTTGCGTGCCCACAGGCAGTGCTGTGTCGCACCAATGTCGGTGCCATGGTCGAAGTGATGCGTCTGCTCGCAGAAGGCCGTCGCGTCGCGCTGACCGGCGGAGGACACAGTCTGCGGGCGCTGGCGCTCGCAGCCGGCGACCTTAAAGCCGGTCGCCGCACCACCCACCCCGAACTGGTCCTCTTCGCCACCTGGGGCGAACTGCAGGACTACGCGGAACACGACCCCGCTGGAAGCGATCTCCAGCCCCTGGTCGACCTCATCGACAAACACGGACACGAAGCCATCCTCGTCGCAGTCGACCAACTCACCGACGAGGCGCACGCCGACGCCACCGTCTCCACCGCGCATAAAGCCAAAGGCCGTGAGTGGTCCACCGTGAAAATCGCCGACGACTTTCCCCCGCCCAAAGACACCGACCAACACGATGCCCAGGGCCGCCCGATCCCCGAGCCGGTCAGCGACGTGGATGCCCGCCTCGCCTACGTCGCTGTCACACGCGCCCGCCACCAACTCGATCTCGGGGGCCTGTCATGGATCGACGACTACCTCCGCGGAGCCCGAAGTGCGCCTGGCTGAGCTTGCCTTCAGTTTCGGGCTCGGGCTCGGGCTCGTTCGTAGAGGTTCTCCGGACATCTGTCGAAACCAACCTGCCAAGAGACAAAAATTGCCACCAGGGTTGATCCACTGACTGGCCGGACGCTACGGTCAACCCTTAACCCTGCGTCACAGGTGGTAACTGAGCACACTGGGAGACGCGGGGCGGCAGTATCGGCGGGGGTGCGATGCAAGGAACCAACGTGGTGTCGGCCGGGGTACCGCCCATCAGCTTCGCCGTCCATCTGATCCGCGGCGGAAGCCTCGGCGGCGCCCGGGACGACTTCGAGAAGATGGTCGCCGAGTTGGCCGGAGCCACCACGCCCGGTGTCCGGATGATTGCTGCGAACCCGGGCGACTGGGGCGTCGATGCGTTTGCCGGCGATCTCGGCGGCGAGATCACGGTCTGGCAGTCCAAGTACTTCTGGCCCACGACAGACAAGAACCAGCAACAACAGATCCGCGACTCCCTCAAATCTGTCCTGGCAACTGCCGCCAAGAAGGCCCACACAGTCAAAATGTGGATCTTGTGTATTCCTTCCAGCATGGACGGCCCCACAGCAGCATGGTGGGACAGCTGGAAGAAGCGGCAAGAACGCGAACACAACATCGTCATCGACTTGTGGGACGAGATACGACTGACCAGGCAGCTACGCACCCCCGAGGCGGACGATGTACGCCGCGGCTACTACGAGGTGTACCGCACCGACCCGCAGACCGGCGAGCCGCGCGATCTTGTAGAAGTGGACGACGACAAAGCTGCCGCTCTGGAATCGGCTCTGTTCATCATGCAGATGAAGGAAGCCGGGCACGTTGAATTCGACTCCGCCAAGCGCCAGTTCTTCAACGCCGACGTCGTCGCCCGGGAAATCGCCCACAAGGGCGTCCCCGCCGAGTTGAAAGCCCTCACCTCCACCGACGCAACCTTGCACGGCTTGTGGGAGGCACGCTTCAACCAGTGCTGGGCAGAGGACAAATTCCCCAGCCTCCACGCATCAGTCTGGTCCGACGTCAGAACGGAGCATCCCCAGCTCCCCCAGATCCTCCGGCTCGACCTGCCCCATGCCTGGGGCCTCGTACATCGGCTGGTGGACAACCGAAAAGCGGGATGGGTCAAACACTGGCGCTCAGTCGCGGCGGCCCACCCAGATCCATGAAATCCGCCACCGTATAGGGCCGGACAATCTCACTCAGCACGGAAGGAGCAGTGGTGGAGGCCGACCGCCCGGTCGTCATGCCGGAAGACGAGGTGCAGTTCCGTCTCGCGCAATTGCTGCTCCTCATGGACGCCTTGGCCAGCCAGGACTTGCCCGGAGCGACCTTGGAGAGGATCGGCTACTACGACTTTCTCTCAGCCAACCCCTTTCTCGTCGTGGATCCGGACAGTCGCGAGGCATCCCTTCTGCGCCTCGCCGGCTTCGATCCACGCACCCTGTCCTACGCCTCGTCAGGACAACGGTTCACCAGTCGCCGGGAACGCATCCAGCACGATCTCGCCCTGCTCGTCGCATACGGCTGCTGTACCGCCTCTGCTCAAGAGGGCAGCCTCATGTACAGCATCACTGACGGCGGCCGCCGCTTGAGCAGCCAGCTCACCACCACGTACGCCACGTCCTTCTCCACCGCGGCCGAAATGATCGTGCGCAAGCTGAAGCGTATGAGTGATACCCGGCTGCGCAAGGAGTCAGCGAGCTGGCTACGCCTGAACAGCACCGGCAACAGCCCAGGAGCAGCCTTGGCGAAGGTCCTCGGCTCCGTAAGCCAGCCACTTCACACCATGACCCCACTCTGGCTGGAGGTCGAGTGAACGCCAGCTCTGGAATCCGTATCAGGCGTCTACGGTTGGTCGGTATCGACCGCAACTACGACGTCGACTTCACGAGCGACGGCGACGTGCGTCACCTGTCGGTGATTTCCGGAGCTTTCAGTTCCGGAAAGACCGCGGTGCTGGAGTTCATCGCATACGGGCTGGGAGCCAAAAAGCATCCACGGCACCCGGAAGTCATGCGCAAGGTCAGGGCGTCCCTGCTCGAAGTCGAACTTTCGGGCGTCGCCCATGTCATCGAACGAGCCGTAGGGGAGCCGTCCACCAGCGCCTTCGTCCGGCTGGGCCGACTCGACGAGCCGGCAACTTTCGCGGCAGAACGCAGGACCATTGAACCTGCCGGCGACGCGCAGAGTTTGTCCACCTTGCTGCTCAGTCACTGCGGGCTGGAAGGCGTCCAGCTGCGCGAGGCTCCGACCAGCTCCGAATCGCGTACTGACCCACTCAGCTTCCGCGACCTGATGTGGCTTACGTTCCTGACCAACGAGCGTGTAGCCGACAAGAACTTCCTGTTTGAGAACAGCCACATGCGCAAGCACAAGCTGCGCCAGGTCGTCGACGTCGTCTTCGCTGTCCACGATGACCGCCGGGTCGAAATCGGCGCCCGCATCCGGGAGCTGGAAACCCGGCTGAGCAAATCTCGCAACGAGCTGGCGACGGCGCGCTCCTTCGTCGAAGAGCAACATCCCGCCACCGCAAGTGCTGAGGAACGCATCACTGCGGAGCGTGAACTGGCCGACATCACCCGTCAGTTCGAGGTGATTGACGCGCAGGCAAGGGCTTCGACAGACTTCGCCACTCAGCTCCGCGCCAGACACCGGAATGCAGCAGAGCAGGCTCACGCGGCAGCTGCCGTGTTGCGCGACCAGGAAACACAGCTGGCGCGCATGCTCCCCCTGCGTGCGCAGTACGCCGACGATCTACTCAAGCTCGGCATGCTGGCTCAGGCCAAGAGCCTTTTCGACCCCCTGCGCGTGCGCACGTGCCCAGCCTGCCTCAACCCCCTGCACGAGCCCCCGAACACCGACTCGGGCCACTGCAGCATGTGCCGCAACCCCGTCGAGCCGAGCGCGGAGTCCGAGACGAACCTGGGGGCGGCAGCTGATGCTGCCGCGCACGGAGACGAACGACTGGATGTCGCTGCAGAATTGCGAACCACGAAGGCTCGCCTCAAAGCCATCACCACTTACATCGAGGAGCTCGAACAATCACTTGCCACTGCGGAGAGGCGGGCCGCGGACACCGCCGTGGAGGAGCAGCGCGCAGCCAAAGCGTTGGACGAAGCGACAGGACCCGTCGTATCGACCTTCCTGTCCGCGCGCGATGAACTCCATCGCCGCCAGATGGAGGCGAACCGTCGCATCGACCACCTGAATACCGCTGCCAAGCTGCAGGAAGGGCTGGAGAAGCGCGCAGCCAAGGTGGGCCAACAGGAAGCGCAGCTCCAACACTTGCGCGACGAGCTGGCGAATCTGGGCGACGCGGCTGCGGACCGCGACGACGTCCTGCGGGAGATCAGCAGACGCTACGCGCGGCTCCTCACCGAGTGGCACTACCCCAAGCTGAGCATGCCCACCGTTGCAGATGACCTGACACCGCACGTCAGAGGCGAGCCCTATCAGGAGGCTTCGTCAGGAGCGCGAACGTTGATCACACTGGCGTGGCAGCTTGCAGTCTTCGAGGTAGCTGTCGAAAAGGGCGCGGCTCATCCCGGCTTCCTCATGATCGACAGCCCTCAGAAGAACCTTGGCCATGGTGGCACGCGTGATGCTCTCATCGCCGATGCAGTGAGCATCGACGACTTCTACCGATACCTGCGGCAGTGGCTGCAGGACCGAGATGACATGGCGCAAGTCATCATTGCTGACAACAGTCCGCCTGACCTGGTAGAGGAACACGTGATCGTCCGCTTCAGCAGGGATGAAGCCCACCCGCCGTACGGTCTCATTGATGACGAGACTGGATGATGAGCTCGCGCATCGCGGTGCACCACGTGTCGACTCGGCCTCCGCCGCTGAGCCGTTCAGGCTGGCGTGACGCGTACGGTCCGGGGAGAGTGCAGGCATCGACTAGAGGTGCCCGGATTGGCGGGCAGGTCCTTCGCAGGATCTTGATGCGGAGAATCAGTCCAGACGCCGGCGAGAGAGGTCTTCGTCAGGTGTGTAACGCTGAAGCTCCCTGACCGTCCACAGCATGTGCCGGGCAACGTCACAGCAACCTTGCGAAAGTTCCAGTGTCACGCTCCGATGGTCGGCGACCACGGCCTCTGCTCGTCACTGCGTTGGGCCTGGACCCTGCTGTTGGGCCTTGGCCGAGATAATCAGCCGCCTCACCGGTCCAACGCCTAGCCCGGTTGCCCTCGAGATAGTTTTCATGGACTCGCCATGCTCCATGAAGCGCTTCACTACCTCTGCGTTCTGCTCCGCGGTGAGCGGCTGCCGCAGCCGCAGCACGCCCTCCCGGTGGAGCAGATAGCGAACCGAGTGGCGTGGGATGCCCATGGCTTTGGAAATCTCCGGGACCCCCTGACCGTCCAGTATGTGACGTTGCACCATCTCCTCGGTCTGACTTTCGTAGGCCGACCGATTTTTTGCGCCCCGGCTGCGGGGAAGGGTGTAGCCCTCCCTCTTCAGGAACTTTCTGACCACGTGGTCCGGAATACCGGTACTGCGGCTGATCGATGCGGCACTCGCACCCTGCCTGTAACGGTCGACAATCTCAGGCACTCGGCCTTCATGAGGGGAAGGTTTTTGGGTACGCATTTGCGGCACGAGGGGCCTGCGCCCTGGAGGATGGATGGCGACCCCTTCCGCAACAAGAAGGCCGCGGATTGTTGCCTGCGCCATACCCGTTGCGCGGCTGATCGAGGCAAGGCTCTCCGCGTTCTTCGTGTATCGCCTGACGACCTCAGCCGCCCGCTCTTGATGAGGCGAGCGCCTCCGAGGGCGGCGTCGGGGCACATTCGCCTTGGCCAGCAGACGACGGATTGCGTCGGTGGGGATGCCGGTCGCCTCGTGGATAGCTCGCACAGAGTCACCACGCGCATAATGTCTAACCACGTCGTCCGACCTGTCAGCGTGTCGTGCACGCGGGCCGGTATGACGACGTTCTACGCCCGCCTGCTCGAGGATTCGCCGTGCGATGACGGTCGATATATGCAGTTCAGCAGCGATCTCCTGAAGGCTCTTCTGCTCTTGTGTGTATCGCCGCACCACCTCACTGGCGCTCGCGGCATAGCGTCCCAGATTAGGCCTTCGAAGTTCGACTCCCATAGACCGCAGTTGCTGCGAGATATCTCGCTGACTCGCACCAGATGAGGCGGAAATCCTGTAGAGAGTCCATCGCTCTTCGACGTACTGCCGCCGCCACGTTTCGGCGTCGCCCGCAGCACGGCTCTTGCGACGCTTAGGCTCCCGTTCGAGAGGGTGTCTGTCGTGGACGTATCGGATGTGATCGGCCGTGGTTCCCAGTCGCTCGGCGATCTGTTTCGGATAGAGATCCTCCGACAGGGCAAATTGCGACACCAGCTCCGCATCAATCGACTCCGGGTCGGAACCAGGCAGTTCAAGGTCCTGCAACAGCGTCGACGGTAGATCGGGCTCCCATGTCAGTGGTTCTTCGATGCCGCAATCAGACAGCAGTTCCTCCCCTCGCCTACGCAGTTCGGTGACTTGTGCCGGTGACAGCCGCCGTCGGAATTCGCGGTACGGCGCGAGGCCGCGTCCAGTCAGCTTCATGGCACCTGAGGCCGCCTCCGCAGGATTGCCCGTGAGCGTTTCATAGACCCATCGGCTGGCCTGCAGGGCTGCACCTTGCATCGGTCGCGTCTGTCGGCTGATCTCCTGCCAGCGGGATGGAGATACGAGCTGGTCGGTTTCGTTGAAGGTGATGCGTCGTCGTGCGTAGTCGATGGGAGGGGGATGCCGGTCGAGCGTGTCAGCGAGCCAGGCCAGCGCTTGGCCGACGTTCCCGCCCGAGGCGGCCTGAGCAATCTTTCTGCTTGTGTAGCCCAGCGTCTCGAAGGAAAGGTCGCATCCCAGCAACCGCGCCACTTCAGGTGCAGTGAGCTTAGTTCCGGACTGGACGAGGTGGACAGCCAGCGTGCGCCAGATCGTCCGGGGCCTGGTGTGGTTCGGAGGTGTGAGCTGTAGAGCCCAGCGCGGCCACAGCATGGCCGGTGTTGCCCGGGCGCGTTCCAGACTGTGGCCTGAGGCTCGTTTGATCAGCAGGAGCGCGGCGGCATTGTGCTCGCCTCTGAAGCCGCAAGTCTGCAGGCGCTGTTTGGTGGGGCCGAGGAGGACTTCTCGCAGAACGGATGAGCCGCCATGGTTCGTCCAATTACTCACGGCAGACAGGGTCAGGTAGCTGCTGCCGCTGGTTCGCTCCAGCAGCCCAGCCACGCGAGAGCCGGCCTCCGTGGTGTTCGGTGCACCGAGCATGCCCACAGCCGCGGTCAGGCCGAGAGCCGTGGTGGCCGCGTCCCGCGGCGCAATGCCTCCGGTGATATCTACGCCCGCTCCGCTCTCCAGGAACCGGCGGCTGCTGTCGATGACCGATGCCGAGGCCCACGAGGCAAAGTCGTCATCAAGGGCGCTCGGCATGAGCCTGCGGAAGATGGCTCTCAGATCGGCGAGCATCTGCCCTGGTGCCAACCCCGAGCGCGCATAGATTGGCAGCTTGTCCGCACCGACCTGTCCGTCCATCAGTTGCCCCAACAGGCGCTGGGCGTCGAGGATCTCCGGGTCATCGGCAAGGGAAAGAGCAGCGGATTCGGGCAGGAGGAACCCGCAGCGCTTCCTGGTGCCCGTGACCGGCAGAACACACGTTCCGGGCTTCGGCATCCGATTGCGAGGGTGTGGGTGCAAACGCGGCCGGCCGCCGCAGCAGGGGCAGCGGTCTGCCAGCAGTAACTGATGACGCTCACAGGCAAAGGTCCAACCGAGTCGCCAGGACAGCTGCCATCTTCCGCCGTTCTCCGCAAGGCACGCTGGACAAAACCGTGACGCGCTCAACGCCCAGTTGCTGCGGATACGGATACCGCGCAGAGGCGAATCGATCTCCAACACGTGCGGATGCCAGCGTTCCAACGTCATGTCGAAGAGCTGTCGCTCGGCAATTCCGGTAACGCGCTCAACGCTCTGGCGCTCTTCGGGGCGCAGACACACAACCCAGTTAGGAGTACGTGATGTTTTGGGGCCGCGTTGACGAGGCAGACCCATCGGTCCGACGATCTCGCCGATGGAGGCATGCATCCGGCTCGCAACTGCCTCCACCCAGCTGTCGAATGCCTCTCCGGCCAACGGCTCAAGCCGCAGAGGGAACGTGCGCAGATCGGCTCCGTCTGGCAGTTCGGGCATGGCGTGCTACTCATCCCCGACGCGGCCGACTGGTCAATCGACCCTTCTCGAGCGCAGCACGCAGTTCCGCGCGGGCGCGCTCCGAGGCGGCATCGTTCTTGACACGATCCAGAAGATCTTCGTCCAGCCGCTCGATCCCCTCGCGCACGGCTCGCTGACATCCGCGGTTGATGAGGGTCATGAGCGAGCCGATGTGGCCCGTGGAACGTGCAAAGAGGTAGTCGGATAGATCGTCAGCGATCATTCCCTTGTGCTTGTCCACGAGTACCACTCGATCCTCAATCGCCAGGAGCAGGTGGCGCCACGCCCGGCGGCCGGCTTCAGTGGTGATCTGAAACGGATCCACGGTCAGTCGCGTCGTCCTGCGGCCTGTCTGCGCCAGCACAGCATCCGCGTAAGTCTCTCCTTCGGAGAACAGCCCCCGGTCCTGCAGGCCCACGCCGACGAAGACAAGCGTCACGGGGAACTCGTTCGCGATGTGTTTGAAGTGATTGCTCACCTCGACTCCGTTGGTCTGACGCCACTTCAGAAAGTGCAGGTCGTCGACGATGAGTACCTTTGTCTCGCACGACAGAACACAGTCCAGAGCTCTGATCCCGAACTGGGAAGTGGTGCCGGTGTTGCGCGCAGGATGGGAGTAGTACTCCAGGATCGACCGATTGAAGTCCTTCATGCCCGTGTTGCCGGTCAGGCCGATCCGGCACACGGGCCAGCGCTCGTGGCCGTCTGAGGTCTTCTCGCCTTGCTCCGCTATCTCCCGTCGGTGGTACTTCGCCGCGAAGGACAGCACGGAGGTCGTCTTGCCGAGTCCGGGGAAGGCATCGACCGCGACGGCACCCTTCGCCTGGTGTCCGTCTTGGTCATTGCTGTCGACGATGTCCCACAGATCCTCGTAGGTAGAGACGAGCTGCGGCGTGCGCAGAGGACCGAGGTTGGCGTGCCATTTGCGGCGCAGGAGAGCGTACTCGGTTTTGGCCTCGGCGCTCAGCGACTTCCATTGGCGGCGCGTGAGGTTGTCGGGCTTGGTGCGGCGCGGCGCATCAGCGAAAGCCCTGAAGCCCTCTTTCCGTGACAGCGTGAGGTTGTCGAGACGAAGCGAGTCCGGGGTGGCAGTAAAGGACGTGGCTGTGACCGTCATATGTCCTCCAGCGCATCCGCGTAGAAGTCGTCGTCGACAGCAACTGCATCGTCCAGGTCGAGTTCGTCGTCGTCATCGCCGTCCTCCCGGCCCGGGGCCTCATCGCGCTCGTCCAGCGCTTCGAGCACCTTGCGTACCGAGGGCAGTGACTCGACCACGTCCGCCGGGGTGTCTGGTTCTGGGTCCGGCAGTACGAGTTGCTGCTCACGGGAGAGTCGAAGAGCCATGCGCCGCTCTGTGAGGCTCATTCCCAGCCCCATGTTCCACCGCTCCAGCAGGTCCCCGACGGCAAGCCGGTCATCGGGATACGTGTACTTGGACCGCGCTAGTTTGCGGGCGAAGCCGAGAGCCTCCTCGCTGAACGGCATGTCCTGCGATGGGGCGTGCTCCCAACGCAACGGATACCATTTCCTTTTCCGTGGATGGCGGAAATAGATCCGGTTTATGTCATCACGGTTCACATGGAAGGGCCACGCGCCACCGGGGTACCTGCTCTTCTCATCGCGAAATTCGTGGATGACATCATCGTTGTAGCGACGCCCTCTGATCTCGACGCCATAGTGATGCACATTCAGGAACTCGACCTCAAGAAACTCGTAGGCGAGATTTGGATCCCGAGGGGCGTCGATGTAGCCAGCGCGCGCGATCCCATGCTCAAACATCTTGGCCGGAGAAAGCTTGAGACCAGAAAGGCGAGGATCCACGAGGCTGGAGTGCGGGCGATGGTGGTAAACCAGCGCGATCCACTCGCGGATGATACTTTCAAGTTCATCGAGGAAGAAGTATGCGTCGTTCTCCGGGGCGAGTCCCCGTGAGTGCACATCAGGCCCTTTGTAGCCGGGCAGCGCCTCGAGCAGCCCTTGCCGTAGTGTGCGGAAGAAGCGCTCAATCGGCCCCTTGTCCCGGCCGGTGCGCAGCCTTGCGGGCTGAATGGAGATGCCCATGCGTCGACACACACTCGTCAGGTGCGCGGAGGTGTAGATCTTCCCGTGGTCGACCACGATCGTCTCCGGGACAATCGCTGGGCCCGCGGCGTCGACAAGGGGACCTTCTATCGCTTCACGGTCCATCAGAATGGCGCGGGGTATTCCATGTTCGGGCCACACCGCATGCCCCGGCCAGTCGCTAGGCGCTGCCGGAGGGCGATAGGTCTGATAGAGCACACGGCACGCGTCCACAGCCTTCGTCGAGACGGGCGTGCAGAGCAGGCCGGTGATGCATCTCGTGTACCAGTCCATCGCCACGGTGATCTCAACTTGGACCCATCGAAGCGTGATCGGGTCGAGCGCGAAGACGTCCGACCTTGTCGTGTCCATCAGCACGTACTCGCCGGGCCTGGTCGGCCGGAGTCTGCCGTACGCACCTGTCGGCCGATCGGCGGTCTCCCTGCGGCCCTTGCTGCTGCCCTGGAACGTCGGCTTTTTTTGTTCCAGGTCTTCAAGCACCCGATAGGCCGTCGCCCTGCTCGGAATGTTTATCTTTCCCCGCCCATAGCGGACCGTCAGCCGTGCTTCCGTTCGCGAGATCACGAGACTGCGCGAAGGCCCTGACTCGTTCTCGTACTCCTTCATGATTTCGAGTGCAGTCTCCATCCACCGCTCATCGACTGAGGGGAACCTGCGGCCGGGAACGACTCCGGTCGGCGCTAGACCCGCTTCGCCCCTGCTCTCGTATTGCCGGACCCACTCCCTGATGGTGCGCTCGTCGTGGCCGAGCTCAGTGGCCTTGGCCGCATAGCGCTTCATCCACGGGACACCAGGGGCGTAGTCGGGACGTGGCTCACCGGCCCCAGCCAGTTCAGGACTTCCCGACTTGAAGCCATACATGACTTCACGCACATGAGCGGCTCGCTCAAGCACCTGATCCCGCTGTGTTTCAGTGAGTTGTGCCAAGACCGTTGCAGCGTCGTCGTACGGATCCTCGGACGAAGGTCCATCGCCCTGAGGAACGATGCGTGCCCTGCCAGAGAAGAGAAGCTCCCGCACTGTCATGCGAATAACGGAGCCTCGATTGTCCTTGAGCAGAGCAGCGTTCTCCGAGGCCGTGGCAACGAGTTCGACAACCTCAAGCATCTCGCCGTCAAGAAGAAACTGAGTTCCCAGACCCACTCGGACACCGAAGGAAGACATGAACTAACCCCTCCTCAGAACGTTTCGGTCTCCCAGAGGCCGCAACATGCTCGTCACCCAACGCTTCCGCCACATCAGATGGAGCAAGCAGGCGCGTACCCGAGCCTCGGGGTAATCAGGTACCGAAGAGATCGCCTCCGCAATGGAAACACCGTCGAATTCGGCCGCCAGCATCACGTCCAGAAGAGTCGGGTCGAAGAGTGACACGCGCCGACGGCCGGCAAGGAAGCGGATATTGGCGAGTTCGTCTTCCGGCGGCTCGGACCAGACTTCATAGGTCCACCCTCGCCGTTCCACCGCCTCCCGGGACCAAGCCAACGTCCGTGCAACGTCCGGAACATCCAGACGGCTAGTCGGTTTCACATCGACGATCACCGGCCCTGATGTGGTCAACAGCAGGAAGTCGGGGACATGCGCGCGTTTCTTGCCCTCAACTTCGGCGCGAAGCAGGAAGGGCTGGCTGACGATGCTGGTGACCGCTCGATTGAAGTCGGCATACAGCAGTCGGGCGAGCTCGAGTCGGGACTCGTAGATGACCTCGTCGCCCATCGTGCTGGACCAATAGGTGCCCGAGTAGTGCTTCTGCCCCTTGTACCACCGGAAGGTCCGCCACGGCGCAGCAGCTCTCAGTACATCCGCCTGGACACTGAACCAGTCGACGTCCTCGCGTGTCCTGCCAGTTGCTTCACGGAAGCTCAGCATCACCGCGCCCAGCGCCATCCGCCTCACGCCCCCTCAAACCTTGGGAAGGGCAGGCCTCCATCTCAGCGCACTCCGGAGGATCAGGGCATCACTCACACGGGTACACCTGAGACTGTGGGTAGATGCTGGGTGCCTCAGCTGAGAACTGGGCGTCAGTTTTGAGACCCTACACCTGTGCCCGCCACAAGTTCTTTGCGTGCAGACCAGTTCCTGACGAGGCGTCAGTTCAGTAATCTGACACTGCGTCAGTTATTGGCAGTCACACAGGAGCGGGCGGACCGATGCTTGGATCAACCCACGGCACCCTCACCACCGACTCCCGCCGGGCTCGGGTCAGCGCCTGCGGCGAGCAACCGGCGCCTGCCGTCCACGGCAGGCCCGCCGCCACCGACGACCTCGACGTCAGCGGCCGGCCGCTGTACGCCGGCGTACCCGACCTCGACCGCTTCTTCCACCCCCAGTCCGTGGCCGTCGTCGGCGCCTCGGACGCCGAGGGGCGACCGAACACCGGCATCACCAGGCAGCTGCTCTCCTGGGCCGAGCGGGTCGGCGCCCGGCTGCACCCGGTGCACCCCTCCCGTCAGTCCGTCTTCGGCATACCCTGCGTCCCTTCTGTCGCGGACCTGCCCGAACAGGTCGATCTGGCCGTGCTGCTGGTCTCCGACCCCCTTCCCGTGATCGAGGAACTCGCCGAGTCCAAGGTGAAGTTCGCCGTCGTCTTCGCCTCCGGGTTCGCCGAGACCGGAGTGCAGGGCGCCGCCGCACAGGCCCGCCTCGCCGCCGCCGTGGAGCGCTCCGGGCTGCGGCTGCTCGGGCCCAACACCAACCTCAACGCCTTCGAGAAGTTCCGCGACGACCTGGACGGACCGGCGATCGCGCTGATCACCCAGTCCGGGCACCAGGGGCGTCCCGTCTTCACGATGCAGGAGCTGGGCGTACGGCTCTCGCACTGGGCTCCCACCGGCAACGAGGCCGACCTGGAGACCGCCGACTTCATCTCCTACTTCGCCGAGCAGCCGGAGGTCGGCGCCATCGCCTGCTACGTCGAGGGGCTGAAGGACGGCCGCGCCTTTCTGCTGGCCGCCGACCGGGCCGCCCGGCGCGGTGTCCCCGTCGTCGCGGTCAAGGTCGGCCGCACCGAGACCGGCGCCCGCATGGCCGCCTCACACACCGGCAAGCTGACCGGCGCCGACGCGGTGGTGGACGCGGCGATGCGGCAGTACGGCGTGCTCCGCGTCGACGGGCTCGACGAACTCCAGGACACCGCCGCCCTGTTGGCCCGCGCCCGCACCCCGAGCGCCGACGGCGTCGCCGTCTATTCGATCTCGGGCGGCACGGGGGCGCACTTCTCGGACCTTGCGGCCGAGGCGGGGCTGCGGCTGCCTCGCCTTTCGGACGCCAAGCAGGCCGAGCTGCACCAGTGGATACCGGAGTACCTCGACGTCGCCAACCCCGTCGACAACGGCGGGCACCCCGTGGGCGACTGGCGTGGCCGCAAAATCATCGACGCGATCCTCGACGACCCGGCGGTCGGCGTGCTGATCTGCCCGATCACCGGGCCCTTCCCGCCGATGAGCGACCAGCTGGCGCAGGACCTGGTGGACGCGGCGGAAGAGACGGACAAGCTGGTGTGCGTGGTGTGGGGGTCGCCGGTCGGCACCGAGTCCGCGTACCGCGAGATCCTGCTCGGGTCCTCCCGCGTCGCCACCTTCCGTACCTTCGCGAACTGCATCACGGCGGTCCGCGCCCATCTCGACCACGCCCGGTTCACCGCCTCGTACCGCTCCCCCTTCGACGAGGCGCCGCGCACGCACTCGCCCTCCTTCCGCAAGGCGCAGGCACTGATGCGGCCCGGACAGCAGCTGAGCGAGCACGCGGCGAAGCAGCTCCTGCGGGCGTACGGAATCCGCGTGCCGCGCGAGCAGTTGGTGACCAGCGCGGCGGCGGCCGTGCGGGCGGCCGGGCTCGTCGGCTACCCCGTCGTGATGAAGGCCTCCGGCGCCCAGGTCGCCCACAAGACCGAACTCGGCCTGGTGAAGATCGGATTGACCTCCGCCAGTCAGGTCAGGGACGCCTACCGGGAGCTGACCGACATCGCCCGCTACGAGGAGGTCTCGCTCGACGGGGTCCTGGTGTGCCAGATGGTCGAGCCCGGTGTCGAGATGGTCGTGGGCGTCACACAGGACCAGCTCTTCGGGCCGACCGTGACGGTCGGGCTCGGCGGCGTGCTCGTGGAGGTGCTTCGGGACACGGCCGTGCGCGTGCCGCCGTTCGGCGAGGAGCAGGCGCGGGCCATGCTGGACGAACTGCGCGGGCGGGCGCTGCTCGACGGGGTCCGGGGGCGACCCCCGTCCGACCTCGACGCGCTGGTCGAGGTCGTGCTCCGGGTGCAGCGCATGGCGCTCGAACTCGACGGTGAGCTGGCGGAGCTCGACATCAACCCGCTGATGGTGCTGCCCAGGGGGCAAGGGGCCGTCGCGTTGGACGCGCTGGCGGTGTGCCGCTGAGGCCCGCAGCCCGCGCCACAGCCCCGCGGCCGCTCGTACGAACCCCACTGCCACTCGTACGAAATGGAGCACCCTCATGTCCCACTCCCCCCATGCATCCCGCGACTCGGATGAGTCCGGCGAATCCCCTGACACATCCCGGAGCGCCGGCCCCGACCAGCGCTCCGGCCCAGAAATTTCCCTCGAGTCATTGGTACGGCACGCCACTGACAATCAGGTCTCGTGGATCACGCTCAATCGACCGGAGGCGATGAACGCCATCACCTCTGACCAGCGAGAACGCCTCATCCAACTTTTTTCCGAGGCCTCCGCCGACCCGGACGTACGGGCCGTCGTGATCACCGCGACGGGCCGCGGTTTCTGCGCGGGCGCCGACCTGCGTGGGGGGCCGCAGGCCGCGGAACGGGTCGCAGGCGACGTGGCCCGCGTGATCCGCCTCGGCGCCCAGCGGCTGATCGCCGCGGTCCTCGACTGCGAGAAACCGGTGATCGCCGCGGTGAACGGCACCGCGGCGGGAATCGGCGTGCACCTCGCGTTCGCCTGTGACCTGGTCATCGCCGCCGAACCGGCCAAGTTCGTCGAGGTGTTCGTACGGCGAGGTCTGGTCCCCGACGGCGGCGGCGCGTATCTCCTCCCCCGTCTGATCGGTCCGCAGCGGGCGAAGGAGCTGATGTTCTTCGGCGACGCGCTGACCGCCGCGGACGCGGAACGCCTCGGGCTCGTCAACCGCGTCGTACCGGCCGAGGAGCTGGAGAAGACGGCCCGCGAGTGGGCCGAGCGCCTCGCCGTCGGCCCGACCCGCGCCCTCGCCCTGACAAAACAGCTCGTGAACGCGTCCCTGGACACCGACCGGGCCACCGCCTTCGCCGCCGAGGCCGCCGCGCAGGAGATCAACATGACGACGGCGGACGCGAAGGAAGGGGTGGCGGCGTTCGTGGAGCGGCGGGGGCCCGAGTTCGGCGGACGATGAAGTCGTGGGCACGGCCGTGTTCACGTCCGTACCGGTCCACGGCCACCCCTTCCTATCTGACACTCCGTCAGCTTCAATGGAAGACGTGATGGGACATGCAGGGATGGCCGCCGCCGCCGTCCGCTACCTCAGGTCGGCCGGAACCTCCACCGTCGCGGGGCCCGTAGAGGCGCTGCCGCGCCCGGATCTGCGCGCTGTCGGCGACGACGAGCGGGCGCCGGTCGATCAGGCCGAATTCCGGCGCGTACTGGGGGACTTCGCGACCGGGGTGACCGTTGTCACCGCGCCCGCCGCCGACGGCGAGGCCGGTCCCGCCGGTTTCGCCTGCCAGTCCTTCTCCTCGCTCTCCCTCGATCCACCGCTGGTCGCGTTCATGGTCGCGCGTACGTCGACGACGTGGCCTCGGATCGCTCGCGCGGGCGTCTTCTGTGTGAACGTCCTGGGGGCGCACCAGGGCGAGTTGTGCCGTGGGTTCGCGGTGAGCGGGGCGGACAAGTTCGCGGGGGTCGTGTATGACGCGGCGCCGGTGACCGGGGCGCCGCGGCTGGACGGGACGCTCGCGTGGATCGACTGCACGATCCACGCCGTGCACACCGGCGGGGACCATCTGATCGTGGTGGGGCGGGTCGAGGCCTTGGGGACGACCGATGGTGACGACGCGCCTTTGCTGTTTCATCGGGGGCGGTTCGGACGCCTGAGCGACTGATGTGGGGATTTCCCAGAAGTCGTTCATCAGTGCGAGTGATTCGTAGGATCAGGGCTGTCACTGTGCGTGTGGGTCGGCTTACCGTCTAGGCATGAACGAACCCACTCGGATCGACATGTCCGAGCTCAATGAACCCGGCGCGATGACCCGCCTCGTCGCGGGCCCCGGCCCCATCGAGGTCACCGACCACGGCGAGGTCATCCACGTACTGGAGCGGTATGACCGCCCCATGCGCGCTGAAGAACTCATCGAGTTCTGGGAATCGGGCGGCGGGATCGACCGGGAGATGCTGGACGAGATCGACGCCTTGTTCTCCGGATCGGACGAATACACCGAGAGCGGAGACGAAGCCGCCTCATGACCGCCACCTACGCACTCGCGGACACGTCGGTCTTCGTGGCCCGCGAGACCGGCCGCAGTATGGCCTCTCCCCTCCCGCGCAATGTCTTCATCTCCCCGGTCACGCTGGCAGAGCTGTCCCTGGGCGTCCTGGCCTCGCGCGACGACGCGACGCGAGCCCGCCGCCTGGCCACGCTCACGGTCGCGTCGAGATATACGGTGCTCGCCCCCGATCGCATCGTCGCCTCCGTGTGGTCACAGATGATGACCGAAATCGCGGAGGCAGGCCGGCCGATGCCCAAATCCCGCGTCAACGACGCCTGGATCGCGGCCACAGCCCGCATGCACGACCTGCCCGTCATCACCCAAGACGCCGGCTTCACCACCTTCCCCGGCGTTCAAGTCATCCGGGTGTGACTGCGAGGCCGGTCGCCCCCGCGGCCGGTTTCCTCCGAATCACCAGCGCCATCAGCGCCGCCGCCGCGCACAGCGCCCCGGACGCGTACCAGACCACGTCGTACGAGCCGAAGGTGTCCCGCGCGGCGCCGCCGAGGAAGGCGACGAGGGCGGCGCCCACCTGGTGGGAGGCCAGAACCCAGCCGAAGACGATCGCACTGTCGTCGCCGTACTGCTCGCGGCACAGGGCGAGGGTCGGCGGGACGGTGGCCACCCAGTCGAGGCCGTAGAAGACGATGAAGAAGATCATCGGGGGCTGGACCGAGGGCGCCAGCAGCATCGGCAGGAACAGGAGCGATACGCCGCGCAGGGCGTAGTACACCGCCAGCAGCCGCCGCGGTTCGAAACGGTCCGTGAACCAGCCGGAGGCGATCGTGCCGACGACGTCGAAGACCCCGATGACCGCGAGCAGCGACGCGGCCGCCGTGATCGGCATGCCGTGATCGTGGGCGGCGGGCACGAAGTGCGTCTGGATCAGGCCGTTCGTCGACGCGCCGCAGATCGCGAAGGTGCCGGCCAGCAACCAGAAGGGGCCGGTGCGGACCGCCGAGAAGAGGACGGTCACCGCACGGCGGGCCGCGCCGGGCATGGGGGGCGGCTTCTCCACGAACTCCGGTGAACCGTACGGCTTGAGCCCCACATCCGCCGGATGGTCCCGCAGCAGCAGCCATACGAAGGGGACGACCGCGAAGGCCGCCAGGGACACCGTCACAGCGGCGGGACGCCAGTCGTGCTCCGAGACGATCCAGGACAGCAGAGGGAGGAAGATCAGCTGCCCTGACGCCGAGGCCGCGGTGAGGATGCCCGTCACCAGACCGCGCCGCTCGGTGAACCAACGGTTCGTGACGGTCGCGGCGAAGGCCAGCGCCATCGAACCCGACCCCAGCCCGACCAGCAGCCCCCAGCACAGCAACAACTGCCACACCGCCGTCATCCACACGGTCGCGCCCGAGCCGATCGCGATCACCAGCAGGGCCACCGCGACCACCCGACGGATACCGAAGCGGTCCATCAGAGCGGCCGCGAACGGCGCGGTGAGCCCGTACAGCGCGAGATTGACGGAAACCGCGAGCCCGATCGTGCCGCGCGACCAGTGGAATTCCTCGTGCAGCGGATCGATGAGCAGGCCCGGGAGGGAGCGGAAGGCCGCGGCGCCGATGATCGTCACGAAGGTGACGGCGGCGACGAACCATGCGCGGTGCACCCGTGCGCGGCGTCGTCCCGTCTCGGGCTTGGTCTCGGGCTCCTGGAACGCCTCGGCTTGGGATGTCTGCGTCACGTCATAGAGCTTCTGCGCTGCGATCAACACGAACGAGTGGCCCGAAGGACAGCATTCGCTAGGATCGGGCCATGGGTCCAGCCACGACAGCCATGAACCCCCGCCGCCACCGCGTCGTCGTCCTCGCCCTGGACGGCCTCCTCCCCTTCGAGCTGGGCATTCCGCAGCGGATCTTCGGCCGCGCCAGGACCGCCGAGGGGCGGAAGCTGTACGACGTCGTCACCTGCTCGATCCGGCCGCCCGGCCCCGTGGCCACGGACGCCGACTTCGCCGTGCTCGTCGAGAACGGTCCCGAGGCGCTGGCCACGGCCGACACCGTCGTCGTACCCGCCTCGTACGAACTCGGCCCGGTCTTCGACGAGGGCCGGCTCACGGACGAACTGGCCGCCGCCCTCGCCCATATCCGGCCCGGCACCCGCCTCGTCTCCATCTGCACCGGCGGGTACGTCCTCGCCGCCGCCGGATACCTCGACGGCCGCCCGGCGACCACGCACTGGTCCCACGCCGAGCACTTCCAGCGGCTGTTCCCGAAGATCAACGTCGACGCGGACGTGCTCTTCGTCGACGACGGCGACGTCCTCACCTCCGCCGGTGTCGCGGCCGGGATCGACCTGTGCATTCATCTCGTACGCCGCGACCACGGCACCGCCGTCGCCAACGACGTGGCCCGCCGTACCGTCGTACCGCCGCATCGTGACGGCGGGCAGGCGCAGTACATTCAGCGGCCGGTGCCCGAGCCGCAGGTGGCGACCACGACCACCGCCCGCGCCTGGGCGCTGGCCCGCCTCCACGAACCGATCCAGCTGCGCGACATGGCCGAGCAGGAGTCCATGTCCGTACGCACCTTCACGCGCCGTTTCCGCGAGGAGGCCGGGATCAGTCCCGGTCAGTGGCTCACCCAGCAGCGTGTCGAACGCGCCCGCCATCTTCTGGAGTCCACCGACCTCTCCATCGACCAGGTGGCCCGCGACGCCGGATTCGGCACGGCCCAGTCGATGCGGCAGCACCTCCAGGCGGCGCTCGGAATCACGCCGAGCGCCTACCGGCGTACGTTTCGGTCAGGCAACGTCGGTGTCGCCGGCCGCTGTTGAGGCCGGGTCCGCCTTCCCTGAACCGGTCTTCGCCGCAGTGTCCTCCCCTGTCTGGTCCGTCTGGTCCGTCCCGCCACGCCGTTTCGCGATACGCCTCTCGCCGAAGGCGCCGACCAGCACCATCACCATGGTCAGCCCCGCCCCGGCCAGGATCGCTGTCGACGGGGTCACGACCTGGAGCAGGAGGCCCGCGAAGGAGCCCGTGGCGGCGTAACCGGCGCCAATGGCCGCGTACATCACGGAATAGCCCGCGGCCAGGGCACTCTGGGGCAGGACCTCGCGCAGCGAGAGGTTGCGGGTGAGCACGGCGGAGGCCTGGAGGAGGCCCGCGGCGACGAGGGCGACCGCCATCCAGGCGGTGCCCGGTATCAGCGCGAGCAGCGCCACGCAGGCCGTGAATACGCACATCAGCAGCAGGCTGCGCGTACGCAGCTGACCCGGCCAGGAGCGCAGGCCGTAGACGATCGCGCCCACCACCGAGCCGATGGCGAATCCCGTGAGGAGCGGACCCGTCCAGCCGACGTCGATGCCGCGCTGTTCCAGGAGGGCGGGCAGGACGAGTTCGGCGAGGGCGACGAGGGAGAGACTGGCCGCGCCCGTGACGTACACGGGCCAGGCCCGGACCAGGATCCGCAGCATCGACTCGCCGTCGCGGTCCTTCTCGTCCGCCGGCCAGCCCTGGGGCAGCAGCCACAGGCCCGCGACCGATGCCGCCATCAGGGCGGCGGCCAGCAGCAGCGGGAGCCCGGGGGCGACACCGAGGGCGAGGCCGGTGACCACGGCCGGGGACAGGGCCCATACGCCGTACATCTGCGCCGACTCGACGGACAGGGCCTGGGGGACGGCGCGCTCCGGGACCAGGCTGGTGAGCAGGGTCCGTAAGCCGCCGGGTGCGGCTGCGGGGGCGCCGCCCGCGGTGAACGCGAACACCGCGAGTATCAGGGAGTGGGCGTCCGGGAACGCGCCCAGGCCCGCGAAACCGACGGCTCCCGTCGCCAGGCCCGCGGCCAGATGCGGACGGGCCCGTTCCGGGCGCATGCGCATGCCGAGCAGCGGGGCGCCCACGATCTCGCCGATCACGTACGCCGCCGCCAGGATCGCGCCCAGCGTGTAGCCGCCGGGGCGCTCGCGTACCAGGAAGACCAGGGCGAGCGGTGCCATGGCCACCGGCATGCGGGCGCCGATGGCTACCACGGTCCAGGTCAGGACCTGTCGGGAGGCGACGTCGCGGTAGGTCATGCGATGACCGTAGGTGACGGGTCTGACAGTGCCCCAGGCGATTTCCGGACCTGTGGACAACTGACCTGTGGATAACTTCGGTACAAGCGCCCGCCGCCTACCCGCCCCAGGTCAGAACGTCAGTACCCCCCTCGCCACCCTCCCCGCCTCCGCATCCGCCTTCGCCTTCTCGAAGTCCTCCACCGGATACGTCTCCGTCACCAACTCGTCCAGCAGCAGGCGTCCCTCGCGGTACAGCTGGGCGTACAGGGCGATGTCACGCTGCGGCCGCGACGACCCGTAACGGCAGCCCAGGATCGACTTGTCCAGGTACATCGACGACACGAGGAAGGACGCCTCCGCGGTCGCCGGTGGGACGCCCAGCAGGACCGCCTGGCCGTGGCGGTCGAGCAAGTCGACGGCCTGGCGGATCAGTTCGACCCGGCCCACGCACTCGAAGGCGTGGTCCGCGCCAGTCGGAAGGATGTCCCGCGCCCCCTCCGTCGACGTCAGGAAGTGCGTCGCGCCGAACTGCCTCGCCGTCGCCTCCTTCCCCGGGTTCGCGTCCACCGCGACGATGGTGGACGCGCCCGCGATGCGCGCACCCTGGATGACGTTCAGCCCGATTCCGCCCGTACCGATCACGATCACGCTGTCGCCGTGGTCCACACGCGCGCGGTTCAGCACCGCGCCCACGCCCGTGAGCACCCCGCACCCGATCAGCGCGGCGGAGGCCAGGGGGATGTCGTCGGGGATACGGACCGCCTGGACCGCCTTCACCAACGTCCGTTCAGCGAAGGCGGAGTTGGATGCGAACTGGTACACCGGTCGCCCGTCGCGCGAGAACGGCTGTCCCGGCCTCCCGATCGCCTTCCGGCACATCGTCGGCCGGCCCCGGTCGCACTCCGCGCAGGCACCGCAGTTCGCGAGCGTGGAGAGCGACACATGGTCTCCGGGACGGACATGGGTGACGCCGGCGCCCACCGCCTCGACCACACCCGCGCCCTCGTGCCCGAGCACCACGGGAACGGGGAACGGTATGGTCCCGTCCACCACCGAGAGGTCGCTGTGGCACAGCCCCGCCGCGGAGATCGCCACCAGCACCTCCCCCGGCTCCGGTTCCCGTATTTCCAGGTCGTCGACGACCTGGGCCTGCTTCCCGTCGAACATCACGCCGCGCATGTGTGGCCCCCTCAGCCCTTCGGTTCCCTCGGCAGGCCGAGCACCCGCTCGGCGATGATGGTGCGCTGGATCTCGTCCGAGCCGCCGTAGACGGTGTCGGCCCGGCTGAAGAGGAACAGGTGTTGCAGGGTGTCCAGTTCGTACGGCGCCGACGGCGACCAGTCGGCCGGTCCCACCGCCGCCTCCGCGCCCCGGACCTGCATCGCCAGCTCACCGAGCCGCTGATGCCAGCGCCCCCACAGCAACTTGGCCACGCTGGGAGCCCCCACGTCCAAGCCCCCGCCCGAGCC
>NZ_JAAKZY010000319.1 GCF_011045015.1 Streptomyces scabichelini | reverse complement strand
GCCCCGTATGCGCCACCCCCCGCACAATCTGCCGCTGGAACAGCGCGAACACGATCAGCAGGGGCAGCCCCGCGATGACGACCGACGCCATCATCTGCTCGTAGCGGAGGCCGTAGGACGTCTGGACGTTGACCAGGCCGACGGGGAGTGTCATGCCGTTGGGGTCTGTGGTCACCAGGAACGGCCAGAGGAAGTTGTTCCACGTTGAGATGAAGGTGAAGATGCCGACCGCGGCCAGGACAGGGCGGGACAGGGGTATCACGATCGTCCAGAAGACGCGCCAGCGGCCCGCGCCGTCGACGAAGGCCGCCTCCTCCAGTTCGCGGGGGACGCCGTCGAAGAACTTGACCAGGATGAACACCATGGCGGGGACGGCGACTTGGGGCAGGATCACGCCCCAGTACGTGTCGACCAGGCCGAGCTGGACCATCTCCGCGAACAACGGCGCCATCAGGACCTGGGGCGGGACCATGATTCCGGCCATCACGACGGCGTACAGCACCTTGCGACCGCGGAACTCCGTGCGCGAGAAGCCGTACGCCGCCATCGCGCACAGCAGGACCGTCAGGATCGTCGTCATCACCGAGATGTAGGCCGTGTTGAACATCCAGCGGCCGATGTCGCCCGCCTCCCACACCTTCCGGTACGCCTCGAAGGTGAAGCGCGACCCCAGCCAGTGCAGGGGCGTCCGCGTCGCCTCGCCCTCCGGTTTGAAGGACGTCGCCAGGGCCCAGGCCAGGGGAAGGACCCACACCACCGCCAGGAGCAGGGCACCGGCCAGCATCACCCAGCGACCCGGGGTCCAGCGGGTCTTGCGGCTCTCGTCAGTTGACAGCAACGCACTCATGCCGACCCCCCACTCCGCCGCGACAACCGCAGCTGTACCAGCGACACGATGACGATCAGGGCGAAGAAGAGGTACGAGACCGCGGAGGCGTAGCCGATGCGGTAGCCGGTGAAGCCGGACTGGTAGACGTACTGGAGGATCGGGCGGGTCGAGTCGTCGGGGCCGCCGCCGGTCATGATGTACACCTGGTCGAAGATCTTCAACGACGCCAGGATCTGGAGGACCAGGACCACTCCCGTCGTGCGCCTCAGCAGCGGGAGAGTCACATGCCGCAGTCTGTGCCATGCTCCCGCGCCGTCCAACTCCGCCGCCTCGTACAGGTGTTGAGGGATCGACTGCAGCGCGGCCAGGTAGAGGAGGAAGTTGAATCCGACCGTCCACCAGACGGTGGCCGCCACGATCGACAGCATCGCGTACCGCTCGTCCGTCAGCCAGCCGATGCCCGGGTGCAGGCCGAACCAGGCGAGCAGCTGGTCCGCGAAGCCGAAGTCCGAGGGGAAGATCACCCAGAGGAAGAGCAGGCCGATCACGCCCGAGGGGAGGAGGAAGGGCGCGAACCAGGAGAGGCGCCACAGCC
Source organism: Streptomyces scabichelini (assembly GCF_011045015.1). Lineage (GTDB taxonomy): Bacteria > Actinomycetota > Actinomycetes > Streptomycetales > Streptomycetaceae > Streptomyces > Streptomyces scabichelini. Next base: position 7,721 of record NZ_JAAKZY010000319.1, on the reverse strand, counting down.
ATTGGACGAAACGGAGGTGGTGCGAGAGCAGGGCGAAGACCAGGCCCATCAGCACCAGCGGGACCGTGGACAGGATCGTGAACCAGACCGTGTTCCAGAGCGACGACCAGACGCCCGGGTCCTGGAAGGCCTGCGTGTAGTTGTCGAAGCCGACGAACTCCCCTCCCTCGCCGGTGATGTTGTCGCTGCGCAGGCCCATGCCGACGCCGGAGACCAGCGGCCAGAGCAGGAAGAGCGCGTAGGTGAGGAAGAAGGGGGCGATGAACACCAGGCCGTGCTCGGTCCACTTGCGGCGGACGGTGACGGGTTTCGCCGTCGGTCGCCCCGCCGAGACGGGGACGGTGGCCGCGGTGGTGGTCGTGGTCGTGGTCATACGGCACCTCCTTCGCTGCCTAACGCGTCGCCGACGGGACCGCTGCCGAGCGGATCAGGCGTGTCGAGCAGCTTCCGCAGCCGCTTCTTCGCCTCGCGCAGGGCTCCCGACGGGGTGCGCGATCCGGTGAGTACGCCCGAGAAGACCGCGCCCAGTTGGATCCACATCGGCGAGGCCGAGCCCGCGAACCAGGCCGGCTGGTCGAGCACCACATCGTCGATGACCGACCGGTACGCCGACTGCGGCTCCAGCTCCAGATAGTCCGGCCGCGTCAGCGTCGGCAGATACGCGGGTACGTGGCCGCCCTTCGCCCAGTCCACGGAGTGCTTGAGCATCCAGGCGACGAAGGTGTGGGCCGCCTCGTTCGCCTCGCCCGGGCGGCCGTCCTGGTGTGGGAGCACGAAGGAGTGGCAGTCGGCCTGGGCGGTGGGGCGGCCGAAGAGCGCCGGTACGCGGGTCATGGAGAACGGCAGCTTGGCGGTGGTGAAAGTCGACACCTCCCACTCGCCGTTGAGGTGGAAGGCGGTCTTGCCGGCGTTGAACACCCCGATGGAGCCGGGGTAGTCGACGCGGCGCACCATCAGGCCCTCCTCCGTGAGCCGGGCCATGAACTCGAGGATCTCCAGCGCCTTCGCGTCGTCGAGCGCGAGCCGTTTGCCGTCCGCGGACAGGACCGTGCCGCCCAGCTGCGAGTAGAACGTGGCGAACAGCCGCCAGGGTGTGACGCAGTCGGGTCCGGTCGTCTCGGAGGTCAGCCCCGGCGCGCCCGTGGCCTTCTTCGCCGCGCGCAGGGCGTCCATGAACTCGCTTGCGCTGCCGATGGGTTGGAGGATGCCGCCGTCGCCGAGCAGCCCGGCCTTCTCGCAGACGTCGGTGTTGTAGTAGAGCACCATGGGGTGGGTGTCGAGCGGGATGGCGTACTGCTGCCCGTCGACCGCGCCGCGCTTGAAGATTTCCTCGGGGAACTGGTCGGTCCCGACGCCCAGTTCACGCAGCAGGTCCAGGTCGAAGGGGTCGAGGAGCCGTCCGGGGCCGAACCCGGCGAGCCTGGCCAGGTGGAGGATCGCGACCTCGGGCGCCCGCCCTTCGGTTGTCCGAAATGCCGAACTGTGCTCGTGAATTCGGACGGACCGTAGAGTCGAAGCGCTTCCGCCGTCAACGGTTCGCGCAGGCATTCACGCAACCGTCCATGACATATGTCATCCGCGGACGTGACAACGCCACGCGCGCACATGCGGGTTCGGCACTACTGGCGGGCCCGCCCCGGCAGCAGTCTGAAGGTGTCGGAAATACCCGGCCCCCGTATCGAAGAGGAGCCCGTCATGCAGACACGAAACGTGGTCGTCAGGATGCTGGTCCTGGGCGCGAAGGCGGCGCTGCGCGCGCACCGCTGCCCGGCGTCGAGGAACGGAGCCGGACACTTCGCGATGCACCGCTCGCGGTGAGCGTGGGCGCTCACCGCGTCCCTCAGGTCGCAAGGTCGCAAGGTCGCAAGGTCGCACAGCTCGCCGGGCGCAGTATTGACTGCCCGGCGAGCTGCGCGCACAGGAAGCGGTGGTGATGCCTTAGGGGCACGAGGACCGAAGACCCGTGGTTCAGGCCGTGACGGGCTGTCGCTCCTCGGAGGACTCGGCCTCCGCCGCCCGCTCCTTGCGGTAGGCGCGGATCGAGTACGTCACGGCGGCGGCCCACAGCGCGTACAGGAGTACGTAGACGGGGGTGCTCAGCGAGCTGGACGCGCCGACCCAGTCGCTCTTCAGCAGCGTACGAACGTTCGTCACGATGATGACGCCCCCGACCGCGGACCCCAGAACGCGCGGCGGAACCAGCCGCACCAGCCACGCCGCGATCGGCGCCGCGATCAGCCCGCCGAGCAGAAACGCCGCGACCCAGGCCCAGTCGAGGCCCTGTGAACCGAGCGAGAAGAGGAAACCCAGGCTCGCCGCCACCGCGACCAGGACCTCGCTCGTGTCGATGGAGCCGATCACCTTGCGCGGCTCCATACGGCCGCTGGCCAGCAGCGCCGGTGTACCGACCGGACCCCAGCCGCCTCCGCCCGTCGCGTCCAGGAACCCGGCGACCACTCCGAGCGGCGACAGGAACCTCTTGCGCAGTGGCTTGCCGAGATTGCCCTTGGGCATGCCGCGGAACGTGAACCGCGACATGACGTACAGCCCGAGCCCGAGCAGGATGAGCGACATCGCCGGCTCGGCGACCTCGGTGGACAGCCGGGACAGGACGGTGGCGCCGAGGAACGCGCCCACCGCCCCCGGGACCCCGATCCTGGCGACGACCTTCCAGTCCACGTTCCCGAACCGCCAGTGCGCGGCGCCGGACATCAGCGTCGTACCGATCTCGGCGAGGTGCACCGTGGCCGAGGCGGCGGCCGGGTTGGTGCCCATGGCGAGCATCAGGGTGGTCGAGGTCACGCCGTAGGCCATGCCCAGGCTGCCATCGACCAGTTGGGCACCGAGGCCCGCCAAGGCGAGCAGTACCAGGGTGCGCATACGAGTCCGTCCCGTCTTTCCTAGCTTTCCTACCGGCTCAGTAGGGATCGACGGGCCGACGGTAGTGGTTCAAGCTGAGAAGAGGTTAAAAACGATGTGAAGACGCCTTGGAGTCGGGCGACTTCCGACACCCCGACGGTGCTGTGCTCCACGATCGTCGTCAGACCGAGTGAGGCAGGCGTCACTGCCGTGCTCGACCGTGACTGCTCCCTTGTTCGTTTCTGCGCGCCGTTCCTCTACGCTCGAGGAGGTCATCAACTACCGCATGACATCTGCCCGGTGACGGAGTCGGCGTGGAGTGCGCGTCCCCGCTCCACGTCACCACTGGACGACTTCAGGCGCAGCCACGGGTCGGCACATCCGGACGCCGGCGACCCCGTGTGGCGCGTCCCGCCGGGCGGCGAAAGGGATGCGTCGTGCCTTCGGATTCGGCGAACTATCGCACCCTGCTGCGCACTTCGGGTGCCGCGGCCTTCTTCCTTCCCGCCGCTGTCGGGCGTCTGGGCATCGCCATGACGGGCATCGGCATCGTCTGGCTGGTACACGCACGCACCGGGTCGTATGCCGCTGCAGGTCTCGTCACCGGCGGGTTCGCTGTCGCGGACGCCGTCGCCGGCGGGCTCGCCCTCGCCGCCCAGGGCCGCACCATGCCGCCCTTCGCAGGCCCCGCCGAACGCCGGCACGCCGGGCGTGCCCTGCTCCGCTCCGCATTCCTGCGGCAGGTCGCGCTCGGCCTCACGCTCGGGGTGTTCTTCGGCGCGATGCAGGTGTCCGTCGCCGCATACGCCGTCGGACGCGGCAGCCCTGCTCTACTTCGCCTCCAACTGCACTAATTTGGTGGGTGGTTGGGCCTACGGAGCATGGCGCCACGGCGGCTCACCCCGGCGCCGCCAGGCCGCAGCCGCCGCCTGCCTCACCCTCGCGAGCCTTCCGCTGACCTTCCTCGACGCGCCCCTCGCGGTCGGCGCCACCCTCGCCCTGACCGGGCTCGCCGTGCCGGTTCTGCTGATCCTCGCCTCCGTCCTCACAGAGTCGTCGGTCCCGCGCGCCGTCCTCACCCGGGGGCGTGGCCGCTCGCCGTGTACGCGGCATCCAGGTCGGACATCAGCGTCGCCTCGTTGCGCACATAGCCGCTGACCAGCATGATCACGCCGAGTTTCGTGCCCTCGTCGAGCCCGGTGCCGTCGAGGGCCGCGAGGCCGCACTCCATCCACGCCACCGACTTCGGGCTCGCGGGCGGCCCGGAGATCGGGATCCGCAGGAGCCACAGGTTCTCGTGGAAGAACGCGCGCTGCGCCCGCGCCCACCGGGTCAGCCCCGCGCGCCACCCGGCCCCGTCGGGCAGCGGTTCGGGGGGCGCGGGCGTGACCGCCTCCTGCATCAGGATGTAGAGCTCGTCCTTGGCGCCGACGTACCGGTAGAGCGACATCGGCGAGGCGCCGAGCTCCTTGGCGACGCGCCCCATCGACACCGCCCCGATGCCCTCGGCGGCCGCGACGCCCACCGCCGCGGCCACGATGCGGTCCAGGCTGAGCCCCGGCTTCGGCCCTTTCGAGGGGCGGGCTCTGAAACCCCAGGCCGTCGCGAGGCTCGCGGGCAGGCCGGTGTCCTCGTCCGCCGCCGCCATCCGCGTCGCCTCCCTCTGCGTACCCGGGACCGCTGCTCGGGCCTCCGGCTTGACGCACATCCCGACGCACCCGCCATCGAGGCCACCGGCCTCCGCAAGACCTACGGAAAGGTCGAGGTCCTGCGCGGTCTCGACCTGACGGTGCCGCGCGGCACCGTGCACGCCCTGCTCGGCCCGAACGGCGCGGGCAAGACCACCATCGTGCGCATCCTGGCCACGCTCACCGAGGCCGACGCGGGCACCGCCAGAGTCGCCGGGCACGACCTGCGCACCGAGCGGGCCCGGGCCCGCCACGCGATCAGCCTCACCGGCCAGTTCGCGGCGGTCGACGAGATGCAGACCGGCGCGGAGAACCTGCGGATGATCGCCCGGCTCGCCCGCGCCCACGGCGGCGCCCGCACCTCCCGCGCCGCCGCACGCACCCGGGCCGCCGAACTCCTCGACCGCTTCGACCTCGCCGACGCCGCCGACCGCCTGGTCAAGACGTACTCGGGAGGCATGCGGCGGCGCCTCGACCTGGCCGCGGCCCTGGTGGGCGAACCCGAAGTGATCTTCCTGGACGAGCCGACGACGGGCCTCGACCCGCGCAGCCGCCAGGAGCTGTGGAGCGTGGTGCGCGAACTGTCGGCACGGGGCACGACGGTCTTCCTGACCACCCAGTACCTGGAGGAGGCCGACCGGCTGGCGGACCGTATCGCCGTGCTCCACCGCGGCGAGCTGGTCGCCGAGGGCACCTCCGAGGAGCTGAAGCGGCGCGTCGCGGGCCACCGCCTCGACGTCGTCCTGACCGACCCGGCCGCCTATCTGCGCCTGGCGTCACAGGCGGTGTACAGCGAGCCCGAGACCCGCACCCTGGGCTTCTTCACCGACGGCGGTGCACCCCAGGGGCGGGCGCTGCTCGACGCGTTGGACCCCGACGGCACGGCCATCGAACGGTTCTCGCTGCACACGGCCACCCTCGACGACGTCTTCCTGACCCTCACGAAGCCGACACAGCCCGCACACCAGGAGCCCAGCCATGTCTGACGCACTCATCATGACCGGCCGCTCCGTCCGGCTCAGCCGCCGCAACGTCGACGCCCTGATGATGGCCATGGCGCTCCCGGTGATGCTGCTCCTGATCTTCGTGTACTTCTTCGGCGGAGCCATCAACACCGGTACGAAGTACGTCACTTACGTCGTCCCCGGCGTCCTGCTGCTGTGCGCCGGCTTCGGCTCGGCCAGCACCGCCGTGGCCGTCACCGAGGACCTCAAGGGCGGCCTCATCGACCGCTTCCGGTCCCTCGACATCGGCGGCACCCCCATCCTGGCGGGCCACGTCCTCGCCTCCACGGCCCGGAACCTGGTCGCCACCACCCTGGTCTTCGCGCTCGCCTTCGCGATCGGCTTCCGCCCCTCGGCCGGCCCGGGCGGCTGGCTCGCCGCGATCGGCCTCCTGGTCGCCTACATCGCGGCCCTCTCCTGGCTGTCCGCCGCGGTGGGCCTGCTCGTCAAGTCCCCCGAGGCAGCCGGGGGTTTCACCTTCTTCGTGAGCTTCCTGCCCTACCCGAGCAGCGCCTTCGTGCCGACCGACACCATGCCGTCGTGGCTCCAGGGCTTCGCCGCCCACCAGCCCGTCACCCATGTCATCGAGGCGGTACGCGAACTGCTGCTCGGGCAGCCGGTGGGCTCGACGGGGTGGGTGGCGCTCGCCTGGTGCACGGGCATCCTCACCGCCTCGGCGGCCGCTTCGGGAGCGCTGTTCAAGCGGCGTACGGCTTAGGTGTGTTGCCGGGATCGCCGACCCGTCGTCCTCAACGGCAACGGACGATGGCAATGGCCTCGCATATCCGGCAGCTCACGGCGCCGGCGTACGGTCGGGCGGACTCGGTTCAGTGGCGAAGCGACTGGGTTGACTGTCAAAGGACAGACATGTCGTGTCGCAGGGAAGGCTGAGTGGCCTTGACGGACAGCTGGCTTTGGTGGGAGCTGCGGGGCGGCGGATAGCGTGCGGGTATGACGAGGAAGCGGCGGGTCCTTTACCGGCAGGGCACTGGGTTCTGGCGGATGACGGCGAAGTGGGTTCTGGTCTTCGGGGCCCTGTCCCTGTTGGACGGCGGGCTGCTCCGATCGTGGGGCGACGCTCTGGTGTGGCCGATGATCGGGATCCTGCTGTGGGTGCCGTGCGGGATCGGCGTCGTCTGGTATTCGAAGAAGGATCAGCTGGTCACGCTGACGACGCGTGAACTGCGTGTACGGCGCAAGCGGCTGCCGATGGAGAAGGTGAACCTGCTGCACGTGGCGCGGCTGTGGCTGGAGGGGCGGTCGACCGCGGACGACCAGCCGGTGCTGGAATGGGCACGGTTCGACCGGGTGGTGTGGGTGCCGCTGCAGGACGGCCGGGCGTTCGGCGTGGAGTTTCGCGACCCGGTCGCGTTCGCCAAGGTTTTCGGCGCCTTCGCGGTCGCGGCGTGCGGCGGGCCGGAAATCGTCCGCGCGAGGGCCGCAGCGGCAACCTACCCGGAGCCGCGCCCGATGCGGGCCCGCCCCGCCAACGACGACGGCGGCTCCTGGCCGGACCTCCTGGACATCTTCAACTGATCGGTTCGTCGAGTGTCGGTACACGCGCACGCGAAGGTTCATGGCGCCTCCGGCTGGGTCCAGGGGTGGCAGGGGCAGGCACAGCGGCGGACCAGCAGAATCCCTACGGAGTGTGGCAGGGGTACGTCTTCGGTCTGACGGCAACTGGTGTGCAGATGCGCGTAGTCGGGGCGTTGGGCGAGAGTGCACTCGGCGGACAGCGTCTCCAGGTTCCCCGCGGCTGCGGCGACGGGGCGTCCCGTCCGGGAGGAGCGGGCGGGGAGCGGAGCGTTCGCCTTCACCGCCGCGCCCGTTCTGGACTGGGCGTTGACGTGGGCGAGGCCTGCGCTCAGGGCCTGGTTGAGGAGGGCGGGGCGCAGGTTGTCGGGCCGCGCGTCCCATTCCCGGCCTCCGCCGACGGGCCGCAGTTGCACGTACGAGCCGACGACCCCCATGACCCTGCCGATCTTGCCGGTGCCGGTGTCCTCGACGGTGTCGCCAAGTCTGGGCTCGTACGTCGTCACCTGGCCTCCCTTTCCAGGACGGCCAGTGCCCGCGTGCACTCCTCGGGCGGCGGAACGTAGGCGCGTACGAGGGCGCTCGTGACGGAGTCGTCCGCGTAAGTAGGTAGCCACGGGGGGGGTGGGCCTTGCGG
>NZ_JAAKZY010000318.1 GCF_011045015.1 Streptomyces scabichelini | reverse complement strand
CACCCCGCCCCTGCTGCGCTCGGCCCGCAGTCCGTAACCTTCCCCGTCGTCTCTCCGCGCGGCCCGCGATCGGTGAGTCTCGCGTACACGCGCGTGGGCGCCGGCGAACCGCTTCTGCTGCTGCACGGGATCGGCCACCACCGACAGGCCTGGGACCCGGTCCTCCACATCCTGGCGGCCGAACGCGATGTGATCGCGGTGGACCTGCCCGGCTACGGCGAGTCCCTCGCACTGCCCGACGGGCTCACTCACGATCTGTCGACGATGAACGCCGCGCTCGGCGCGCTGTGCGAGGCCCTGGAGATCGAACGGCCGCATGTGGCGGGCAACTCGCTGGGCGGGCTGCTGGCCCTGGAGCTGGGCCGCGAGAACCTCGTACGGTCCGTCACGGCGCTGTCGCCCGCGGGGTTCTGGTCGCCGGCCGAGCGGCGGTACGCCTTCGGTGTCCTGCGTGCCATGCGGCAGACCGCGCGCCGTATGCCGCTGCCGGTGGTCGAGCAGCTGTCCCGCACGGCGGCCGGGCGCGCCGTGCTGACGAGCTCCATCTACGCCCGCCCCGGCCGCCGTTCACCCGAGGCGGTCGTCGCCGAGACGCTCGCGCTCGCCCATGCCGAGGGGTTCGCCGAGACGCTCAGGGCCGGCACCGCCGTCCGGTTCACGGACGACATCCCCGGACTGCCCGTCACGGTGGCGTGGGGCACGCGGGACCGGCTTCTGGTGCGCCGTCAGGGGATCCGCGCCAAGTACGTCATTCCGCGCGCCCGGCTTGTCCGGCTGCCCGGCTGCGGGCACGTCCCGATGAACGACGACCCGGCGCTCGTCGCGCGCGTCATCCTGGACGGCAGCCGCTGACCTGCGCGACCGCACCCTCAACGCCCCCGATCCCAGGGCGACTCCGGCACCCACGAGGGCACTGCCCGCGACCTGTGCCGTCCCGTAGGAGCCCGTTCCGACGAGCGGGGCGGTGCAGGCGGCCGCGACCGGGATGAGGCCGGAGAAGAGCGTGGCGCGCTCCGCGCCGATGCGCTGCATGGCCATGTACCAGCAGATGAAGCCGATGACCGTGACGATCACCGCCTGCCACAGCAGCGCGGCGAGTTCGGTGGTGTCGGGCGTACGCAGCCATGCGCGGCCGTCGACGATCGCCCCGGCCATCGCCGACTCGACCGCGGCGAGAGCGCACACGGTGGCGGACAGCAGCCGCGGCCCGAGCGGCCGCAGCACGGGCACGGCGAGGACCGCGAAGCCGACCTCTCCGAAGAGCGCGCACACGGAGAAGGCGATTCCCACGCTGTCGGTACGTCCCCACCCCTGGACGGTGAAGGCTCCGACGGCCACGAGCAACGCGCCGTACAGGACGAGGCGTTGGGGTCGGCGGCCCTCGAGGAGGGGTACGAGCACGGCCACGGCCACCGGGGCGCAGCCCACGAAGACTCCTGGAACCGCCGGTTCCGCGGTGCGTTCGGCGGCGATCACGGCGAGGTTGAAGCCGACCATGCCGACGGCCGCGAGCAGCGCGAGCCGTATCCACTGTCGTGGCGTCAGCCGCCGCAGGGGCGCCGTGCCGCCTCGGCCGACCAGGGGCAGGAGCAGCAGACAGGCGAGTCCGTAGCGCAGGAACTGGCCGCCCGCGTACGGGTAGTCGCCCAGGACGCTGTTGGCGGTGAAGGAGCCTCCGACGAGGACGCAGGCGAGGGCGGCGAGCAGGGAGCCGCGGGTGGTGGCGTTCATGGAGGCGACGCTATGAACAGCACTGGTCCGGTTTAAGGTCCACTTTCATGACGCCATCGGGGACCAATTCGGGTACGCCCTCGAGTACGCCCGATTCAGCGGCCTGGGCGGCGGCCTGGGAGCTGCTTCTGCCGGCCGCCTCGGCACCGGCACGCGCGCGTGGACGCTCTTTGCAGGCCGCGTTGCGCGAGGCCGTCCGCTCGGGGCGGCTCGCGCCCGGCACCCGGCTGCCGTCCAGCCGCGAACTCGCCGCCGATCTGGGGGTGTCCCGGGGGCTGGTCACCGAGGCGTACGAGCAGCTGACCGCGGAGGGCTATCTGCGCAGCGACCGCGGAGCCGGGACATGGGTGGGCGGCGCCGCCCGGGCCGCCCACCCACGCGCGCGGGACCTCGCTCCCCGCTCCCCCGGTGCCCGGGTCGACTTCCTGCCCGGCACCCCGGACCTGTCGCTTTTCCCGCGCGCCGCCTGGGCGGCCGCGCAGCGCGGAGTGCTCGCCGACCTGCCGCACCACGCGCTGGGCTACCCCGACCCGCGCGGGCTGCCCCGACTGCGTACGGCCCTCGCGGAGCTGCTGGCCCGGCGCCGTGGCGTGGTCGCGGACCCCGAGCGGGTGCTGGTCGTCTCGGGAGTGGCGCAGGCGACGACGCTGCTCGGATTCGTGCTCCACGCGCGCGGGGTACGCGCCGTCGGAGTCGAGGACCCCGGCAGCCCCCAGCACGACGCGCTGTACGCCTCGGCCGGCGTCCGCACCGTACCGCTGCCGCTCGACGACGAGGGGCTGGCCATCGGGCCCCTGCGGGAGTCGGGGGTACGGGCGGTCGTGACGACGCCCGCGCACCAGTTCCCGTCCGGGATCGCGTACTCCGCACGGCGCCGCGCCGAACTCCTCGACTGGGCGCGCTCCGTGGACGGGCTCGTCGTCGAGGACGACTACGACGGGGACTTCCGCTACGACCGGGCGCCGGTGGGTTGCCTTCAGGGACTCGATCCGGAGCACGTCGCGTACACCGGGTCCGTCAGCAAGTCGCTGGCACCGGGGCTGCGCCTCGGCTGGCTGCTGGTGCCGGCGTCGCTGGCCGAGGAGGTCGTCGAGCGCAAGCGCACGATGGATCTCGGCAATCCGGTCGTCGACCAGGCCCTCCTCGCCCGTTTCATGGAACGCGGCGACTACGACCGCCAACTGCGCCGCTGCCAGCGCGCGTACAAAGAGCGGCGCGACACCCTCGTGGCCGCTCTGGACGAGCACCTTCCCGGCACGCGGGTGTCCGGAATCGCCGCCGGGCTGCATGCCATCGCGACGCTGCCCGCGCGGTACGGGCCGCCGGAGCGGTTCCTGGAGCGCACCGCCGCAGCCGGGGTCGCGGTCCGTCCGCTCACGTCCTTCGCACAGGCGGTCAAGGCCGAGGACGAGGTGGTGCGGCTGGTGTTGGGGTATGCGCATGTGTCTCCGGCGCGCATCAGGGAGGGCGTGCGGTTGATGGCTGGGGCGGTCGAGGGTCGGTAGCGGTGGGGCGGCCCCCGCCGGGGCGCAACGGTCGGCGGACCCCGGCGGCATCCCGATGCGGGTCTTCGCACACTGGTTCCCCTGGCCTTGCGGCCAGTTGTTCACTTGTGGTTTGCGTGTGCGCTGTGGTGCACCAGTAGTTGTGGCCCTGCACAGTGGTTCAACCCGTCCCAGGAGGCGCTCCATGTCACATCGTCCCCCGAGCCCGCTCCCCGCTCGCCGCAGCGTTCTGCGCGGCTCGCTCGCCGCGTCGGCGGCGCTCGCTCTGCCCGGCGCGGTCGGCGCGGCTCCGGCGTTCGCCCTGTCGGGGCGGCCGAAGGCGGGGTGGGGCGTGCAGACCGGAGACGTGACCGCGCACTCCGGTCTGGTGTGGGTGCGTTCGGACCGGCCGGCGCGGATGGTCGTGGAGACCTCCGCGACCGGGTCGTTCCGCAAGCCGACGAGATGGCACGGCCCCCTGCTGGATGCCGGCACGGACTTCACGGGCACCACCCGGCTGCGTGGACTGCCCGCGGGCGAGCAGATCCACTACCGCGTCCTGCTCGCCGACCCCGACGACCCGCGCCGCACCGGCGAGCCCGTGACCGGCACGTTCCGTACGGCGCCCCTGGGACGGCGCGACGGGGTGCGCTTCCTGTGGTCGGGTGACCTGGCGGGCCAGGGCTGGGGCATCAACCCGGACTTCGGCGGCTACCGGATCTTCGACGCGATGGGCGCGCTGGACCCGGACTTCTTCCTCTTCAGCGGCGACACCATCTACGCGGACGGCCCGCTCGCGGCGACGGCGACGCTGCCCGACGGCAGCACCTGGCGGAACATCACCACCGAGGAGAAGTCCAAGGTCGCCGAGACCCTGGCCGAGTTCCGCGGCAACTTCCGCTACAACCTGCTGGACGAGAACCTCAAGAAGTTCAACGCGCAGGTGCCGTCGATCGTCCAGTGGGACGACCACGAGGTCACCAACAACTGGTATCCGGGTGAGCTCCTCACCGACACCCGGTACACCGAGAAGAGCGTCGACGTCCTGGCCGCGCGGGCGCGGCAGGCGTTCAGCGAGTACTTCCCCATCTCCACGCTGCGGCCGGGCGCACGGGACGGCCGGGTCCACCGTGTGGTGAAGCACGGTCCGCTCCTTGACGTCTTCGTGCTGGACATGCGCACCTACCGCAACGCCAACTCGGCGGACAACCAGACCACCGACCCGCAGGGCATCCTCGGCGCCGAGCAGTTGGAGTGGCTCAAGCGCGAGCTGTCCCGGTCACGTGCGGTGTGGAAGGTGATCGCCTCCGACATGCCGCTCGGCCTGGTCGTACCGGACACCGGGGACGGCAAGCCGAACATCGAGGCGGTGGCCCAGGGCGACCCGGGCGCTCCGCTCGGGCGGGAACTGCAGATCGCCGAACTGCTGCGGTTCATCAAGCACCGGAAGATCACGGGCACGGTGTGGCTCACCGCGGACGTGCACTACACCTCGGCGCAGCACTACCAGCCGTCGCGGGCCTCCTTCGCCGACTTCGAGCCGTTCTGGGAGTTCGTCTCCGGCCCGCTCAACGCGGGTGCCTTCCCGGCGAACACCCTGGACAACACGTTCGGTCCGGAGCGGGTGTTCGTGAAGGCGCCCACTGTCGCGAATGTCTCGCCCGCCGGGGGTTACCAGTTCTTCGGCGAGGTCGACATCGACGGCGGCAGCGGGGAGCTGACGGTGCGTCTGCGGGAGCAGGACGGGACCGTGCTCTACACGAAGGTGCTCCAGCCCGGGCGGGTGGGGCAGTAGCCCGTAAAGACCCCATAAAACGGACAGAAGCTGTCTTAACCGATCAGTCACAAAGCGTTCGTGATCACGCAACACCCTTCCTTCACAGTGGTCGCATGACTCAAGACATGCCTGACGCAACACGTACGAAGAACAACGGTCGTCCGGTCCGCCCCTGGCGCCGCGCCACGGCGCGGCTGCGCACTTGGCGGGAACGACGCCACGGTCATGCCCCGCCGAAGGGTCATACCGGCGCCCGGCCGCCCGCCGAAGTGCGGGCAGCCGGGCCCTCCGATGCGGCCCCTGCCCTGCCGGAGGCGGTCACCGCGGAGGCCGTGCTCTGGCGGATGCGGACCACCGTGCGGGACGAGCCGGGTTCACTGGCCGCGCTGTGCTTGGCGCTCGCGGGACAGCGGGTCGACATCCTGAGCCTGCAGACGCATCCGCTGGCGGAGGGCACGGTGGACGAGTTCCTGCTGCGTGCACCCGCGGAGGTGGCCGCGTCCGAGGTCACCCGGGCGATCGCGCAGGCGGGCGGTGCCCGTACCTGGATCGAGCGTGCCGACGCGCACGACCTGGTGGACGCGCCCACGCGCATCCTGGGCCTGGCGACGCGCACGGCGTTGGACGCGGCGGAACTGCCGCTGGCGCTGCGGCAGTTGCTGGGGCGGTGCACGATACGGTCACTGCCCGCCGGCTCCATGAGCTCCATCAGCTCTATGGGTTCCATGAGTTCCATGAGCGACGACGGCGCGGACGAAGGAGTGCCGGTCGAGGCGGCTCTCGGGAACTTCGAGGGGGCGCTCGAAAACACCGTGATGCAGCTGCGCGCGCCGGAGGGTGAAGTGATCACCGTGGAGCGGCCGTATCTGCCGTTCACGCCGACCGAGTTCGCGCGGGCCCGTGCCCTGGTCGAGCTGGACGCCCAGCTCGGGCCGCGTCTCCCGCGCAGGCAGGACGTGCTGACGCTGCCCCAGGGCAACGCGATCACCGTACGCCGTGCCGACACCGATGACATCGATGCCGCGAAGGCCATGCACGAGCGCTGCTCGCCGCGCACGCTCAGCCTGCGCTACCACGGGCCGGTCGGTGACGCGGACCGCTACCTCAACCACCTCCTCAGCCCCCGCTTCGGACGGACGCTCGCCGTGGAGACCGCGTCGGGGAGCATCGTCGGGCTCGGCCATCTCCTCTGGGACGGCGACGAGACGGAGGTCGCGCTGCTCGTCGAGGACGAGTGGCAGCGGCACGGCATCGGCAGTGAGCTGCTCGGCCGTCTGGTGACGATGGCCGTCGAGGCGGGCTGCGAGAGCGTGTACGCCGTCACGCAGTCGTCCAACACCGGGATGGTCGCCGCCATGCGCGGCCTCGGCCTGCCCCTCGACTACCAGATCGAGGAGGGCACCCTGGTCATCACGGCCCGCCTGGACGTGACCCCGGTGAGCTCACGACTGCCGTACGACCAGGAGCAGACGGTAGGGGACTGAAGCTGCCCGTACGGGATCAGCTCCCGGTGAACGGTGAACGGTCCGCCCGGCCCGGCGAAACAGGCCGGGCCGGGCGCGAACCGGCGCCGCGGAATCCGGCTGACGCGCGCGGCATCCCCGTATGAGGATGTCCGCATGTCAGACATGAAGAGCCTGTTGCCCCGTGAGGTCGCCGACGCGTATGTCGACGACCTCATCGCCCTCGACCCGGTCACCGGTACGTATCTCGGCGTGAAGGAGAGTTCCAGCAAGCTGCCCGACACCTCGCCCGCCGGTCAGAAGGCGCTCGCCGAGCTGGCGCGGGCGACTCTCGCGCGGCTCGACAAGGCGGAGCGGCAGCCGGGTGCGGACAGTGACATCGAACGCCGCTGCGGACGTCTGCTGCGCGAGCGGCTCACCGCCGAACTCGCCGTGCACGACGCCGACGAGGGACTGCGGTCCGTCGGCAACATGGCCACGGCCGTGCACTCGGTGCGCGAGGTGTTCACCGTGACGCCCGCGGAGACGGACGAGGACTGGGCCGCGATCGCCCAGCGGCTGCGCGCCGTACCGGCCGCACTGGGCGGCTACCGCGAGTCCCTCGCCCTCGGCCTGGAGCGGGGGCTCTACGCGAGCCCGCGCCCCACCGCGACCTTCATCGAGCAGCTCACCGAGTGGTCGGACACGGACGGTTCGGGCCGCGGGTGGTTCGAGGACTTCGCGTCGGCGGGACCGGACGCGCTGCGCGCCGAGCTGGACGAGGCCGCCCGGGCGGCGACCGCGGCCGTCGTCGAGCTGCGCGACTGGATGCGCGACGTGTACGCGCCCACCATCGAGGGCGCGCCGAACACGGTGGGCCGCGAGCGGTACGCCCGCTGGTCGCGCTACTTCAACGGTACGGATCTGGACCTCGACGAGGCGTACGCGTACGGCTGGGCCGAGTACCACCGGCTGCTCGCCGAGATGAAGACCGAGGCCGAGAAGGTCCTGCCCGGTGCCGAGACGCCGTGGGTGGCGCTCGCGCACCTCGACGAGCACGGCAAGCACATCGAGGGCGTCGACGAGGTCCGCGAATGGCTGCAGGGCCTGATGGACCAGGCGATCGAGGCGCTCGACGGCACGCACTTCGAACTCGCCGAGCGCGTACGGAAGGTGGAGTCCCGCATCGCCCCGGCGGGCAGCGCGGCCGCCCCGTACTACACGCCTCCGTCGGAGGATTTCTCCCGCCCCGGCTGTACGTGGCTGCCGACGATGGGGCGGACCCGCTTCCCGGTGTACGACCTGGTGTCGACCTGGTACCACGAGGGCGTCCCCGGGCATCACCTCCAGCTGGCGCAGTGGGCGCATGTCGCGGGGAACCTCTCCCGTTACCAGGCGACGATCGGCGGCGTCAGCGCCAACTGCGAGGGCTGGGCCCTGTACGCGGAGCGGCTGATGGACGAACTCGGTTTCCTCACCGACGCCGAGCAGCGGCTCGGTTATCTGGACGCGCAGATGATGCGTGCGGCCCGCGTCATCGTCGACATCGGCATGCACCTCGAGCTGGAGATTCCCGCGGACTCGCCCTTCCATCCGGGCGAGCGCTGGACGCCCGAGCTGGCGGAGGAGTTCTTCGGCGCGCACAGCAGCCGCCCGGCGGACTTCGTCGAGAGCGAGCTCACCCGCTATCTCACCATCCCCGGCCAGGCCATCGGCTACAAACTCGGCGAGCGCGCCTGGCTGCTGGGCCGCGAGAACGCACGCCGGCGCCACGGCGACGCCTTCGACGCGAAGGCCTGGCACATGGCGGCGCTGTCACAGGGTTCGCTGGGGCTCGACGACCTGGTGGACGAGCTGTCGCGGCTCTGACCGTGCGGTGGGGCGCGTACGGGAGCCGACACGTTCGTACGGCATCGCGTACGCGCCCGGCCGGCATCAGATGAGCCGAGCCTCCCACTGCCGGAACCCGCCCACCGAGTCGACGACCTGCCCGGTGATCCACTCCGCCTCGTCCGTCGCGAGCCACGCGATGAGGCGGGCGGGGTCGTCGGGCATGCCCCAGCGGCCGCCCGGGAACATCGCCGCGACGGCCGCGTAGTCGTCGCCGGTCATGTAGTCCGTGTCCACGGGACCCGGGTTGACGGTGTTCACCGTGATCGCGTGCTCGGCGAGTGCGGTCGCCAGCGAGCGGGTGACCGAGGCGAGGGCACCCTTCTGGAGGGCGTACGCCATCTCACCAGGCATACCGCCCGAGATGTCCTGGCCCGAGGTCATCATCATGACCCGACCGCCCGGTGTGCGCGGTGGCAGGGCGGCCCGCAGCCGGGCGTAGGCCTGGACGAGGAGGAGTACCGAGCGCGTGTCGACGGCCCAGTGTGCGTCGAGCATCGCGGCGTCGATCGTGTCGAGGGTGCCGTCGAAGCCGCTCTGCGCGTGGTTGGCGACGAGGATGTCGATCCGGCCGCCGAGCGCGTCCGCGGCCGAGGCGATCAACTCGGCCGGAGCCGCGGGGTCGGAGAGGTCTCCGGGCCCGTGGACCACTCGTGCCTCGGGATCGGCGCACGCCTCGCGCACCGAGGCGGCCACGTCCTCGGGACGGTCGGCGCCCCAGGGCATGGCGGCGTCGTGCGGCACGTGGTGGTGCAGATACACGCTCGCTCCGTACGCGGCGAGGCGACGGGCCACGGCATGCCCGATGCCTCCGCGTCTGCTGGCCCCGGTGACGAGGGCGGTACGGCCGCGCAGGGGCAGGGGGTCGCGGCGCAGTGCTGCGGGGG
>NZ_JAAKZY010000317.1 GCF_011045015.1 Streptomyces scabichelini | reverse complement strand
GGTGGGGGGTGCGGGGCCGTGGGCCGGTGCGTCAGCCCGTCGCAGGGTGGGCATACGGCCCGGTGTCGGTACACAGTGCGGCTGACCTGAGAACGAACCTACGCGACGGGCATACGACGCACCGACCCACGCCCCCTCCCGCCGGTGGGTGAGTGGCAGGTGCGTTGGGGCTTGGGGCTCGATTATTCACGTGGGAGCTGGGGGCTCGTCTTTTAGGGGCGCGGGGAACTGCGCGACCAGCCACGACGGCGCTGCAGCCGACAACGAACCCAACCGCTCAACCGCCGGAGGCCCCCGCTCGGACCAGGCCCTCCATGACCCGCAGGTCGTCCCCCATCTCCGGGTGCCACTGGACGCCCAGGACCCAGCCGGGGCCGGAGAGTTCAAGGGCCTCCACCGTCCCGTCCGGTGCGTGGGCGGATGCCATGAGGCCGGAGCCGAGCTGGTCCACGGACTGGTGGTGGTACGTCGGGACGGAGGTCTCCTCCGGGACGAGGCCGGCGTACAGAGAGCCCGGTACGGGCTTCACCGTATGGCGCCCGAAGACGCCGACAACCTCGGCGTGGCCGTCGATGTGCTGCACGAGCGTCCCGCCGAGGGCGACGTTCAGGAGCTGCATCCCGCGGCAGATGCCAAGGAGCGGAGTGCCGGAGGCCAACGCGGCGTCGATCAGGGCGAGTTCCCAGCTGTCCCGCTCGGGGGCCGGAGGACCGGTGCGGGGCTCGCGAGCGGCACCGTAGCGCGCCGGATCCACATCAGGGCCGCCCGCGATCACGAGCCCGTCGAGCCGGGCGACGGCCGCGGCGGCGTGCGCGGGATCGTCCGGCGGCAGCATCGCGGCGAGCCCGCCCGCCGACCGCACCAGCCGCGGATACCCGATGGGCAGCAGCGCCGCCTCCAGCTCCCACACACCCCAGCGCGCGGACTCCAGATACGTACTGACTCCGATCAGCGGCCTGCCCGTCATCCCCACGCTCCCTGTAGCTCGTACACCCCTCAAGGAGAGGTTAATAGACCGGCATCAGACCTTTGCAGGGCCGCTCACATGACCGCTCATGTCAGGAAGCCCCGCAGCAGTGCCGCCGTGCCCCCGCAGTGCTCACGCATCATTTCGCGCGCCCCGTCCGCGTCCCCGTCGAGCACCGCCTCGACCAGCGCGGTGTGCTGCCGCTGGGAATGTTCCAGGTTCCGTACCAAGAGCGGGATGCAGTCCAGCAGGTCGTTCACGGTCGCGCGTACGGCCGCGTACTGGGCGGTGAGGGTCGGCGAACCGCACAGTTCGGCGAGCGTGAGGTGCAGCATCGTGTCCAGGCGCCGGTAGTCGGCGAGGGGTGCGTCGTGGGTGCGGGCGAGGGCTTCGCGCAGGCGGGTGGATCGGTCGGGGGACAGGCCGTGCGCCGCGCAGAGGCCGGCCGCGCCCACCTCCAGGACCTCACGGAAGCGCAGTACGTCCTCGATGTCCACGCCCGCGACCCGGCGGCGCAGCTCCGCCTCGCCGGGCGCCTCGGTCCTGGGCAGGACGAACGTCCCGCCGTACCGCCCGCGCCGCGACTCGACGAGGCCCTGGTCCTGGAGCACCTTCAGCACCTCGCGCAGCGTCACCCGGCTGATCCCGAGCCGTTCCGCCAACTCCCGTTCGGCGGGCAGCCGTTCACCACCGGGGACCAGACCGAGCCGCACGACCTGGAGGATCTGCTCCAGCGCCTCCTCGAAGCCGTTGCCCGCCCGTACCGGCCGCAGCACCGGCGTCAGCTGGTCGTTCGGCCGGTTGTCCGACCGGTCGTTCACGCCGTGCGCATTCTGCTGCGACATCTGGCCGCGCCCCCTTCCCAAGCAATGGTTCTCGGCAATACCTTATGGCTCTCGGCTGACCGAAGGAGGCCTTTCCCGTGGCCAACCGCACACCACCGCTCAGCGTCGAGGAGCTGCACGCCCTCGTCGCGAGCGGCGAGATCGACACGGTCGTCCTGGCCTTCCCGGACATGCAGGGACGGCTGCAGGGCAAGCGGTTCGCCGCTCGCTTCTTCCTGGACGACGTTCTCCATCACGGTACGGAGGGCTGCAACTACCTCCTCGCAGTCGACACCGAAATGAACACGGTCGACGGGTACGAGATGTCTTCCTGGGATCGCGGATACGGCGACTTCGCCATGCACCCGGATCTCAGTACGCTCCGCCGGGTCCCCTGGAACACCGGTACGGCGATGCTCATCGCCGACCTGGCCTGGAACAACGACGCCCCCGTCGTCGCCGCCCCCCGCCAGATCCTCCGCCGCCAGCTGGAGCGTCTCGCCGAGTACGGCTACACCGCCCAGGTCGGCACCGAGCTGGAGTTCATCGTCTTCAAGGACACGTACGAGCAGGCCTGGGACGCCAACTATCGGGGGCTCACGCCGGCGAATCAGTACAACATCGACTATTCGGTGCTGGGGACGGGCCGTATCGAGCCCCTGCTGCGCCGCATCCGCAACGAGATGCAGGCCGCCGGGCTGATCGTCGAGTCCGCCAAGGGCGAGTGCAATCCCGGGCAGCACGAGATCGCGTTCAAGTACGACGAGGCCCTGGTCACCTGCGACCAGCACGCCATCTACAAGACCGGCGCCAAGGAGATCGCCGCCCAGGAGGGCGTGTCCTTGACCTTCATGGCGAAGTACAACGAGCGCGAGGGCAACTCCTGTCACATCCACCTCTCGCTCGCTGACGAGCACGGCAGGAATGTCATGGCCGGGGACGGGCCCGGCGGCATGTCCGACGTCATGCGGCACTACCTCGCCGGGCAGCTGGCCGCGCTCAGGGACTTCTCTCTGCTGTACGCGCCCAACATCAACTCGTACAAGAGGTTCCAGCCGGGATCGTTCGCCCCGACCGCCGTCGCCTGGGGGTACGACAACCGGACCTGCGCGCTGCGGGTGGTCGGCCACGGGCGCTCGATGCGCTTCGAGAACCGGCTGCCCGGCGGCGACGTCAATCCGCACCTGGCCGTCGCGGGACTCGTCGCGGCCGGTCTGTACGGCATCGAGCAGCAGCTGGAGCTGCCGGAGGCGTGCGCGGGGAACGCGTATGCCGCCGAGTACGAGCATGTGCCCACCACCCTGCGTGAGGCCGCCGAGCTCTGGGAGAACAGCCCCATCGCCAAGGCCGCCTTCGGGGACGAGGTCGTCGCCCATTACCGCAACATGGCCCGCGTTGAACTGGATGCCTTCGACGCCGCGGTGACCGACTGGGAGCTGCGCCGCTCCTTCGAACGCTTGTGAGAGGTCTGTCTGTGTCGTCGTCTGTGTCTTCTGTGTTGTACGAGCATGAGCTTCAGGTTCTCAATCCGGCGACGGAGGACGTCATCGCCACCGTTGCGGCCGCCGGCGTCGAGGATGTCGACGCCGCCGTCGTACGGGCGGGTCGGGCGCAGGCCGGGTGGGCCGCCCTCGCGCCGGGTGAGCGGGCCCGGCTGTTGCGCCGCTTCGCCGTCGTCGTCGACGAACATGTGGAGGAACTTGCCCAGTTGGAGGTCCGTGAGGCCGGGCACACCATCGGCAACGCCCGCTGGGAGGCGGGCAACGTCCGTGATCTGCTCGACTACGCGGCCGGGGGAGTCGAGCGCCTGACGGGGCGGCAGATTCCCGTCGCCGGCGGGCTCGACGTCACGATCCTGGAGCCTCTTGGGGTTGTCGGCGTGATCGCGCCGTGGAACTTCCCGATGCCGATCGCCGCCTGGGGCACCGCGCCGGCGCTCGCGGCGGGCAACGCCGTCATCCTCAAGCCCGCGGAGACGACCCCGCTGACGGCTCTGCGGCTGGCCGAACTCGCCTTGGAGGCCGGTCTTCCCGAGGGGTTGTTCCAGGTGCTTCCGGGCGCGGGGCCCGTCGCCGGTGACGCGCTGGTCGAGCATCCTGGAGTGGCGAAGATCGTCTTCACGGGGTCAACGCCTGTGGGCAAACAGGTGTTGGCGAAGGGGTCGGCCCTCCTGAAGCCCGTCACCCTCGAACTCGGCGGCAAGAGCCCGAACATCGTCTTCGCCGACGCCGACATCGAGGCGGCCGCCGCGGCCACCCCCATGTCCTTCCTCGACAACTCAGGGCAGGACTGCTGCGCCCGCACCCGCATCCTCGTCCAGCGCTCGGCGTACGACCGCTTCCTCGAACTCCTCGCCCCGGCCGTCGAATCCGTCATCGTCGGCGACCCGGCCGACGAGAAGACCGCGATGGGCCCGCTGATCTCCAAGGCCCAGCTGGAGCGCGTACGTTCGTACGTCACAGACGGCACAGCGGGCATCCGCGGTACCGCCCCCGAAGGCCCCGGCTTCTGGTTCCCGCCCACCGTCCTGACCGGAATCGAGCCCCACGCGCGCGTGGCCGTCGAGGAGGTCTTCGGGCCGGTCGCCGTCGTGCTGCCTTTCGACGACGAGGCGGACGCGATCCGGCTCGCCAACGCCACCGAGTACGGACTCTCCGGCTCCATCTGGACCAGGGACGTGGGCCGGGCACTGCGTGTGTCCCAGGCCGTCCGTGCCGGGAACCTGTCCGTCAACTCCCATGCCAGCGTCCGCTACTGGACCCCGTTCGGCGGCTACAAGCAGTCCGGGCTCGGCCGCGAGCTCGGCCCGGACGCGCTCACCGCCTTCACCGAGACCAAGAACGTCTTCATCAGCACGGAGGGTCCCGCACAGTGACTCAGGCTCAGGCTCAAGAGAACATCTGCCGCCGCCTCGTCGGCCGCACCGCCGTCATCACCGGTGCCGGCAGCGGCATCGGCCTCGCCACCGCGCGCCGCCTCGCCTCCGAGGGCGCCCATGTCGTCTGCGGCGACGTGGACGAGCAGCGCGGCAAGGGGGCCGCCGAGGAAGTGGGCGGGATCTTCGTGAAGGTCGACGTCACCGACCCCGAGCAGGTCGAGGCGCTCTTCAAGACCGCGTACGACACCTACGGTTCGGTCGACATCGCCTTCAACAACGCCGGCATCTCGCCGCCCGACGACGACTCCATCCTGGAGACGGGCCTCGAGGCCTGGAAGCGGGTCCAGGAGGTCAACCTCACCTCCGTCTACCTGTGTTGCAAGGCCGCGATCCCCTACATGCGGCGGCAGGGGAAGGGCTCCATCATCAACACCGCGTCGTTCGTGGCCCGGATGGGCGCGGCGACCTCGCAGATCTCGTACACCGCATCCAAGGGCGGCGTCCTTGCCATGTCCCGCGAACTGGGCGTGCAGTTCGCGAGGGAGGGCATCCGTGTCAACGCCCTCTGCCCCGGGCCGGTCAACACCCCGCTTCTGCAGGAGCTGTTCGCCAAGGACCCGGAGCGGGCCGCGCGCCGTCTCGTGCACATCCCGGTCGGGCGGTTCGCGGAGGCCGAGGAGATCGCCGCGGCGGTCGCCTTCCTCGCCAGCGACGACTCGTCCTTCGTGAACGCCACCGACTTCCTGGTGGACGGCGGAATCGCGGGCGCCTACGTCACACCGTCCTGAGAAGAAGGGCGACCTGGCTGTGGTCAGCGCCTTAGAGTGCCGGGATGAGCATGACGCCCCCGCCCGGCTGGTACCGCGATCCATCGGCCCCGCATGTCGAGCGTTGGTGGGACGGGACCACGTGGACCGATCACCTGCGGGCGCCCGAGGTACCACAACAGCCCATGGCGCAGCCGGGAATGCCGCCAGGGATGCCGCCCGGGATGCCTCAACAGCCCATGGCTCAGCCGGGATTCACCCCGGCGCCCGGTGGCTCCGGCGGCGGCTCCGGCCGCGCGAAGGTGATCGCCCTCGTCGCCGCGGCAGCCGTGCTGGTCGCCGCGATCGTCACCGGCGCCGTCGTCCTGAACCGGGACGACGGCGCCCCGGAGGCGAACACCACGCCTGCGCCCGAGTCGTCCGCGCCCGCCGGCGACACGCCCTCGCCCTCGGCGTCCACCTCCGAACCGTCGGCCGACGACCCCTCCGTCGTCGTGGACGAGCTCAACGGCATCACCTTTCCGCTCCTCGACGGCTGGGTCAGACCCGAGTACGTCGCCGAGGACGACGTCGTGTTGATCACGCCCGGCACGTACACCTGCCCGGGCGACGACGGCCTGTGCCGCAGCGGCAGGGTCATCTCGCGCACGGTGACCTCGAACGACGAGAAGTCCCCCGAGTCGCTCGCCAAGGCCGACATCTCGGAGGCGGCGGACGAGGCGTACGACCGTGACCTCCTCGACCGCCGCCCCTACGACGGCATCAAGTCGCACAAGCTGGTCGAGCAGGGGCCGGTCGCGGTCGCGGGCCGCACCGGGTACTTCGTGCGCTGGCAGGTCACGACCCAGGTGGGGCCCGGGGGTTACGTCCAGTCGCTGGCGTTCCCGTCCAGCGTCGGCTCCCAGGCGCCGGTCCTCGTGCGGTTCGTCTTCGACAGGGGGCCGGACGGACCGCCGCTCGCCGACATGGACAGGATCACGAAGGGGATCCGGCCGGTGGGCGACGCGGGCACGGGCGGCGGCGTGGGCAGCAGCGTCGGTCCCACTCAATAGCGCGTACGGCTGGAGGGGTGCGTGCGGCTGTACGGCTAGAGGAAGGTGTGGCCTTCCCCTCGGTACGTCGGAACCGTCGCCGTCACCGTCTCGCCCTCCACGAGATGCAGCACCTCGAACCGCTCGCACAGTTCACCGGCCTTGGCGTGCCGGAACCACACCTTGTCGCCGATGAGCAGATCGTCGGCGGGAGAGCCGAGCAGTGGCGTCTGCACCTCGCCGGCTCCCTCCTGGGCGTCGTACCGCAGCCCCTCGGGGAGGTACGGCTCGGGCAGCCGGTCGGGGCCCGCCGCTCCCGAGGCCGGGTAGCCGCCGCCGAGGACGGTCACGACGCCCACGCCCGGCCTGCGTACGACGGGCTGTGCGAAGAGTGCGGCCGGACGCCCGCTGAACGAGGTGTAGTTGTCGAAGAGGCGCGGGACGTAGAGCCCCGAACCGGCCGCGATCTCGGTGACGCAGTCCTCGGCGGCGGTGTGCTGGACGCTGCCGGTGCCACCGCCGTTGACGAACTCGAGGTCCGGCGCCACGGCCCGTACGGCGCGGACGACTTCGCCACGCCGCTGGGCCAGCTCCCTGCGGGCCGCGGCCTGCATCAGCCGGATGGCACGCGACCGCAGCGGCCGTCCGCGCAGCGCGTCCCCGACACCGGCGATGTGCCCCTCGTACGCCATGATCCCCACGAGCCGGAATCCGGGCCGACGGGCCACTGTGCGGGCCATCTCGGCGACCTGGGCGGGGGAGTGCAGTGGCGAACGCCGGGCCCCGACGCGGACGCGTCCGCCGAGCAGTTTGAGTGAGGTGTCCAACTCCAGGCAGACGCGTACCACTTCGCGTCCGCCGTCCCGGGCGTCGTCGATCAGCTTCAGTTGCGCCGGATCGTCGATCATGACGGTGACGGAGGCCGCGAGCTTGGGGTCGCTCGCGAGTTCCGCGTACGCCTTCCGGTCTGCGGACGGATAGGCGAGCAGTACGTCCTCGAATCCGGAGCGGGCCAGCCACAGCGACTCGTCCAGGGTGAACGACATGATCCCGGCGAAACCGTCCCGGGCCAGGACGCGTTCGAGCAGGGCCCGGCAGCGTACGGATTTGCTCGCGACGCGTATCGGCTTGCCCGCCGCCCTTCGTACGAGATCCTCCGCGTTGGCGTCGAAGGCCTCCAGGTCCACGATCGCCACGGGGGCGTCGAGGTGAGCGGTGGCCCGGTCGTAGCGGGTCCGGTCTGCGGCGCGGGCAGTCATACCCCGAAGCCTGCCAGACGTGATTACCGCAGGGTAGGGGGACGTTCCGGGCAGATGCCGCGGGCCCGCGTACTGGTTCCCACTCGCACAGTGTCAGCCCGTAGAGTGACGCGCACGCAGAAAGGGAACGTTCCGGAGGAGTTCCTTTGGCGGGCCGGTTGCCCGAGTACGAGGAAACGGGGGGTGCATGAGCACGGAAGCGCGTCGCGCCCCCGTCCCACCGCGCCCGTCGACTCCGCCCGTCGGCACCCCGAGTGCGCCGGAGGGGCAGCCCTCCGGCGCAGATGACCAGCCGTCCGAGAACGTGCCGCAGGGAGCCGGCGCAATGGGGCCCCTGCCCGGACGCGACACCGGAGGCCCTCCGCGACGGCCCGGCATCGCGGGGGCGCGCCCCGGGGCCGGCGCTGCGGGTGGGCTCGAGGGGGATGACGGTCGGGGTCGGGCCTTCGAGGAAAACGGCGGCCGCGAGACCTCCCCGGCCACATCGCGCCGTTTCCCCGACCTCCGGCCCGCCGCCGAGCAGGAGCGGCCCCCGGTGACCCCACCCCCTCCGGCTGCCTCAGCCCGTTTCCCGGATACACCGCCTTCGACGACCGGCTCCCTGCCGCGCGTCGAGAGCACGGGGCGCCCATCGCGCCCGCCCACCGAGCCGAGGGCGACCGCGGTGTACGACGCCCCCTCGGCGGCCGAGCCGCGCCCGGCCACTGAGCCGAGGGCGACCGCGACGTACGGCGAGCCCTTGGCGGCCGAGTGGCGCTCGGCTTCGGGGAATGCCGACGGTTCAGCAGTCCCGCCGCGCCCGGCCACCGAGCCGCGGGCGATCGCGAGGCACGACGAGCGTCCTGACGCTCCGCAGTCCCCGGCGGCCGAGCCGCGCCCGATCACGAGGAACGTCGACGGTTCAGCCGTCCCGCCGCGCCCGGCCACCGAGCCGAGGGTGGCCGCGGGGCGCGACGAGCGTCCTGACGCTCCGCAGCGCCCGGCGGCCGAGCCGAGGATGACCGCGGTGTACGGCGAGCCCCCGGCGGCCGAGCCGCGCCCGGCCACTGAGCCGAGGGCGACCGCGACGTACGGCGAGCCCTTGGCGGCCGAGTGGCGCTCGGCTTCGGGGAACGTCGACGGTTCAGCCGTCCCGCCGCGCCCGGCCACCGAGCCGCGGGCGATCGCGAGGCGCGACGAGCGTCCTGACGCTCCGCAGCGCCCGGAGGCCGAGCCGCGCTCGGCCACGAGGGATGCCAACGGCGCAGCCGTCCCGCCGCGCCCCGCCACCGAGCCGCGCCCGGTCACGAGGGATGCCGACGGTTCAGCCGTTCCGCCGCGCTCGGCGGCAGGGAACGTTGACGGAACAGCCGTACCGCCACGTCCCGCCACCGAGCCGCGCTCCGCCACCGGGAACCCGGGCGGCGCAGCCGTCCCGCCGCGCCCCGCCACCGAACCGAAGGTGGCAGTCACCCCCCAGCAGCGGCCGGCCCTCCGCATCCCGCAGCGCCCCTTCGCGCCACCGAGGCCGAGCACTCCGGCGCCCCGGCGCCCCGGCCTGCCCGAGCAAACCGTCACGGAGACCACCACCCGGCTCCGCC
>NZ_JAAKZY010000316.1 GCF_011045015.1 Streptomyces scabichelini | reverse complement strand
GGGGTCTTGGCTTCGGCGGTCGGGGACGGGCCGGCGTCGGTGTCTGCCGGGTTTGCGTCGTCCGCCGCTTCGGCGGTGTCGCTCGTGCCGGCCTCAGCGCGGGACGCGGTGCCGCTCGCGCCCGACTCGGCGCGCAGCCCGGCAGGGGCTGCCGCGTCGCCCCGTACGCCGCCCGCCGCTGCCGCGTGTGCCGCGCCCGCCCGGGCGTGGATGTCGTCCCGTGACGACACGCCGGTAAGGACGCCGTCCGCGTCGACGCGGGCTATCAGCCCGTTCGGGGCGGCGACCGACTCGTTCAGGCCGGCGAGCAGGGAGTCGGTGTCCCGCAGCGGTCGTACGGGGATCTCCGCGTCCTCCGTGCGCCAGGCCTGCGGCCTGCGCGCCTCGTCCAGGACGAGCTCCCAGGCGCCGCCCTCGGGAGCCGGGCCCTGCGGCACGTCCGCGAGTGTCGTCAGCGACAGGAGCTTGAGCCCGCGCTCGGCGCCCAGGAAGTCCGCCACGAACTCGTCCGCCGGGCGGGCCAGCAGCTCCGCGGGGGCCGCGCACTGGACGAGGTGGCCGCCGGTGCGGAAGATCGCGATGCGGTCGCCGAGCCGTACCGCCTCGTCGACATCGTGTGTGACGAAGACGATCGTCTTGCTCAACTCCTTCTGGAGTCGTAGGAGTTCGTCCTGGAGCTGGGCGCGGACGACCGGGTCGACCGCGCCGAACGGCTCGTCCATGAGGAGGACGGGCGGGTCGGCGGCGAGCGCGCGGGCCACGCCCACACGCTGCTGCTGGCCGCCGGAGAGCTGGTGCGGGTAGCGCTTCCCGGCCTCGGCGGTCAGGCCGACCGTCTCCAGGAGCTCCGCCGCCCGTGCCCGCGCCTTCCTGCGGCCCCAGCCGAGGAGCAGCGGCACGGTCGCGATGTTGTCGAGCACCGTGCGGTGCGGGAAGAGGCCCGACTGCTGGATGACGTAACCGATGGAGCGGCGCAGCTCCGCGGCGTCCTGGTCCAGCACGTCACGGCCGCCGACACGGATGGTCCCGGAGGTGGGGTCGACCATCCGGTTGACCATGCGCAGCGTCGTCGTCTTGCCGCAACCGGAAGATCCCACGAGGACGGTCACGCCGCCTTCGGGCATCTCCAGGGAGAGGTCGTGGACCGCCGTGGTGCCGTTCGGGAAACGTTTGTGGACCGCATCGAACTGGATCATGAGGTGTCCCTTGCCCGGTGTGCATATCGTCATGCAGAGTTCTTGGTGTCTGAATAGGTTGTCAACGCCCTGGAGTAAAACGCCGGTTACAGATGACCGTCAGGCGAGATCAGATGTCCGGGTAGAGAGGAGTTTGCGCGTGATGTCGTCTCGGATCGTGGACATGCCGGGGGTCGATGACTCGGACTCAGGTGCCCTCACGCCCGGTCTGGTCGTCCTCGACGGGTACGGCACCGGCGTCGCGGACATCGTGCGCCTCGCCGACGGTGCCGCGCGGCCGGTCCCCGGCACCGAGGCGATGAAGCGCGTCGAGGAGACCTGGGACGCGGCCCGGCAGATCGCCGCGACCGGGCGCGTCTACGGCCGCTCCACCGGCGTCGGCGCCAACCGGAACGAGGACGTGCCGACCGAGGCGGCCGCAGGCCACGGGCTGCGGCTGCTGCGCAGCCATGCCGGATCGATCGGCGCGGAGCTGCCCGCCAGACAGGTGCGGGCGATGCTGGCCGTACGGGCGAACCAGCTGCTCGCGGGCGGTGCGGGGCTGCGGCCCACCGTGGTGACGGCGCTGTGCGAGGCGCTGGAGACCGGGGCGTATCCGGTGGTGAACGAGTTCGGCTCGGTGGGCACCGGGGACATCGCGGCGCTGGCCCAGGTGGGGCTTGCGCTGGCGGGGGAGCACCCGTGGCGGGAGGCGGAGCCCGGGTGGCGTGCGCCGGGCGGGCGCGTGCCGGGAACGGGCGCGCCCGAGGCACAGCCCCTCGACAACAACGACGCCCTCGCCCTCATCAGCAGCAACGCCCTCACCCTCGGACAGGCCGCGCTCGCCCTGCACGAGCTGCGCGGGCTGATCGGGGCCACGCAGGTCGTCGCCGCGCTGTCACTCCTCGCGGTGGACGGCTCGCACGAGGCGTACGCGGCGCCCGTGCACGCCGCGCGCCGGCACCGCGGGACGGCCGAAGTGGCCCGCCGCATGCGCGAGTTGATCGGCGCGGCCGATCACCCGACGCCGCCGCTCGGGCGCCTCCAGGACCCGTACGGCTTCCGCTGTCTGCCCCAGATCCACGGTCCCGCGCTCGACGCCGCCGACGCGCTCGACGAGGTGCTGGTGGTCGAGATCAACGCCGCTGCCGAGAACCCGCTGATCTGCGCCGAGGACATGGCCGCCTACCACCACGGCGGCTTCTACCAGGCCCAACTCGCCCTGGCCCTCGACCACTTCAGGCTCTCCCTCACACAGGTCGCCCGCCTGTCGACCTCGCGCCTGTCCACGCTCAACGAGCCCGCGTACACCCGCCTGCGCCCCTTCCTCGCCGACAACCAACCCGCGTCCTCCGGCGTGATGATCCTGGAGTACGCCGCCGGGGCCGCCCTGGGTGATCTGCGGGCCTTCTCCGCGCCCGCCTCCCTCGGCCACGCTGTACTCTCCCGTGGCGTCGAGGAACAGGCGAGCTTCGCCTCGCTCGCCGCACGCCAGACGCTGCGCGTGTGCGATGCGTACCGTCTCGTCGTCGGCTGCGAACTCGTCGCCGCCGTACGGGCATTGCGCCAGCGCGAGCTGCGCCCCGACCCGGAGCTTCCGGTGGGCCGGGCGCTGGAACTCGCCGAGTCGGTGCTCGACGCGGACCAGGCCGACCGGCCGCTCACGGACGACGTGGCGGTGGCGGCCGCACTGCTCGACCGGTTCACGGACATCTGGAGGGGGAGCACGGCATGAGCGTGGACAGGGACACGAAGGTGGACAGGAATACGGACGTGGACAGGAACACGAACGTGACGGACAGTTCCGCCGCGCGCCTGCAGGCGCTGTTCGAAGGGCACCGGCTGACACCGACGCAGCGGCGCATCGCGCACAGCATGGTGCGGCGGGCTGCAGACGTGCCGTTCCTGTCGAGCGTCGAGCTCGCGGAACTCGCCGGGGTCAGCCAGCCGTCCGTCACCCGCTTCGCGGTCGCGCTCGGCTTCGACGGCTACCCGGCGCTGCGCAAGCACCTGCGGGAGGTCGCGCCCACCGAGCCGGTCGCGGACACCGCCTCGTACAACGAGTACCAGCAGGCCGTCGAGGCCGAGATCGAGAACCTGCGGCATCTGGCCTCCGTACTGGCCGATCCGCGGCCGGTGGAGCGGGCGGGGCGGCTGCTGGCGGCGTCTCGGCCGCTGCCGGTGCTCGGGCTGCGGGCCGCGGCCTCCCAGGCGTACGGCTTCTCGTACTTCGCGGCCAAGGTCCATCCCGACGTACGGCTGCTGCACGAGGGCGGCACGATGCTCGCCGACCGCATCGACGCGGCGGTGCGGGCCGGAGCCACCGCTCTGCTGTGCTTCGCGCTGCCGCGGCATCCGCGCGAGGTCGTGGACGCGCTTTCGTACGCCAAGGAGGCCGGGCTGACCGTGGTGACCGTCGCGGACTCGGCGTTCGCACCGGTGGCGAAGGTGTCGGACCTGCTGCTGCCGGCCGCGGTCGGTACGGGGCTCGCCTTCGACACGGTCTGTGCGCCGATGCTGCTCGGGCGGGTGCTGCTGGAGGCGATGTGCGACGACCTGCCGGACGCGCAGGCGCGGCTCGAGGAGTTCGACGTACGGGCGGCTGCGCGGGGCTTGTTCGTCGAGTAGGGGACGTAGTAGGGGTTTGGGGCGAGTGGCCGCGCGGGTCGGCTGCGACCGGCTTCGGCTCTCAGATTTGTCTCACCTTCGGTCGCTAACCTGCGCGCCCAAAGAGGCTTGAGGTCTCAGAGCTCTCAGAGGCCTGGGACCTTCGGACGAGGAGGCGGGAAGGTGACGCGCGGAGGTCAGGGACTGGCTCGGGTGGCCGTCGTCGTACGGGCCGGTGCCGTGCCGTTGTGGTGGCTGGGCGTGTTCGCGGCGGGTATCGGCGCGCTGGTGCCGGGTGTGACCGGGCGCCGGATCGGGGTGATGGCGGGAGCGGCGCTGTTCCTCGTCACGGCGGCGGTGGTAGCGCTGCTGCGCAGGAAGCGGTACGCCGCCCTGGCCGGCGCTGCCGCCCGTGCGGGCAGGCACGATGTGCTCCAGGACCGTGCCGTGACCGCGCGCAACTGGCGCCGGAGGCATCGCTGGTGGCTGCTGCTCGCCTTCTTGGCCGCTCTGGGGAGCGCGTTCGCGGTGCCCGCGGCCGGGGGCATGCTGCTTGCCGGGGCGGGGGTCGGACTGCGGTTGAAGGCCGCGTGGCTGGGCCGCCTGGAGCGGGGCTCCGAGGTCTTGTTGTGGGTCTGTGTCGACTGGCTCGCCCGTGGGGCGGGTGCACCGGCGGGCAAGCGGGTCAAGGCGTACCGGGCCACCGGTATCGCCGCGGGCGACGCCGCGCCCGGTGGGGCGCGGCGTCGGGGTGGCGTGCTGGTGTAGTGGGTGGTTCCTTCTCCCACCCGCGCACCGCCCGTGCGAGTTGGCTGTCCTGTGCGGGTTTCCTGTGGGGGTTTCCCGCCGTCGGCGGCTGACGGTGCGTCTTCGCCTCCGGCCCTCGAACCCCCCTTCCCTTACGCCCTCACGCCTCGTCCCGTACCCGAAGCACCACCTTGTTCACCGCCCACAGGCACACGCCGATCGCGAGCAGTACCGCCGCGCGGATGTACACGTCCGCCGGGCGGTCGGCCAGAGGACTGGCGAGGATCAGGGCGGTGATCGCGCCCAGGACCGGAAGGAACGTCGGGGTGCGGAAGTGGGCGTGGTCCACGGGGTCGCGGCGCAGGACCAGGACCGCGAT
The DNA here is from genome assembly GCF_011045015.1 of Streptomyces scabichelini. Taxonomy (GTDB): domain Bacteria; phylum Actinomycetota; class Actinomycetes; order Streptomycetales; family Streptomycetaceae; genus Streptomyces; species Streptomyces scabichelini. The sequence continues at coordinate 4,491 of NZ_JAAKZY010000316.1, read as the reverse complement.
GTTGACCACGGCGAACACGCACAGGAGCAGGAACGCCGTTGTGTCGCCCAGGCCCTCGATCTCGCCCGTGGAGACCAGGCCGATCGCCAGCACGGTGACGAAGACGATGCCGACCACGGGGGTTCGGCGGCGGCGCAGGACACGGCCCATGCCGCGGGGCAGGATGCGTTCGTTGGCCATGCCGTAGCAGAGCCGCGAAGCCATCATGATGTTGATCAGCGCGGAGTTGGTGACGGCGAACAACGCGATGAGCGCGAACAGTTTGTGCGGGAAGTCGACGCCGCCCGCCTTCACGACTTCCAGGAGTGGGCCGCTGGAGCCTTCGAGCACCTTGTGGTCCACGAGGAGCGAGGACACGAGCGCCACCAGCACGTAGATCGTGCCCGTCACCGCCACCCCGATGAAGATCGCCCTCGGGAAGGTACGGACGGGATCCTTCGTCTCCTCGGCCATGTTCACCGAGTCCTCGAAACCCACGAACGCGAAGAAGCCCAGCGCCGTGGCCCCCAACACCCCGGTCATCAGGGCGTATCCGCTGCCGCTCGTCTCGAACTCGCCCAGCCGGGACGGTTCCCCGTCACCCGTCAGCACCGCGTACGCACCGATCGCGAGGATGATCAGCAGACCCGTCAGCTCGACCAGGGTCAGGATGACGTTCGTCTTCACCGACTCCGACACGCCCCGCAGGTTCAGCCCGGCGAGAAGCAGGATGAAGCAGATCGCGATGAGCGTCGGCGGCAGTGCGTCGCCCGTCAGCTCGGAGAGATAGTCACCGCTGAAGGCGCGGGCCGCCGCGCTCGCGGACGACAGGCCCGAAGCCATCACCATGAACGCGACGATGAAGGTCAGGAAGGGGACCTTGAAGGCCTTCTGTGTGTAGAGGGCCGCTCCGGCCGCCTTCGGGTACTTGCCGACGAGTTCGACGTACGACGCCGCCGTCAGGATCGCCACGGCGAAGCCGATGACGAACGGCAGCCACAACGCCCCGCCGACCTTCCCCGCGACGGCGCCGGTCGTGGCGTAGATGCCGGTCCCGAGGATGTCGCCGATCACGAAGAGGATCAGCAGCTTGGGGCCGATGGCCCGCTTGAGTCCCGGCTCCTCGGCGGGCGCGGATGCTCCAGTGGTCGTTTCGGTGGTGGACAAGAGAACCTCCCCCGATCGGTGATCCGTACGGGGGAGTGCTGCCCGATGGCGCGCCCGGGATGCGGGAGAAGCGGAATCTCTGAGCTTCATCAGAGCTTCACCCGGGCGCGGACTCCTAGAGTGTGCCGGTCAGTGCCTCCGCGTGCGCCCCGCCCGACTCCGCCACGATTTCCTCCAGCGACTGCGGCGCCCGTACGACCGCGAACCGTACCCCGCCCTCCGCACCGGGCCCGAAGCCGTAAATCCCGGGGCGCGGAAGCGAGTTGTACGCGTAGTGGTGCGCGAAGTAGTACGCGCCCGTGTCCAACGCGGCCGCGTAGTCGCCCTGTTCGAGCAGGGGCATCGCACGCCCCTGGGCCAGCAGATCACCCGCGAAGCACGCGGGTCCCGCCACGTCCTGCACGACCTCGGTCCCCGCCTTGGGGCGGCCCTTCGCGTCGTACGCTCCCACCCGCAGCGGCCACGACGCCGGCGCGTACACGGTGCGGGCCGCCACCTGCACGCCCGCGTGCGTCACCGCGATCGCCCGCCCTCCGGCGGTCTTCGTGTACTCGACCCGCGCCAGCACCACCCCGTGTTTGGCGAGCAGCGACCGCCCGAACTCCGTGACCAGCCCGTACCGCCCGTCGAACAGTCCCGGCACGGTCTCCGCCAGCAGCCGTGCGTACTGCGCGTACGTCGGGGTCTGGGCGTCCGACGCGAAGTTCACCGGCAGCCCGCCGCCGATGTCGAGCGTGTCGATCTGCCGCCGCCCGGCACGCGCGTTGATCTCCTCGGCGAGCCCGTACGTCTCGGCCACCCCACGGGCCATCAGCTCCAGCGACATGCCCTGCGAACCGGAGTGCGCGTGCAGCCGGGTCAGCCACGGCCGGTCCAGATACGCCCGTACGACCCACTCGCGCGCCCCCTCGTCCCGCAGCGCGACCCCGAACTTCGAGGTCGCCGTCGCCGTGGACAGCGCCTCGATCGAACCCCCGCCGACCTGCGGGTTCACCCGCAGCCCCAGGGGCGAGCGAGTCGCCGCCGACTGGACGAGCCCATCGATGCGGGCCAGCTCCTGCGGGTTGTCGGCGTTGACCGCGATGCCCAGCGCGAGCGCCTCCCGTAGCTCCGCCGGTGTCTTGGCCGGCGAGTCGAGGACCGTACGGGACGGGGGGACCCCGGCCGCGCGGGCGAGGGCCAGTTCACCCGCGCTCGCCACCTCCGCGCCGATGCCCTGCTCGTGCAGCAGCCGCAGCACCGGCACGAGCGGCGTCGCCTTCACCGCGAACGCGTGCAGCACCGGCGTGCCCGGTGCGGCCACCGCGTCGAAGGCCGCGTGCAGTGCCGCCGCCGAGGTGCGGATGCCGGTGATGTCGAGGAGTCCGATGATGGGGGTGGTGGGGCCGACGAGTCCCTGTTCCACGGCCGCGCGGACGGCCTCGTCCCGCCGCGCGCCCCCGTCCGAAGCCGCCGCGTCCGGCGCCTCGCCCGCTCTGTCCGTGTCTCCTGTGTATGCCGCCATACATCCAGCCAAACACCCACGCCGTGCCGGCGCCGACGCATGAGCGTATTGACTAGTTCTATTCAGGAAGTCAGGATGTGAATATCCATTGCAATGACCGACTGCAACGCCGGAGTATCCACCAATCCGCCAGGAGGCAGACCATGTCAGGACCACGGCCCGTCCGAGCGCCGCGCGGTACGGAACTGAGCGCCCTGGGATGGCAGCAGGAAGCCGCCCTGCGGATGCTGCAGAACAACCTCGACCCCGAGGTCGCCGAGCACCCCGACAAGCTCGTCGTCTACGGCGGCACGGGCAAGGCCGCCCGCGACTGGCGCTCCTTCGACGCCATGGTCCGTACGCTGCGCACCCTGAAGCAGGACGAGACGATGCTCGTCCAGTCCGGCCGCCCCGTCGGCGTCATGCAGACCCACGAGTGGGCGCCGCGCGTCCTCATCGCCAACTCGAACCTGGTGGGCGACTGGGCGAACTGGGAGGAGTTCCGGCGCCTGGAGCAGCTGGGACTCACCATGTACGGCCAGATGACGGCCGGTTCGTGGATCTACATTGGTACGCAGGGCATCCTGCAGGGCACGTACGAGACGTTCGCCGCCGTGGCCGCGAAGCGGTTCGGCGGAACGCTCGCCGGGACGATCACGCTCACCGCCGGACTCGGTGGCATGGGCGGCGCCCAGCCGCTCGCCGTCACCATGAACGACGGCGTCGCGATCTGCATCGACTGCGACCCGCGCGCGATCGAGCGCCGCCTCGAGCACCGGTACCTGGACGTACGGGCCGACTCCCTGGAGCACGCCCTCCAACTGGCGGTGGAGGCGCGCGACGCCCGCCGCCCGCTGTCGATCGGCCTGCTCGGCAACGCCGCGGAGCTGCTGCCGCGCATGCTCGCCGAGAGCGCCCCCGTCGACATCGTGACCGACCAGACCTCGGCCCACGATCCGCTGTCCTACCTGCCGGTGGGTGTCGACTTCGACGACATGGCGTCGTACGCGGCGAAGGACCCGGCCGGGTTCACCACGCGTGCCCGGGAGTCCATGGCCCGGCATGTCGAGGCCATGGTCGGCTTCATGGACGCCGGTGCCGAGGTCTTCGACTACGGCAACTCCATCCGTGGCGAGGCCCAACTCTTCGGCTACGAGCGGGCGTTCGCCTTCCCCGGCTTCGTCCCCGCCTACATCCGCCCGCTCTTCTGCGAGGGCAAGGGCCCCTTCCGCTGGGCAGCGCTCTCCGGTGAGGCCTCGGACATCGCCAAGACGGACAAGGCGATCCTCGACCTCTTCCCCGAGAACGAATCCCTCCACCGCTGGATCAAGATGGCCGGTGAGCGGGTGCACTTCCAGGGGCTTCCGGCGCGCATCTGCTGGCTCGGCTACGGCGAGCGGGACCGGGCGGGTGAGCGCTTCAACGACATGGTGGCGAGCGGGGAGCTGCAGGCCCCGCTGGTGATCGGCCGCGACCACCTCGACGCCGGTTCCGTGGCGTCCCCGTACCGCGAGACCGAGGCCATGCTCGACGGCTCCGACGCGATCGCCGACTGGCCGCTGCTGAACGCCATGGTGAACGTGGCGTCCGGCGCCTCCTGGGTCTCCCTCCACCACGGCGGCGGCGTGGGCATGGGGCGCTCCATTCACGCCGGCCAGGTGTCCGTGGCCGACGGCACGCCGCTCGCCGGCGAGAAGATCCGGCGCGTGCTGACGAACGACCCCGGGATGGGGGTCATCCGTCATGTCGACGCCGGGTACGACATCGCGGAGTCGGTGGCGGACGAGCGGGGCGTGCGGGTTCCCATGCGGGAGGGCGAGTGAGCCTGCCGCAGGGCGGGGATTTCTCCCCCACCCCGCCCC
>NZ_JAAKZY010000315.1 GCF_011045015.1 Streptomyces scabichelini | reverse complement strand
GGGTGTTGGGGCTTGGAGGGCCTTCCATGAGGGCTCCTGTCGGGTTGGGCGTCTACGCGGTGACCAGGTCCGGGCCTCGTCAACTGGCTTGAGGGCGGGGGTACTTCCTCGTGGCGCGGGGTGGTCGAGTTGATGCCGACGGTAGGGAAATGTTTTCCTTTTACGCAAGCTTCTCCCGCTGATGTCACCTGTGCGGGTGACGCGCCAACAGCTCGGTGACTCACGGTTGTTGAGATCGGCAGACTGCTCGATCAGGAGGTCGGACATGGCACCCAGGAGCAACCCCAGCGAACGTCAGCGCAGGCTCGGAGCGGAACTGCGCAAGCTGCGCATGCGCGCCGGACTTTCCGGCGAGCAAGCCGCAGCGTTCCTGGACGCGGACCGCGCGAGGATCAGCAATATCGAGACCGGACGCATCGACGTGTCACGCAACCGCCTGTACAAGGTTCTCCGGGAGTACGACTGCCCGCCCGGGCCGTACTTCGACGGACTGATGGCGATGGCCCAGGAGAACGGCAAGGGCTGGTGGGAGAAGTTCGCCGATGTCATCGGCCCCGCGGCCCGGGACCTGGCCGAACTCGAATCACGGTCGACCGTGCTGCGCAGCCACGGGCCGATGGTGATCCCGGGCATGCTCCAGACCGAGGAGTACGCCCGTGCCGTGCTCGGCATCACGGAGGCCGACCCTCAACGCGCCGACCGGTACGCCGAGTTCCGTGTGGCTCGGCAACGCGTACTCACGGGCGACTCACCGGTGAAGTACCACGCCATCATCCATGAGTCGGCACTGCACACCCGAGTGGGTGGACCGGAGGTGATGCGCCGGCAGTTGCTGCGCTTGATGGAGGTCTCCCGGCTGCCCAACATGACCGTGCAGGTGTATCCGTTCGAGGCGGGCATCTATGCCGCGCACAGCCGTTCATTCGTCATCTTCGGCGGCGACGCCCCAGAACTGGACACGGTGTACCTGGAACACCCGACGAAGTCGCTCTTCCTGTGGGATGGAGCCCAACTCGACGAGTACGCCAAAATGTTCGAGCGACTCTCGGAGCTGGCGCTGGCGCCTGTCGACCCCGAAGCGGCTCCGGAGTCGCACGAGTCCCGTGACTCACTGAGTCTGATCCAGCACGTCATGTACGCCCTTTGAAAGGACCCGCCATGCCCGAACTCGTCTGGCAGAAGTCGTCGTTCAGCACGGGCGGCGAGGGCGAGTGCGTAGAGCTGGCGGCAACGACCCCCGACCGCATTCACCTCCGCGAGAGCGACCACCTCGGCGAGATCGCGACCGTCACACCCCACGCCCTGGCAAACCTCCTGCACGCTCTCAAAGCCGGAAACCTCAGTCGCTGAGCCGAGCTGCCTACGTGGGGTCCCGCCGGTAATGCTCCAGGATTGAACGCTAAGGAATGATCTTGGTCTGCGGGGGTCTCGGTTCGATCACTGCCGGGACTGGTGTGGCGCCTGCTGCCTAGCGTCACGAGCTGTGACTGTTGAGTATCTTTCAGAAGAGCAGATAGCCCGGTACGGGCGCTTCGCCGGGGAGCCGTCGGTCCAGGAGCTGGAGGAGTTCTTCCGGCTGGACGCGACCGCGCTGGAGCAGGCAGCGTCCAAGCGGCGGGCCCACAACCGGCTTGGCTGGGCGGTGCAGTGGGGCACGGTGCGCATGCTCGGCACCTTCTTGTCGACGCCGGCCGATGTACCGCCGGGGGTGGCCGCGTTCGTCGCCGAACAGATGGGGATCGACGACGCGTCCAGTCTGAAGCTGTATCCGGAACGACTGCCGACCCAGCACGAGCATGCCCGCGAGATCCGCAAGCCTGGACAAGGACTACGGGCCGCTGCAGCCCGTCTCGCGCCAGTGCGTCCAGGTCGAGCGGATCCGGCAGAACTGGGAGGACATGCTCCGCGTCGCCGGGTCCCTGCAGACCGGCAAGGTCCGCGCGTACGACCTGTTGCGGATGATGACCTCCGGCGACCGCATGACCGGCCTCGGCGACGCGTTCGCGCACTATGGCCGGATCTTCAAGACCCTGCACCTGCTGCAGTTCATCGACTCCGAGGCATACCGGCGCATGATCGGTGTCCAGCTCAACATCGGCGAGGGCCGCCACGCACTCGGGCGGCGGATCTTCTTCGGGCGCCTCGGCGAGCTCCGGCACGGCTACCGGGACGGGATGGAGGATCAGCTCGGAGCACTGGGTATGGCGATGAATTCGGTCGTGTGGTGGAACACCCTCTACATCGACGCCGCGGTCAAAGAGTTGGAGGCCGGCGGGCTGACCATCTCACCCGAGATCCGCTCCCGGCTCTCTCCGCTGGTCCACGAGCACATCAACTTCCACGGGCGCTACCCGATCGTCCGCAGCCACGGCGACGGGGCCCTTAGGGCGCTGCGGGACCCGAACGCCACCGAGGAATAGACGCAAGCGGCCCCGGTGCCGCCCCACGGAGGGAGGGGCGGCACCAAGGCCGTGCGTCTCTGAACCCGGGGTGGTGGGCGCCATGCCCACGAGCACGAAGGTCGGGAGCGGCCTGCCCGGCGGGATGCGCCCGCTGCGGGACAAGGACGCCACCGACGACGAGTAGGGCGGTCACCGGCCCGTCGTGGTCGCCACCACCTTGACCAAGGCGTCCGCGCTGGCCAGAGCCCCGGAAGGGGGATACGGGAGCCGTCACATCGGCCGGGGCCGTTACGGCTTCGCGGACCCGCTCGGCGGAGGTGGGGCTCGTCACCGATAACGGTGACGGCCCCGTCGAAGCCTGGCGGCGCAGGGCCTCGGCGGTCGCCGGTCCGCCCGCGGAGGCACCGACGACCACGACACGTGCGGTCGCTTCTCCTCCAGCCGGATGGCCGCGGCGGGGCAGACGGCGGCGGACTCGCGTACCCCGTCGTGGAGTTCGGGCGCGGGGTGCTCGCCGAGGAGGACGGCCATGCCGTCCTCGTCCCGCTGGTCGAAGACCTCCGGAGCGATCAGGACACACTGACCCGAGGCCACACACTTAGGCGCCCTTGGCCTCCAGGGCCTTGGCCGTCGAAAAGTCGGCGTCAACAGGTCAGCGCACCGTGCGCCGCTGGATGGCCGCATCCAACGTCCGGCGGTCAGTCGGACGGCGGCAGCAGTCTCCTCATCAACGCCTCCTCAAGCTCGCGCAGGATGGTGTCGTCATCGACAAAGGAATGCGGCAGGGTGTGCCAGAGGGCGAACTGACCGTGCAGGCCGGTCCACAGCAGGACCCCCAGCGTGTCGGCCTCCTCGCGTTGCTCGGGACACGCTGCGGCGAGGTACTGGTCAACGGCATCGGTCCACGCGATCAGCACCCGGTCGAGCGGATACCCGGTGGCGCGCCGGTCCTCCGCCGAAGTCTGCTGCTCCAGGCTGAACATGAGCCGATAGCGGCGGGGATTGTCGACGGCGAACCCGCGGTAGGTGCCCACGATGGCGCGCAGGACACCCCATGCGCCGGCACCGGCCTCGGCGGCCGCCCTTCCGGCCTCGCGCATGGTCGACGCCAGCGCGGCGTACCGGGCATCGAGCACCGTCCGCACCAGGTCGGTCTTGTCGTTGAAGTGCAGGTAGATACTGGGCGCGGCGATGCCCAGCTCGCGGGCGATGCCACGCAGAGACAGGGCGTCCTCGCGACCGGACTCCTCCAGGATGCGGGTCGCCGTGTCCAGGATGTCCTGCCGGAGGCGCTCCCCTTCACCCTGCCGGTAGGGCACACGCCGCTTCTGGGCTGCCGAGTCCACGCTTCCTCCTCCGTACCCCGCCGGTTGCGACTGGGCTTTCATCATCGGCCATCCACGGCTTGCCACCCGTCTGGAACGGGCCTCGCCAAAACAACCTAACGGCGTTAGGCTCACCTCGACAACCACCTAACGGCGTTAGTCACCCTAACGCCGTTAGGTCGATGAGAGGAGCCCTCGTGCCCCCTGGCCCCACGCCCGAATTCGTCCTCGCCCGGCCGAGGACCGCACCCCTCGATCCGCCTCCCGCTTACTCCCGCCTGTGCAAGGAGGCACCGATCAGCCGCGTCACCATCTGGGACGGCCGGCGCGGCGCCTGGCTGGTGACCCGCTTGGGAGGACGCCCGTGCGGTGCTCGGCCACCCCGCCTTCAGCAGCGACCCCTCACAGCCCGGCTACCCGGACGTGCAGCCGGATCAGCCGCCCCAGCCGCCCGGCTTCTTCGCCAACGTCGACGCACCCGTCCACACCACGATGCGGCGCACGCTCACCCGCGAGTTCATGGTCAAGAAGATCGACGCACTGCGTCCCACCATCACCGGCATCACGGGACAGCTGCTGGACGAGATAGCCCGGTCACAGGGGCCGGTGGACCTCGTGGAGCGTTTCGCCCTGCCGCTGCCCTCGCACCCCGCTGAGCGGGGGGACTCGGCAGTAACCGATTGGCCCGGGACCGCCTTGAGCGGAGGCGGTCCCGACGCGCCGAATCCGTGGGGACGGGATCGGCGCGAGGTCCCAGGTCCGGCGGTGGACCTTCCCCCAGTCCGCCGCCGGATCCGAGGACGCCACCGCGCTCTCTGAGGGTCCTGTCCGACATGCGGCCTACCCGACAGACTGCAGCCCATCGGACCGCCAGCCGCCGAGCCTCACCTTTCGTAGTCCTGTCCGCTTTTCCGCATTCCGAAATTCCGTTGCCAGTTTCGAAGGGGCACCCCTATGTCCGAAACAGCCCGCAAGGCACCCAGCGTTCCCGACCCCAACCGCTGGCGAGCCCTCGCATTCATCTCGATCGCCCAGCTGATGGTCATCCTCGACGCGACCATCGTGAACATCGCCCTGCCCTCCGCTCAACAGGACCTGGGCATCTCGGACGGCAACCGCCAGTGGGTCATCACCGCCTACGCCCTCGCCTTCGGCGGTCTCCTCCTGTTCGGCGGCCGGATCGCCGACCTCTGGGGCCGCAAGCGCGCCTTCGTCATCGGTCTGGTGGGCTTCGGCGCGGCCTCCGCACTGGGCGGCGCCGCCACCAACGAGGCGATGATGTACAGCTCCCGTGCCCTGCAGGGCGTCTTCGGCGCCCTCCTCGCCCCCGCCGCTCTCTCCCTGCTCTCCGTGACGTTCACCGACGCCAAGGAGCGCGCCAGGGCGTTCGGCGTCTACAGCGCGATCTCCGGTGCCGGCGGCGCCGTCGGCCTGATCCTCGGCGGCGTCCTGACCGAATACCTGGACTGGCGCTGGACGTTCTTCGTGAACATCCCATTCGCCGCGATCGCCGCAGCCGGTGCGTACTTCGTCATCAGCGAGCCGGAAGGCGGGCGCAACCGCTCGCCGCTCGACATCCCCGGAGTGATCCTGTCCGCCCTCGGCCTGGTCGCGCTGGTCTACGGCTTCACCCGCGCCGAGTCCGACGGCTGGAGAGACTCCACGACCCTCGGCCTGTTCGTCGCCTCCGCGGTCCTGCTGCTCGCCTTCGTCATCACCGAGGCCAAGGTCAAGGCCCCGCTGCTGCCCCTGCGCGTGGTCACCGAACGCAACCGCGGCGGCGCCTTCCTCTCGTTCGGCCTCGCGAACATCGCGATCTACGGCCTGTTCCTCTTCCTCACCTACTACCTGCAGATCGTCAAGGGCTACTCGCCGATCAAGACCGGCTTCGCCTTCCTGCCGTTGGTTGTCGGCACGATGATCGGCGCGACCCAGATCGGCACCCGCCTGACGCCCCGCGTGCCGGCGCGGCTGCTGATGGGTCCCGGCTTCCTGGTCGCCGCGGCCGGCATGTTCCTGCTGACCCAACTGGAGGTCGGCTCCTCGTACGCCGGTCTCCTCCTGCCGACCCTACTGATCGTCGGCATCGGCCTGGGTACCGCGTTCATGCCCGCCATGTCCGTGGCCACGCACGGGGTGGAGTCGCGCGACGCCGGTGCCGCCTCCGCCATAGTCAACACCTCGCAGCAGCTGGGCGGCGCAATCGGCACGGCCTTGCTGAACACCATCGCCGCCTCCGCCATGGCCTCGTACATCACAGACCACATCGCCACGGCCGCGACGAAGCCCCAGCAGCAACTGGTCCAGCTCCAGGGCATGGTGCACGGCTACGCCAACGCCGCCTGGGTCGCCGTCGGCATCGTGGCCGGCGCCGCCGTGATAGCGCTGGCTCTCATCAACGTCGGCCGCCCGAAGGCCGATTCGAGCACCGGCGAGGGACCCGAAGCCCAGGTACCGGTGATCGCACACTGACAATGCCCCCTCCCGAGCGGGCCCATGGTCCGCTCCGGCTCCTCCGCATCCGGAGCCGGGGCGGGCCTTCTTCGGTCCCGACGGCCGACAGCAGAGGGCGCTGGTGCCCGGCCTCACCATGGCCACCCCGAGCGAGTCCACGGTGGAAAACCTGCAGCCGCAGATCGAGTACAACTTCTACGGCGCCGTCACCGCCGCCCGCGCCGTATTGCCCGCCATGCGGGAGGCCGGAGCCGGGACCCTGCTGTTCACCACCGGCGGCGGCTCCATCAACCCCGTCCCCATGCTCGGCAACGTCAACGCCGCGGCCGGAGCACTGCGCAACTGGGTGCTCAACCTGCACAACGAACTGGCGGGTAGCGGCGTGTACGCCGCGCACGTGGCGATCAGCACCTGGATCGGTGACGACGGCCCCGAAGGCATCCCCGCAGCCACCCCCGACCAGATCGCACCCTTGTACTGGGACCTGCACGAGCGCCGCGACCAACCCGAGGCCGTCTTCACCGGCTGACTCACGCCGGCACTCCGTCCGCTGCCCACGGGCGGCGGACGTCGTTCTCGCGGTCGGCCCGAAGCTGCCGGTATGGGCTCGATATCCCAAGTCGGCGATGGTGGGCGGTTCGTGACGGTCGGAGGATACGCCTGCCGGCACGACTTCCGGTGATCATGGAGTGTCGAGTTCGCTGATCACCACAAACGGAAGACCGTGCCTGCTGCGCAGCGCAACGCGTCGGCCCCGCCCTACGGGCCGTACGACCCGCCGCCCGCCGGTTCAGCCCAGACCGTCGGCGCCGACCGGGACGGCGGATTCGTCGAGCAGGGCGTCGGTGACGGTACGGCGCAGTCATAGACCGTATCTCGCTCGCCGAGGTCGCCCGCCGCATCCAGGACGGTGTCCCGCCGTCCCTGCGCGGCCGGGTGTTCGCGGCGACCGCCGACCTGGCGGCGCTCGCGGGGTGGGTCAGCCACGACTGCGGCCGGTACGCCATCGCCCAACGCTTCTGGAGTTACGGCACGTACGCGGCCGGGGAAGCGGGGCGGCGCGACCGCGGGGTGGAGATCGTCACCCGCATGTCGCACCAGATGATCTACCTCGGCCACCCGCAGGACGCCCTCGGTCTCCTCGGCGTCGCCGCGAAGAAGGCCACCCTGCCCGCGACGAGAGCGCTGGTCGCCTCGCAGACCGGCCGGGTGCACGCGGCCCTCGGCGACGAGCGGGAGGCCGACCGGTACCTCGGCGACGCCGACGGCCTCCTGGCGGACGGACTCGGCGACGACGTCCCCGAGTGGGTGAGCTACTTCGACGCGGCCGAGCATGCCGGCGCCCGCGCGGTCTCCGCCCGCGACCTCGCCGGACTCCACCGCGGCCGCCGAGTGGCGAGCGGCCATTTCGAGGACGCCCTGAAGCTGCGCAAGCCCGGCTCGACCGCGTGAAGGTCATGGACCGCGTCGGGCTCGCAGCCGCGCTGCTCGACGAGGGCGAGGCGGAGCGGGGAGCCGCCGCGGCGCACCAGGCGCTCGACGACGCGGCCCGCGTCGACTCCACCCTCGTGGCCTCCCGCCTCAACATGCTGCTGGAGGCGGCCCGGCCGTACGAGACCGCCGCGGTGCAGGACGTACGTACCAGGGCTCGGGATCTCGCCACCGCCCGTCCGACCACCATCGCGGCCTGAGACCATCGAGCGCATGGGTAAGCACTCCCGACCCGGACCCCTGAACCAGCCGTCGCGCGCCGTCCCGCGCGTCGACGACGGCGACCCGCTCGCCGCGTACGAGAAACGGCGCCGCCCACCCATGGACGTCCACCGGCGTCACCGGCCCCTGCACGGCGGCGCCGGAACACCTCCGCCCGGACGAGCCGCGGGCCCTGGAGGAGTGGAACGGATTTTCGTACGAACCGGCGGGCACGGCGCCGAACCTCGCGGAGGCTCAGCAGTGGGTGAACGAACAGGTGTCCGGTGAACGCGGTGACGAGTCGGCGTCCGCCGCGTGACGCTCGCATCGCTGCCGCGAACGGACATGTAGCGCAGTGTGACGGCAGTCACCGGCGGTCATTCTCATAAATGACCCTTTGCCCGAGCAGGATCAAGAACGGGACGCTGGACCCTTGATGATCTTGAATTGGTTTCCCGGAACCCGTTCTCACTCAAAAGTGGGAGCGACCCCCTTCTGAGACTTGCATTGTGCGAAGATCCGGGGTCATGACGGACCCTCAAGACCCTTCCGCGTCCGGCCGGTCGGACGCGGACGACGTCGAACGCCGCCCCTGCCCGAAGTGCGACGCACAGCCGGGCTCGCCCTGCCGCTCGCGCTCCGGCGCGGTCGCCTCCGCTTACCACACCGGCCGCTTCACCAAGGTGCCCCGGCTCGCCAAGCTCCTGCGGGTGCCCACCCCGGCCGACCGTGGGCCCGGACAGCCGTGGCGGCCCGGCACCCCGCCGCCGGCCCCCATCGACCCGGCCCTGCCGGGCGCGGACATCCGCATCGGGTACGCGAGATGCTCGCACCGCAGCCAAGAACTCGACTCGCAGCTCGACGCGCTCACCCAGCACGGCATCCCGCGGGACAAAATCTTCAGCGAGAAGATCAGCACCCGCATCCGCGTACGCCCACAGTTCGAGGAGGCGCTCAAGACCGCGCGGGAGATCAAGGCCCACGCCCCCCACTGCCGCGTGATCTTCACGGTGTACGAGATGAAGCGACTGGGACGGGACGCGGCAGAGCTGACCGCCCTCGCGGACCATCTGACCGCGCACGGCCTGGTCCTGGAGATGCTCGCCGGACCGCTGCCGGGAATGTACGACCCCAGCGGCCCCGGCAAGCTGCTGTTCGCGTTCTTCGCAGCGATGGCTGAGACCGAGCGGGAGAACATCCGGGAGTCGACGCTCGAAGGGCTCGACACCGCCGCCCGCAAGGGCAAGCACGGCGGCCGGCCGCCGGTCATCACCGACGACATGCTGCACACCGTGCTGCGGCGCCGGGCACTCGGTGAGTCCGTCGAGCAGATCCAGCCCGACCTGATCATCCCCACAGGCAAGCGCAAGGGACAGAACCCTTCGGTGGCAAGCGTCTACCGGGCCCTGGCCGAGTACGCCAGGCGCGAGGCGTACCCCGAAGCCGTCGAGGCGGCCCACGCCGACTTCGCCGCCCTCCAAGCCAGCGAGTTCCCGGGCCCGCGGGCCGAGCCCGAGACCGTACGGTGAGCCCCGCACGGTTCCGGACAGCACAACAGCCCAGACCCGAGCATGATCATTCCTTAGCGTTCAATCCTGGAGCGTTACCGGCGGGACCCCTACGTCTGCTGATCCGGCGGGCCCTCCTCCGCATGCAGCGCCCCCTCCCCCACAACCCGCACTCCCGTCTCCTCCCC
>NZ_JAAKZY010000314.1 GCF_011045015.1 Streptomyces scabichelini | reverse complement strand
GTCCCATCCCGTTCCTGGGGGCGCAGCCCCCAGGAACGGGATGGGACGGGTAGGGGCGGCGGGGGCGAGAAAACCCTGCCCGCCGTCGAAACGCGACACGCCCAGTGCCCAGGACTCCGGTACGGCCGTCGGCGTTCAGGCGCCCGGCCGGTCCATGACCGGTCGCCCGGCGTCGACGACCCGCTCCAGGCAGCGCCCAAGCACCGTAAGGAACTCCGGCGTCCCCCAGGGCCCCCGGTCCACACGCCCCGTGTCGTCCACACCGAGGTCCTGCACGTCGTACCGCCCCCGGCAGTGACCGAGGGTGAAGTAGCAGACCTCGCCGAGGCCGTGCCGCTTCAGGTAGAGCACGGGGCGGGACGCGTCGTCGAGGGCAGCCGTGTCGCCCTCGGCGAAACCGCGGCACGGCCCCGTGTAGTCGGTGTGCAACAGCACCTCCAACTCCCCGTGCAGCTCGCTGACATACAGCTCGTCGGAGACCGTGAACGGCTCGATCCCGGCGACCAGCGGATGCTCCGGCCGGGTCACCCGCACCTCGTACGGCTCGATGGGCGGGTGGGCCAGGAACTGACTGCCGAGCACCCCGGCCAGCTCGCCGAGGAGCCGCGGCGTGGTGAACACCCGCGGCCCACCGGGAGCGGGCGGCTCGATCACGGAATTGGTGCCGTGCAGGGCGAGCCAGCGCCCGCCCCGCTCGACGAAGTGCGTCAGCGCCTTCTGCTGCCCGGCGTCCGGCCGTACGTCACAGGTGTAGGTGACCAGCAGGTCGGCGGCCTCCAGCGCGGGCAGGCAGTCGTAGTCCTCGTACACCCGGGTGCGTACGCGCGGATGGTCCGCGAGCAGTTCCAGCAGCCGCAGCCGCGCGTGGTCGAAGTCGTGCCACCTGCCGCCGCAGACCAGTACGGCGTCCAGGCGGCCCGCCGGGCCCGCCACGGCTCAGTACTGGACGCGGGTCAGCAGCCCGCCGTCCACCACGAGGTTGACACCGACGCAGAACGAGCCGGTGCGGCCCAGCAGGAACGCCACCGCCGCGGCCACGTCCTCCGCGGTGCCGTAGCGCCCGATCGGCAGCTTGGCCAGGACCTCCTCGTACACCTCCGGCCGCGCGGTGCGGATGGTCTCCCAGGCACCGCCAGGGAAGTCGATCGGGCCGGGCGAGACGGTGTTGACCCGGATGCCCTTCGGGGCGAGGGCGTGGGCGAGCGCCGAGGCGTGCTGGACCACGGCGGCCTTCAGTGCGGAGTACGAGTTGGCTCCGGCCGGGCGCGCGGTGTCGGACGCGTTGGTGGTGCCGATGGCCACGACGGCGGCCCGGTCGGAGGCCTCCAGATACGGCAGGGCCGACTCGACGAGTCCCGCGAACGGGATCAGGTCGCCGCGCAGGCTCGCCTCCCACGACTCGGGGCCCTTGACGTTGCCTGCCGAGACGTTGGACACCAGCAGGTCAAGGCCGCCGAGCTCGCCGGCCGCCCGCTCCACGAAGCCCGCGAGGGCGGCCGGGTCGGTGACGTCGACCGGTTCGGCGAACACGGTCGCTCCTTCG
Source organism: Streptomyces scabichelini (assembly GCF_011045015.1). GTDB lineage: Bacteria > Actinomycetota > Actinomycetes > Streptomycetales > Streptomycetaceae > Streptomyces > Streptomyces scabichelini. The sequence goes on along the minus strand of NZ_JAAKZY010000314.1, from coordinate 8,104 downwards.
GCGCGCAGCTCGGCGGCGGCCTTGGCGAGGCCTTCCTCGCCCCGGGCGCACAGTGCCAGCGAGCAGCCCTCCGCGGCCAGTGTCTCCGCGATCGCCCGGCCGATGCCCCGGCTCGCGCCGGTCACCAGCGCCTTCGCCCCTGTCAGTCCCAGATCCATCGATGTCACTCCTCGGTTGTTGCGGTGGTCGTCCCCGGCACGGCTCAGTGGAACGGCTCAGTTGCCGGTCAGTTCGGAGAAGGGCACCCGGTCGACACGCGGCTCTCCCGGCAGCTTCAGCACCCGCTCGCCGATCAGGTTGCGCTGGATCTGGTCGGTGCCGCCGGCCAGCCGGTAGCCCGGGGCGCCGAGCAGGTGCTGCGTCCAGGCGTACGTGTCCGGCTCTCCGGTGTCGGCGGTGATCCGGGCGCCCATCAGTTCGGCGGCGACCTGCCCTGTGCGGGTGAGCAGGTCGGATGCCATGAGCTTGGTCAGCGAGGCCTCGGGCCCCGGCCGCCCGCCGGCCGCGCTCGCCCTGGCGACGCGGTCCACGGTGGCGGCGCGCAGCGCGCCGCGCACATACAGGTCGGCCAGCTGCTGGCGTACCAGCGGGTCGCCGGTGCGGTGCAGCGAGCGCGCGAGAGCGAGTACGTCGTCGAAGGTGCCGCCCTTGCGCCGGTTTCCGGAGCCGGAGGCGGTGCGCTCGAAGGCGAGCGTGGCGTTGGCGACCTCCCAGCCCTGTCCGGGGCGCCCGATCCGCAGCCGGTCCGGGACGCGTACGCCGCTCAGGAACACCTCGTTGAAGGAGGCACCGCCGCTCATCTGGCGGATGGGCCGTATCTCCACTCCGGGGGCGTCCATCGGGATCAGGAAGGCGGTGATGCCCGCCTGTTTGACCACGTCCGGGTCGGTGCGGGCGAGCAGCAGCCCGTAGTCGGCGAACTGGGCTCCCGAGGTCCACACTTTCTGACCGTCGATCACCCAGTCGCCCCCGCCACCGCCCTCGCCTTCGCCCTCACCCTCGGCTTCCTCCTGGCGGGCGCGGGTGCGCAGGGCGGCAAGGTCCGATCCGGCACCGGGCTCGCTGAAGAGCTGGCAGGCCAGCCGGTCCGTACGCAGGAACGCGCGTGCGTGGTCGTCGCGCTGCTCGGCGGTGCCGAAGAGGGAGACGGCCATCCCGACGAGCCGCACCGTGACACTGATCAGCTCGGTCGACGGCGGCACCTCGAAGGCCGACTCCTCCTGGGCGAAGGCCGCCGCATGAGCGGCGGTCAGGCCCGCGCCGCCGTTGGCCCGAGGGAGGGTCAGGGCCTGGTATCCGGCGTCGAAGCGAGCGCGCTGGTAGGCGCGGCAGCGCTCAAGGAGCAGCCGTTCCTCGTCGTCGGGGAGGTTGTGGAACACGGCGAGATCGGCGGCTTGCGAGCTGGACTCCGGGGGCCGGACCGGTTCGAGCACGGTGGTCAGCCACTGCCTGGCCCGTGTGCGCCATGTGTCCACGTCCAGCTGGTTCACATCCGGCTCGGACATGGTTCCTCCTCAGGGCACTTACCAGACGACAGCTTCAGTAACGATGAGCCGAAAGAACACGCGACCTCCCCTCGGATCATGCGGGGATGCGTCCGGCTCGGATCAGAGTGTTCCGCACTTTCTTGATAAACGCTACAGTCTCCGCATCGGCTCCCCAGTGAATCCGGGGAGACGACCGAGGAGCCGCCGGAGGAGCCATGTCCCTGCCACCACTCGACCGTCGTGCGCAAGAAACACCCGACGAGCCAGCCCTGGTGGACGACCAGGAGGTGCTGTCCTGGTCCGGGCTCGCCGACCAGGTGGCGCGGGCGTCGGCACGGCTGCTGGAGTTCGCGCCCGGTCCCGACGACCGGGTCGCCGTCCTCGGCGACAACGCGATCCCCACACTCGTCGCCCACCTGGCCGGACTGTGCGCCGGAGTGGGCACCGTCGCCACGTCCCGGCAGCTGACCGTGGGCGAACTCGTCGACCAGATCACCGACGCGGGCGCGACCGCCGTCATCGCCGGACCCGCCGGCGCACGAGTCGCCATCGAAGCGGCCCGCGAACTGGGCCTGCCGGTCGTGACGCACGGAACCCCGCCCGCCGGGCACGCCTTCGACTGGGACCTGTGGCTGGCGGCGGCGCCCGCCACCGCCGCCCCTGCGGCCATCCCCGCGGAGCGGCCCGCCCGGCCGCCCCTCGTCTACACCTCGGGCACCACCGGCCGGGCGCGCGGCACCGAGGTGCGCTGGGTGACCGGTCCGGCCGTCGACAGCGCCGCCTACCTGGCCGCGGTGGCCGCCCGGCCCGGATTCCCGCCGGGGCCCCACCTGGTGTGCGGCCCGCTGCAGCACAACGGCCCGCTGACCTCACTGCGGCATCTGGCGGCGGGTCAGCAGGTCGTCGTACTCGGCAGATACGACGCGGAGGCGTTCCTGCGCCGTGTCGAGGAGTGGCGGGTCACCTCCACCGTGATGGTGCCCACCCACTTCCAGCGCCTGCTCGCCCTGCCGGAAGAGGTGCGCGAGCGCTACGACGTCTCCAGCCTGCTGCAGGTCTCCCACACCGGGTCCGCGTGCCCGCCGGAGGTGAAGCGGGCCATGATCGAGTGGTTCGGTCCGGTGCTGACCGAGTCGTACGGCGCCAGCGAGGCGGGCACCGTGGCACGCATCAGCAGTACGGAGTGGCTGGAGCACCCGGGCTCCGTCGGACGTGTCCAGCCCCCGTTCGACGTGCTGGTGACCGGCGACGACGGCCACCCGCTGCCACCCGGCGAACTCGGCCTGCTGGCGTTCCGTGCGCCCGAGGGCCGGGGCGTGCGCTACCACGCCGACCCGGACAAGACCAAGGCCGCCTACCTCTCCCCCGGCGTCTTCACCCTCGGCGACATCGGCTACGTCGACCCGGACGGCTTCATCTTCATCACCGACCGGGCCGCCGATGTCGTGGTCTCCGGCGGGGTGAACCTCTACCCGGCCGAGAGCGAAGCCGTCCTGCGCGAGCACCCGGAGGTCGCCGAGGTGGCGGTCATCGGCGTGCCCGACCCGGACTTCGGCGAGTCGCTGCGGGCCCTGATCGTCTCCACCGGAAGCGAGCGGACCACGGAGGAAGAGGAACTGGACCGGTTCTGCCGCGAACGGCTGGCCGCGTACAAGTGCCCCAAGTCGTACGAGTTCGTCCCCGAGCTCGTCCGCAACGCCATGGGCAAGCTCGACAAGCGGGCGATGCGCCGCCCCTACTGGGACTCCGACCGCACGATCGCCGGCTGAGCTCGCCCCTCCCCCCAGAGTTCTTTTCTCTGAGTTCTTTTCTCTCGTGAAGGATTTTTCATGACGGAACTTCTGCTCGTCCGGCACGGTCTCCCCGTCTCCGGCGTGTTCGACCCGGAGCTGTCGCCGGAGGGCGTCGCCCAGGCCGAGCGCCTCGCGCCCTGGCTGGCGCACGAGGGCATCGACGCCCTCTACACGAGTCCGTACCGGCGGGCCCGTGACACGGTGGCACCGCTGGAGCGGCTGACGGGTATGACCGCCGCCGTACTGGACGACCTGCGCGAGTGGGACACCGACGTCTCGCACCCCTACACACCGCCGGAGCAGATCCTCCCGGACGATCCCCGGTCGGTGGCGCTCTCCGAGGGACGGTACGAGGACTTCGTACCCGACCTGGACTGGGACGCCTTCCGGGCCCGGGCGGTGCGGGCCATGAACACCATGCTGGACGCCCACCCCGGCGAGCGGATCGCGGCCGTGTGCCACGGCGGCATCACCAACACCTATCTGGCGACCGTGCTCGAGATACCCCGGATGTTCTGGTTCCACCCCGGCTACACCTCGGTCAGCCGGGTGCGGCGGATGCCCGGGGGGCGGGTCGTCCTGCACTCCGTGAACGAGACGGCCCATCTGGTCGCGGACCGCGCCGTCGACCCGGTCGGCTGACAACCCATCACCTCGATACCGCAGGAGGCCCGGACATGCCCGGATCCGTCATCGTCGCCGGAGCGAGAACTCCCATCGGCAAGCTCATGGGCGGGCTGAGCAGCCTGTCCGCTGCCGACCTCGGCGCCCACGCCGTCCGTGCCGCGCTGTCCCGGGCGCGGCTGGACCCGGCCTCCGTCGAGGCCGTCGTGATGGGCCATGTCATCCAGGCCGGGGCGGGCCCGAACACGGCCCGGCAGGCCGCGGTGGCCGCCGGCATCCCGTTCGCCGTACCCGCGAGCACCGTCAACAAGCTGTGTCTGTCCGGGCTGCACGCCATCGCGCTGGCCGACCTCATGGTCGCCTCGGGGCGCCACGAGGTGGTCGTGGCGGGCGGCATGGAGTCGATGTCCGGTGCCCCGCACCTGCTGCGCGGCGCCCGGACGGGGTGGAAGTACGGGTCGGCGACCGCCGAGGACTCCCTCGACCGCGACGCGCTGATCTGCGCCTTCGACGGTGTCTCCATGGGCGCGGCCACCGAGCGCTACCAGCGGCCGTTCGCGCTGAGCCGCGAGGAGCAGGACGAGTACAGCGCGCTGTCGCACCAACGTGCCCACCACGCCCAGGAGTCGGGCGCGTTCGCCGCGGAGATCGCACCGGTCACAGTGACCGGGCGCCGGGGTGAGACGGTGGTGGATGCCGACGAGGGCGTACGTCCGCAGAGCACCGCCGAGAGCCTCGGGCGGCTCTCCCCCGCCTTCTCCGCCGACGGCACGGTCACCGCGGGCAACGCCTCGCAGCTGTCCGACGGCGCCGCGGCCGTGGTCGTGATGAGCGCGGACCGGGCCCGCCGGGAGGGCCTGACGCCGCTCGCCGAGATCGGCGCCTACGGCACCGTCGCGGGCCCCGACCCCTCCCTGCTCGTCCAGCCCGCCGGCGCGGTGCGCGACGCACTGGCACGCGACGGCCGGCTGAAGGCCGCCGACCTCGACCTGTTCGAGATCAACGAAGCCTTCGCCGGTGTGGCACTGGCGTCCGTACGCGAACTCGGTGTCGCCCCGGAGAAGGTGAACGTGAACGGCGGCGCGATCGCCCTCGGTCACCCGGTCGGTATGACCGGCGCCCGGCTCGCGCTGACGCTGGCCCTAGAGCTTCGGCGACGCGGGGGCGGTACCGGGGCCGCCGCCCTGTGCGGAGGTGGCGGCCAGGGCGACGCCCTGCTGCTGCACGTACCGCGCGGCTGAGGCCCTGGCCTCCCCCGGCAACCGCCACGCCGCCCTCCACCGCCACTCGCCGCACTCCTCCCGCCGCCCCACTCGTACGAGACTCAGGTTGACGCACATGACCAACCAGCCGCTCCAGGCCCTCCGGACCACCGAGGCACCGCAGTCGCCGTCGGACCACAGCGAGGCGACTCTCGTCGTGGACTCCCGCAGCCCTGCCGCCGACGGCGTCGTCTCCCTCGTTCTGCGCCACCCGGAGGGCGAACCGCTCCCGGCCTGGGCGCCGGGCGCCCACATCGACCTGCTGCTGGACAACGGCCTCGTCCGCCAGTACTCGCTGTGCGGGAGTCCCGCCGACCGGGCGGCCTGGCAGATCGCCGTGCTGCGCGAACCGGAGGGCCGGGGCGGTTCCTCGTACGTCCACGACCGGCTGACGGAGGGCTCGGCCGTGCGGGTGCGCGGTCCGCGGAACAACTTCCCGCTGCGCCCGGCCGAGCGCCATCTCTTCATCGCGGGCGGAGTCGGCATCACCCCGATCCTGCCGATGGTGGAGACCGCCGAAGCCGCGGGCGCCGACTGGCGGCTGCTGTACGGCGGCCGTACCCGCAGCTCCATGGCCTTGCTCGACCGCCTCGCGCCCTATGGAGACCGGGTGTCCGTCCGGCCGCAGGACGAGTACGGCCTGCTGGACCTCGCCGCCTTCATCGGCCCGCCCCGCGAGGGGACGCTTGTGCACGCCTGCGGCCCGGAGCCACTGCTTCGGGCCGTGCAGGAACAGTGCGCCGACTGGCCTTCCGGCACACTGGGCGTCGAGCGGTTCGCCCCGGTCGAGCCGGCCGGGACCGCTCCGGCGGAGGCCTTCGAGGTGGTGCTCGCCCGGTCGGGGCTCACGCTCACCGTGCCGCCGGACCGCTCGGTGCTCGAAGTGGTGGAAGAGGCCGGTGTCCCGGTTCTGTTCTCCTGCCGGGAAGGCACCTGCGGCACCTGCGAGACGGACGTGCTGGAGGGCACGCCCGACCACCGGGACTCCCTGCTCGACGAGGACGAGCGGGCCGCGGGCGACACCATGCTGATCTGCGTCTCACGCTCCTGCGGACCCCGCCTGCTGCTCGACCTCTGAGCCTGCCTTCACGGCGCCCGCGGGTTGAGAAGCTGTCTCCGAGCCCGCCATGTGTGCATGTCTGCGGCTGGAATTGACGGCTCGGTCTGCCGCTGGATTACAGAGATGTTGCGCGAACTCTTGACGCGCCCCGTTCGGATGCGTACACATGACTGCGCAGTCATGACAGCGCAGTCACACAGATGACTGGCTAGGATTCAGGCCGCCGGACGCAGGGAGACACCATGACGCGAGGAGAAGCACGGAGCGGCGGCTCCGCCGCGCCGCGCGGCGTGGATGTGGCCCGGCTGGCGGGCGTTTCACAGAAGACGGTGTCCCGGGTCTTCAACGGGGAGCAGTACGTCTCCGCCGAGGTTCGTCGGCGTGTACTGCAAGCCGCCGAGACGCTCGGCTACCGGCTGAACAACGCGGCCCGCGCCCTGGCCTCCGGGCGGACCCGGTCCATCGGTGTGGTCGCGCTGGGCACCGCCCTTTACGGGCCCGCCTCGTTGCTCATCGGCATCGAGCGGGCCGCCCGGGACGCGGGCTATGCGCTGCGGGTGGTCAACACGCTGGAGGGCGACCCGGGAGGTGTCGCCGGTGCCGTGGAGTCACTCCTCGAACAGGGCGTGGACGGCATCGTCGTCTCCGAGCCGATCGACGAGGGAGGCGTCTCGCTCAGCATCGACGTACCGGTCCTGGTCCTGGGCGCGCCGGCGTCGTTCGCCGGTCCCCGGGCGGTGGCCACGGGCGTCGGTGCCGAGTCACTGGCGCGGGCGGCCACCGAGCACCTGTTGGACCTCGGACATATGACGGTCCATCACATTGCCGGACCACAAAGGTGGTTCGCCGCGCGGGACCGCCTCGCGGGCTGGCGCGCGGCCCTCACCGCACGCGGCAGGGACCAGCCGCCCGTCATCGAGGGCGACTGGTCGGCCGCGTCCGGCTACGCGGCGGGCCTCGAACTCGCCTCCGGCGGCGACGTGACCGCGGTCTTCGCCGCGAACGACGACATGGCCATCGGGCTGATCCGTGCGCTGACGGACGCCGGACTGCGTGTGCCGGGCGATGTCAGCGTGGTCGGCTTCGACGACATCCCCGTCGCCGCCTACGTGACTCCTCAGTTGACGACGGTCCGTCAGCCATTCGATGCCGTGGCCCAGGACGGACTGCGGCTTCTCGTGCAGTCCATCGAGAAGCCGGACGTGGAGCTGCCACCGGCGAACGATCCGCCGGTCGATCTCGTCGTCCGCTGCTCGACGGCACCCCCGCCGCGACGCCAGGCACAAGGGCGCGGGCGGCGGCAGACGGCTTCCCGTTCGCGCGGCGGGGCGCACGCGCCCCCGGACGCGGACGAATCCCCCTCCGTCCGCTGAACAGCCTTCGTCAGCCCCGGCGGCAACCCCGCCCGGGCCCACGCACTGCACGTCGGTCACGGCCCGCGGCAACACCTGCCCGCGGCATGACCTGCCACTGCACCACCTGCCCACCGCGCAACCTGCCCGCCGCAGCATCCGGCCACTGCACCAGCCGCCCACCGCGGCGGCCTTCGCCTCTCGAATGTCCACGACCGTGGATCCCCCGCTGTGCGAGCACTCCCCGCGCGCACTGCCACCGCACACCCGCGTGACGTGCGCCTGAACTCGGCAACCCCAGTTCCCCGGTAGCGCGGTTCGCGCCTCTTCATCCGCCCCTTCCGCACCACCTCACCCGTGCGACGCGCCCCTCGCCAGGCGTGCCGTTCCCTTGCCATCGGCGGGAGTTCACCATGCCCAGATCCTTCGTTCCCACGTCCTCCATGAGCCGTCGGCGGTTCCTCGCCGCGAGTGGTGCGGTGTCCCTCGGCGCGGCGCTCGCCGCGTGCAGCGGTGACAGCGACTC
>NZ_JAAKZY010000313.1 GCF_011045015.1 Streptomyces scabichelini | reverse complement strand
CCCCAACGGCGCGGGCCCTTCCCCGTACGACCGGACACTCGCCCCCGTCGCCACCCCTGAAACACCGTCACACCAGCCCCGATTCGTACCGCCACGCTTCCACCAGGCACCCTTCACCGGTCTGGACCAATGAGCGCGAAATCCGCGTCAACTCGTTATTTCCGCAGGCCACATGGGGTTCACCTGCCGTTGACGCACGCAGAGCGCCGCTGATAGACACGCACATCAACTCCGGTGATGACGCGAGGTCAGCGACCCATGGACACACACAACCAGTACGGCAGGGGGCGTCCGAGCCCACCGACCGGCACCCAGCAGCGCACCACGCGCACACCCGTCCGTCCCGTACGTCCCGTCCGCTCCCTCCGTCTCCTCGCGGCCGCAGCCACCGCCGCCCTCACCCTCACAGCCGGTCTCACCACTCCCCTCAACCCGGCGCCCCACCCGGCCCAGGCCAAGGCCAAGGCCAAGGACGGCAAGGACGTCCTCACCATCGCGGTGGCGCAGAGCGTCGACTCGCTGAGCCCCTTCCTGGCGACGCGGCTGGTCAGTACGAGCATTCACCGGCTCATGTACGAGTACCTGACCAACTACGACCCGAAGGACAACCACGCGATCCCGGGCCTGGCCACCAAGTGGGAGCCGTCCGCCGACAAGCTCACCTGGACCTACACGATCCGGGACAACTCCAAGTGGTCGGACGGCAAGCAGGCCACCGCCGAGGACGCGGCGTGGACGTTCAACAAGATGATGACCGACGACGGCGCGGCCACCGCGAACGGCAGCTTCGTCACGAACTTCGAGAAAGTCACCGCCCCCAGCCCGACCAAACTCGTCATCCAGCTGAAGAAGCCGCAGGCCACGATGGCCGCGCTCGACGTGCCGATCGTGCCGAAGCACGTGTGGGAGAACGTCGACGACTTCTCGAAGTTCAACAACGACAAGACCTTCCCCGTCGTCGGCAACGGGCCTTTCGTCGTCACCGACTACGCGGCCGACAGCTTCGTACGGCTGAAGGCCAACAAGTCCTTCTGGCGCGGCGCCCCGAAGTTCGACGAGCTGCTCTTCAGGTACTACAAGGACCAGGACGCCGCCGTCGCCGCCCTGCGCAAGGGCGAGGTCTCCTTCGTCGCGGGTGCTCCCGCCCTGACGCCGGCCCAGGCCGCGTCTCTCGAGGGTGAGGAGAACATCAAGGTCAACGATGCCCCCGGCCGCCGTTTCTACGCGCTCGCGACCAACCCGGGCGCGCGGGCCAAGAACGGCGAGAAGTTCGGCGACGGCCATGAGTCGCTGCTCGACCAGAAGGTGCGCCAGGCCCTCTTCATGGCCGTGGACCGCAAGACCATCATCGACAAGGTCTTCCAGGGCCACGCGGTCGAGGGCGAGGGCTACATCCCGCCGCGCTTCTCGACGTACCACTGGAAACCGACGGACGGTCAGAAACTGTCGTACGACCCGGACAGGGCGAACCAGCTCCTCGACCAGGCGGGCTACAAGAAGAACGGTGACGGCAAGCGCGTCGGCAAGGACGGCAAGCCGATCAACTACCGCGTCCTCTGCCACGCGACGGACCCCCAGGACAAGGCCGTCGGCAAGTACCTCCAGGAGTGGTGGGGCGACCTCGGCATCAGCGTGACCCTCAACTGCCTGGACAACGTGACCGATCCCTGGCTCGCCGGCGAGTACGACCTCGCCTTCGACGGCTGGTCCGTCAACCCCGACCCGGACTTCGTCCTGTCCATCCACACCTGCGCGGCGCTCCCGGCCACCCCCAAGGACACCGGCGCGACCGACAACTTCATCTGCGACAAGCAGTACGACGAGCTGTACGAGAAGCAGCTCGCCGAGTACGACGCCGCCAAACGGGCGGACATCGTCAAGCAGATGGAGTCGCGGCTGTACGACACCGGGTACATGAACGTCATGGCGTACCCGAACGCGGTCGAGGCCTATCGCACCGACCAGATCAAGTCGATCACGACGATGCCGGCGGACGCGGGCAACATCTACGGCCAGGACGGCTACTGGAGCTGGTGGTCGGCGGCACCTGTCGCCGCCGAAGTGGCCTCCGACGAGTCCAGCTCGACGGGCGTCATCATCGGCATCGTCGCGGGCGTCGTCGTCCTGGCGGGCGTCGGTGCGTTCTTCGGGATGCGCCGCCGCGCGACCGCCGACGAGCGCGAATAGCCGCGGCTGAGTTCATGACCGCTGAAGCGACACCCTCGCTGGTCGAGAAGACCGACGGCCCGGTGGAGGCCCGGCCGTCGGTCCGCGGGCCACGGGCGCGCACCAGGACCGCGTATCTGCGGTATGTGGCGGGCAAGGTGGGCGGCGCTGCCGTCTCGCTGCTCGCCGTCCTCGTCACCAGTTTCTTCCTGTTCCGCCTGATCCCCGGCGACCCGGTGAGGTACATGACGGGCGGCCGTCAGGTGTCGGCCGAGCAACTCGCCACGTACCGGCGGGAGTTCGGGCTCGATCTGCCGCTGTGGCAGCAGTTCACGGAGTACTGCGGCAAGGCGCTCACCGGCGATCTCGGCACGTCGTACCAGTTCAACGCGCCGGTCATCGACAAGATCACCGAGGCGCTGCCGAACACCCTGCTGCTCACCGGGACGGCGTTCATCCTCTACACGGCGCTCGGCATCTTCCTCGGCACACGGTCCGCCTGGCGCAACGGCGGGCTCGGCGACCGGCTCAACACCGGTCTTGCGCTGACGCTCTACTCGATTCCGTCGTTCTGGCTGGGGCTGCTGCTCATCATCGTCTTCTCGGTGGGCATGGGCCCGATTCCCGGTCTCTTCCCGACCGGCGGCATGGAGTCGGGCAGCGAGGAGGGCTTCGCGTACGTCCTCGATGTCGCCCACCACCTCGTCCTGCCGGTGATCACGCTGGTCGCGGTGGAGTACGGGCAGACCCTGCTCGTCACGCGGTCCGCGCTGCTGGACGAGATGGGCAGCGCCTATCTGACGACGGCGCGGGCCAAGGGGCTCCGGGACGATCTCGTACGCCGTCGCCATGCCGTGCCGAACGCGATGCTGCCGACCGTGACGCTGATCTTCGTCAACCTCGGGCGGACCGTCGCGGGCGTGATCCTCGTCGAGACCGTCTTCTCCTGGCCGGGCCTCGGCGGACTCTTCTACCAGGCGCTGAGCGTGCCCGATCTCCCACTGGTCCAGGGGCTGTTCTTCGTCTTCGCCGCGGCGGTGATCGTGATGAACACGCTGGCCGATCTGATCTATCCGATGCTCGACCCCCGGGTGGGCCGATGACGACCGAAGCGACTCCTCAGGACCAGGACCAGGACCAGGACCAGGACCAGGACCGGAACCGGAACCAGGCCGCCAAGGCGAGTCCGCGCGCCCTCGCGTGGCAGCGGCGCCGGCACTCCGCGGCCCACTTCTGGAAGCAGTACCGCACGCACCGGGCCGGTCTCTTCGGTCTGGCCGCCCTCGTGCTCTTCGCACTGATCGCGCTGACCGCGCCGCTGACCATCGGCTCCGACGTGCAGAGTGTGACGGACGCGCCGGGCGGGCCGCTGGAGCGCCCGAGCACCGAATTCCCGTTGGGCACCGACCAGTTCGGGCGCAGTCTGCTCGGCCTGGTGGTGTGGGGCTCGCGGGTCTCGCTGCTCGTGGGGCTGCTCGCGGCCGTGCTGTCGGCGGCGATCGGGGCGCTCATCGGGATCACCGCCGGGCACTTCCGGGGCTGGTACGCGACCGTGCTGATGCGGATCACGGACTGGTTCCTGGTCATGCCGACGCTGGTGCTCGCGATCGTGCTCGCCACCGTGATGTCCCGCTCGCTCAGCACGATCATCCTGGCGATCGGCGTCACGACCTGGCCGACCACCGCCCGGCTGGTGCGCGCGCAGACCCTCGCCGTGGAGTCGCGGCCGTACATCGAACGCGCCAAGGCGCTCGGTGGCGGCCACCGGCACATCATGTCCCGTCACGTCCTGCCGAACGTCATGCCGCTGGTGCTGGCCCAGACGACGCTGATCATCTCCACCGCGATCCTCGCCGAGGCGACGCTCGCGTTCCTCGGTCTCGGCGATCCGACGGTGGTCTCCTGGGGCGGGCTGCTCCAGGACGCGCGGGAGGCGGGTGCGGTCAGTTCCGGCAAGTGGTGGTATCTCGTGCCGCCGGGCATCGCGATCGCCGTCGTCGCCCTCGCGTTCACGCTCTGTGGGCGCGCGGTCGAGTCCGTTCTCAACCCCAGGCTGGGGGTGGCCCGTTGAGGCTCCTGGAGGTACGCGACCTCGAAGTGACGTACGCGGGTGGGGCAGCCGCCGTGCGCGGGGTGAACCTCACCGTGGACGCGGGCCAGAAGCTCGGCCTCGCGGGCGAGTCGGGCTGCGGCAAGTCGACGCTGGCGCTCGCGCTGCTGCGGCTGCTGCCGGCCGGGACCCGGGTGTCCGGGGAGATCCTCCTGGACGGCGAGGACGTGCTGAGCATGAAGTGGGGGCGTGTACGGGCGGTCCGCTGGGCCGGTGCCTCGATCGTCTTCCAGGGCGCGATGCACTCCCTCAACGCCGTGCACCGCGTCGGCGACCAGATCGCCGAGCCCATCCTGCTGCACAAGAAGGCGACGCCCGCGGGCGCCCGCAAGAAGGCGGGCGAACTCCTGGAGCATGTGGGCCTCCCGGCGGCGCGCGCGTCCGCGTACCCGCACGAGCTGTCGGGCGGCCAGCGCCAGCGCGTCATGATCGCCATGGCCCTGGCCTGCGACCCGCACCTCATCATCGCCGACGAACCGACCACGGCCCTCGACGTGATGATCCAGGCGCAGATCCTCCGCCTGATCGAACAGCTCGTCACCGAACAGGACCTGGGCCTGATCATGATCAGCCACGACCTCGCGGTCCTGTCCGACACCTGCGACCGGCTCGCGGTGATGTACGCGGGCCGAGTGGTCGAGGAGGGCCCGGCCCGGCAGATCTACGAGCACGCCCGGCACCCGTACGCCCAGGCCCTGTCGGCGGCATTCCCCCGCATCGGCGACCCCGCCTCGCGCTTCGCGCCCCGCGGCCTGCCGGGCGACCCACCGGACCCTGCCGCCCTGCCCTCCGGCTGTACGTTCCATCCACGGTGCCCGGTGGCACTGGACGTCTGCGCCACCGAGGACCAGCCGTTGCGGGATGCGGGGCCGGAGCGGTGGGCGGCCTGCGTCCACACGTCCGTCAGGACAGCGGACCCGGCAGGTACAGCGGACCCGGCGAGTGCAGCGGATCCGGCGGGTACACCGGACCCGGTAGGCACGGCTCCCCGGGAGGAAGCCGTCGGAGAAGCGAGGAGCAGTACGCCATGACGAGCACCACCGCTCCCACACCCTCCGCGTCGCCCCTCCTCAGCGCCGAAGGTCTGCACGTCACCTTCCCCGGACGTCACGGCGCAGCGCAGGCCCGTGCCGTCGACGGTGTCGATCTCGACATCCGGCCCGGTGAAATCGTCGCGCTGGTCGGTGAATCCGGGTGCGGGAAGACAACGCTGGCGCGCTCGTTGCTCGGTCTCGTCCGGCCGACAGCGGGCCGGGTCACCTTCGCGGGCAAGCCCCTCGGCTACTCCTCGCGGGCCCTCAAGGCGTACCGCAGGCGCGTTCAGCTGGTCCTCCAGGATCCGAGCGGTTCGCTCAACCCTCGGCACACGGTGTACGAGGCGGTGGCGGAAGGCCTGCGTATCCACGGGTACGCGGGTGACGAGCGAGCAGCCGTCGCGGAGGCCCTCTCCCAGGCCGGACTGCGTCCCCCCGAGCGTTTCTTCCTCCGCTACCCGCACGAACTCTCCGGCGGCCAGCGCCAGCGCGTCGTCATCGCGGGCGCGCTCGTCCTGGAGCCTGAACTCATCGTCGCGGACGAGCCGGTGGCCTCCCTCGACGCCTCCGTACGCGGCGAGATCCTGGCCCTCCTGCTGCGACTGCGCACCGAACTCGGCCTGTCCGCCCTGGTGGTGACGCACGATCTGGGGCTCGCGTGGAACATCGCCGACCGGGTCGCGGTGATGTACCTGGGCCGGATCGTTGAGACGGGAGAGGTGGAGCAGGTTCTGACGGCACCGCGACACCCCTACACCCAGGCCCTCTTGTCCGTCCTGCCCGAGGCACCCGGCGCCCCCGTGGTCCTCACCGGCGAACCCCCGGACCCGTCCCGCATCCCCTCCGGCTGCCGCTTCCACGCCCGCTGCCAGATCCTCGCGAGCGGCGAGGCCGAACGCACCGGAGTCGCGGACGCCTGCCACGGACAGGACCTGCCGGTGCTGGCCGGCGGCGGCGAGGCCCAGGTGGCATGCCACTGGGCACAGGCCGTGCGACATCGCGCCCCGTAGGGGCGCGGGGCTGTGTCCATATGCGGCTCCGCCGCGTGGGCGCGACCAGCCCCCACCGGCCCGCGGGTTCATGACCGTCCTTCCAGCGGAGCGCTGACGTACAGCCGCCTACTCCCCCTGCTCCCCCTCATACGCCTCGACAAGCTCCCGACAGCGCTTCACGTCCTCCGCCATCGTCTCCAGCAGCCCCTCGAGGGAGTCGAACTTGGCCTGACCGCGGACGAAGGCCAGGAAGTCGACGGAGACATGCAGGCCGTACAGGTCAAGGCCGACGCGGTCGATGGCGTACGCCTCGACGGTCCGCTCCGTGCCCTCGAACTGCGGGTTCGTGCCGATGGAGATCGCGGCGGGCATGGCCTCGCCCTGCGCGTGCAGCCAGCCGGCGTAGACGCCGTCGGCGGGAATCGCGGTGTGCGGGAGGGTCTCGACGTTGGCGGTCGGGAAGCCCAGCTCACGGCCACGCTGGGCGCCGCGTACGACGACGCCCTCGACGCGGTGCGGGCGGCCCAGGATCTCGCGCGCGCCCTCGACATCGCCCTCGGCGACGAGCCGCCTTGTCATCGTGGAGGAGAAAGGCTCGCCGCCCCCGGCCGCGCCGGTCACGTACAGGTCGACGACCTCGACCTCGAAGTCGTACGTCTTGCCCTGCTCGGCCAGAAACGTCACGTTTCCGGCGGCCTTGTGGCCGAAGCGGAAGTTGGGGCCCTCGACGACGGCCTTGGCGTGCAGCTTGTCGACCAGGACCTTGACGACGAAGTCGGCGGGCGTGAGCTTCGAGAACTCGGTGGTGAACGGCAGGATGAGGACGGCGTCGACACCCAGCTCCGCCATCAGCTCGGCACGGCGGTGGTGCGGGGCGAGCAGGGGCGGGTGGCTGCCGGGGCGGACGACCTCGCTCGGGTGCGGGTCGAACGTCACGACAACGGACGGAACGCCCAGCTCACGCGCCCGTTCCACGGCATGCCGGATGATCAGCTGGTGCCCGCGGTGGACGCCGTCGTACGAGCCGATGGTGACGACGCTGCGCCCCCAGTCCTGGGGGATGTCCTCCAAGCCACGCCAGCGCTGCACTGTGACCGCTCCTCGTCGAAACCGTGTCCGTATTGGCTGCGTACCGATTGCCTCATACGCAGGTCTCTCATACGCAGGTCTAAGGGTGCCATGCCGCACGCGCTCGGCTCGCATCGGGCATGGGGGCTGTGACGGGGCGCACGCGCGGGCCGGGCCGGGAAGCGGGCCGAAAGCCGGGAGGACAGCGGGAGGACAGATCATCAGCCGAACGAGCCCCCTTCCGCTCCCCCGGTTCACTCCGAGCGCCTCCCCTGCCTGGTGAGTCGACCATGACGGATGGACAGACCCCAAGGGAGGGGGGACCGTGGAGCGGCGTACACAGGAATCCCCGTGAGCGCCGCTCCACGACGAAGCCCCTCGATCGGCCGAAGATCAGCCGAATACGGCAAGGCTCTTCGCCTTGCCCTTGTGCTCCTCCACCAGCGCGAGAAACCGCCCCTCGGGATCGAACACCCCGACGGCACCGATCCCCGCGTACTCCTCCGGCATCTCCAGCCGGACGCCGTTCGTCAGCAGCCGTGCCCTCTTCGCGTCCACGTCCCAGCGCGGGAAGGCGGCCGCGGCCGCCTCCGCCATGGGCATCACGGTCAGCTCCTCCTGGAGCTGGTCGAGCGTGCGGGCGGCGTCGATCTTGTAGGGACCGACGCGGGTGCGGCGCAGCGCCGTCAGATGGCCGCCCACGCCCAGGCCGGCACCGAGGTCGCGGGCCAGCGCCCGGATGTACGTCCCCGACGAGCAGACCACCGAGACGATCAGGTCCAGTACGGGCGTACCGTCCTCGGCGACGGCGTCGCGAACGTCGTACACGGAGAAGGAGGAGACCGTCACCGGGCGGGCCGGGATCTCGAAGTCCTCGCCCTCACGGGCCCGCTTGTACGAGCGCACGCCGTCGATCTTGATGGCGCTGACCTTGGACGGCACCTGCATGATGGCGCCGGTCAGCTTGGCGATCCCGGCGTCGATGCCTTGCCGGGTGACGCCCGAGGCGTCCGTGGAGGCAGTGATCTCCCCTTCGGCGTCATCGGTGACGGACGTCTGCCCGAGCCGGATCGTGCCGAGGTACTCCTTCTCCGTCAGCGCGAGGTGCCCGAGCAGCTTGGTCGCCTTCTCGACGCCGAGGACGAGCACGCCCGTCGCCATGGGGTCGAGGGTGCCCGCGTGTCCGACGCGGCGGGTCTTCGCGATGCCGCGCATCTTGGCGACCACGTCGTGCGAAGTGAAGCCCGACGGTTTGTCGACGATGACAAGGCCGTCGGGCGTCCGGTTCTTCTGCGTCATTCCGAGGCGTCGCCGTCCGTCTCGACAGTCTCGACGGTCTCGTCCGACTCGTCGTCGGAGCCCGGCTTCTTGTACGGGTCGGGCTCACCGGCGAAGGCGGCGCCGGCCGAGACCTCGCGCACCTTCGCGTCCGAGGCCCGTGCCTTGTCGAGCAGGTCCTCGATGGTCTTGGCGGTGTCGGGCAGGGCATCCGCCACGAAGCTCAGGGTCGGCGTGAACTTCACGCCCGCCGCCGCCCCGACCGCCGAGCGGAGCACGCCCTTGGCGCTCTCCAGGCCGGCAGCCGCGGCCGCCCGCTCCTCGTCGTCCCCGTACACCGTGTAGAAGACGGTCGCCTCCCGCAGATCCCCGGTGACCCGGGTGTCCGTGATGGTGACGTGGGAACCGAGCCGCGGGTCCTTGATCCCGCGCTGCAGCTTCTGGGCCACCACCTCTCGGATGAGGTCCGCCAGCCTCTTCGCCCGCGCGTTGTCGGCCACTGGTCCGTCTCCCTCTTTCTTGCCTGTTCAGCGTGTTCCGCGTGTTCCGCGTGCACGGACCGTCGTCGTGCATGGTCAGTCGTCGTCGCCGTGCAACCGCCGTCGTACGGACAGCAGCTCCACCTCCGGCCGGCCGGCGACCATGCGCTCGCACCGGTCCAGTACCTCCGTCAGATGCCCCGCGTCCCCCGAGACCATCGCAAGACCGATCTCGGCCCTCCGGTACAGATCCTGGTCGCCGACTTCCGCCGCGCTCACCGCGAATTTGCGCTGGAGATCCGCCACGATCGGCCGCACGACGGAACGCTTCTCCTTCAGCGACCGTACGTCGCCGAGAAGGAGATCGAAGGACAGAGTCCCCACGTACATGTGTGTCCGGATGTCCCGCCGGTACGGGGTAGATGACCCGCCAAGCTCTTGGCAGGGACGTCGAGAACGGTACAACGGTGGGCCGGTGCGGTTCGAGGGGGTTTTCGCCCCCGCCGCCCCTACCCGTTCCCATC
>NZ_JAAKZY010000312.1 GCF_011045015.1 Streptomyces scabichelini | reverse complement strand
GGGGGCTCCGCCCCCAGACCCCCGTATCGGCCTGAACGGCCTCGTCCTCAATCGCCGGACGGGCTGAAAAACAGCCCGTCCGGCGATTGAGGAGCGGGAGTTGGCCGAAAGGCCGAGCCTCGGACCGGGTGGGCGCTCAGCCTCTGATGATCGCCAGTGCCTCGTCCCGCACCTTCGTCATCGTTGCCTCGTCGCGGGCCTCTGCGTTCAGCCGGAGCAGCGGTTCCGTGTTGGAGGGGCGGACGTTGAACCACCAGTCGGCGGACGAGACCGTCAGGCCGTCGAGTTCGTCGAGGGTGACGCCCTCGCGGCCCTCGTACGCGGCCTTGATCGCGGCGAGGCGGGCCGTCTGGTCGTCGACCGTGGAGTTGATCTCGCCGGAGCCGGCATAGCGGTCGTACTGGGCGACCAGGCCCGACAGCGGGCCCTCCTGGCCGCCGAGGGCCGCGAGGACGTGGAGGGCGGCGAGCATGCCCGTGTCGGCGTTCCAGAAGTCGGCGAAGTAGTAGTGCGCGGAGTGCTCGCCGCCGAAGATCGCGCCGGACGTGGCCATCTCGGCCTTGATGAAGGAGTGGCCCACGCGCGTGCGTACCGGCGTGCCGCCGTTCTCCCGGACGACCTCCGGCACCGACCACGACGTGATCAGGTTGTGGATGACCGTGCCCTTGCCGCCGTGCTTGGCGAGCTCGCGGGAGGCGACCAGGGCGGTGATCGCGGACGGCGAGACAGGACCGCCGTGCTCGTCGACCACGAAGCAGCGGTCCGCGTCTCCGTCGAAGGCGATGCCGAGGTCGGCGCCCTCCTCACGCACACGCTTCTGGAGGTCGACGATGTTCGCCGGGTCCAGCGGGTTGGCCTCGTGGTTCGGGAACGTGCCGTCCAGCTCGAAGTACATCGGGACCAGGTCGAGGGGCAGGCCGGAGAAGACCGTGGGCACGGTGTGCCCGCCCATGCCGTTGCCCGCGTCGACGACCACCTTCAGGGGGCGGATGGAGGTCAGGTCGACGAGGCCGCGGAGGTACGCCGCGTAGTCCTCCAACGTGTCGCGCTGCGTGATCGTTCCGGGGGTGGCCGCCGACTCCGGGGCGCCCGAGTCCGACCACGACTCGACGAGTTCGCGGATCTCGGCGAGGCCCGTGTCCTGGCCGACCGGGGCCGCGCCCGCCCGGCACATCTTGATGCCGTTGTACTGCGCGGGGTTGTGCGAGGCCGTGAACATCGCGCCCGGCAGGTCCAGCGCCCCCGACGCGTAGTACAACTGGTCCGTCGAGCACAGCCCGATCTCGGTCACGTCGACACCGCGCGCCGCCGCCCCGCGCGCGAAGGCCCCCGACAGGCCGGGTGACGAGGGCCGCATGTCGTGCCCGACCACGATCGCGCCCGCGCCCGTCACCTGCGCGAAGGCCGCGCCGAACAGCTCGGCGAGCGGCTCGTCCCACTGGTCCGGGACCACCCCGCGTACGTCATACGCCTTCACGAGCTGAGACAGATCAGCAGCCACGGCCAACCCTCCTGGATTCCTCATAGGTGTCCCCAAACTACCCGCCCGGACTGACACGCGGCTGGGTGGTGCCCAAGAGATCGCACAGCGTTTACGGAAGCATCCACTCCAGAACGGGCGAGCTCTGTCCGACGACGATCAGGCACATGACCAGCAGCAGCCCGATGCTCCACGGCAACACCTTGCGCAGCAGGTCCCCTTCACGGCCCGCGAGCCCCACGGCCGCGCACGCGATGGTCAGGTTCTGCGGCGAGATCATCTTCCCCAGGACACCGCCCGAGCTGTTGGCGGCCGCGAGGAGCTCGGGCGAGAGTCCGGACTCCCGCGCCGCGGTGACCTGAAGGGCACCGAAGAGTGCGTTGGCCGAGGTGTCCGACCCGGAGACCGCCACACCGAACCAGCCCAGAACCGGTGACAGGAAGGCGAGCCCCGCGCCCGCCGCCGCCACGAAGTAGCCGATCGTGGCGGCCTGCCCGGAGAGGTTCATGACGTACGCGAGCGCCAGGACGGACGTCACGGTGAGGATCGCGAACCTCAACTCGTGGACGGTCGCCGCCCATTCCTTGACCGCCACGCGCGCGTGCACCCCGAGAACGACCGCCGTGCACACTCCTGCGAGCAGCACGAGCGTGCCGCCGGTCGAGACGATCGGCAGCGACAGGACATTGCCGCTGACGGGCTCGCCGTCCGGGTTCGCGACGTTCAGGAACGGCCAGTCGAACGTGCGGGTCGCTTTGTCCAACAGGTCCTTCACCGCGGGGATCTGGGCGATGGAGAAGATCGCGACGATCAGTGCGTACGGGGCGTAGGCCCGCAGCACCTCGGGGCGCGGGTCGTGCTCGTCCAGGTCCTCGCTGCGTACGCCGGTCAGGACAGCGGCTCGTACGGGTTCGGCGGCGGGCTTGCGCGCATGGGGCACCGCCACCAGGGCGCCGGCTCCGGCCAAGGCGGCGCCGATGTCGGCGAGTTGGGCGGAGACATAGTTGGAGGCGGCGAACTGCGCGACGGCGAAGGCGACTCCGCACGCCATCGCGGGCACCCAGGTCTCGCGCAGGCCGCGCCTGCCGTCCACCAGGCCGACGAGCACGAGAGGCACCACGAGGGCCAGCAGCGGCGTCTGACGGCCCACCACGGAGGCCACGGTGTCCAGGGGCAGTTCGGTGACCTGGGCGAGCGTCACGACCGGCGTACCCATCGCTCCGAAGGCGACCGGCGCGGTGTTGGCGACCAGCGCGACCACCGCCGCACGGACGGGGTCGAAGCCGAGCGCGACCAGCATCACCGAGCAGATCGCGACGGGCGCACCGAAGCCCGCGAGGGCCTCCAGGAGCGCGCCGAAACAGAACGCGACGACGAGCGCCTGGATGCGCGGGTCGTCGGAGAGCCGTCCGAAGGAACGGCGCAGGATGTCGAAGTGCCGGGTGCGGACGGTCATCCGGTACACCCACAGGGCGTTGACGACGATCCACAGAATGGGGAAGAGACCGAAGATGGCGCCCTGGGCGGCGCTGGAGAGCGTCTGGCCGATGGGCATGCCATACGCGAGCCAGGCGACCAGGGCCGCCGCCGCGAGGCCGATGAGTCCGGCCCGGTGCGCCTTCATGCGGACGCCGCCGAGCAGGACCAGGACGATGACGAGGGGTAACGCCGCGACGAGGGCGGACAGGCCGAGCGAGTCGGCCACGGGCTCCAGTTCCTGGACGTACACAGAACCTCCCCGGATTCCGCGATGCGGAAAGCGATTTCTCACGGGTGGGGGAATGGTCGTGTCCGTGACAAGCACACGTCAATGCCCGTACGGCATCGAGTGAAATGTGCACCGTACGTGCACCGAGTGAAGTTCCCGTCAGGGAAGGCGGTTCAGGAGTCCGGCGAGCGCAGTACCCGCAGGTGGCCGCGGCGTGCGACCTCCATCGGGTCCGCCCCGCGCGCTCCACCGGCCTGCGCCGCGCGCTCCTGGGGCCGGGCCGCCTCACGCACCGCGTTGGCCAGCGCTTCCAGGTCGTCGCCGCTGGGGCGGGAGGGAGCGGAGCCGTCGGCCAGCCGGACGACCTCCCAGCCGCGCGGGGCGGTGAGGCGCTCGGAGTGCTCGGCGCACAGGTCGTAGCAGTGGGGTTCGGCGTAGGTGGCGAGCGGGCCGAGGACGGCGGTCGAGTCGGCGTAGACGTACGTCAGCGTCGCGACGGCGGGGCGGCCGCAAGCGGTGCGCGAACAGCGACGTACAGGGCTCACGACGTTGGACGGTACCGCACTCCTGAGCGGGCCGCGACGAATCTCCCCCAGGTCACTCCACCGTGTCGTGCTGTGAGACGGGCCACACGAAAATCTGAACGGGCGTGACTGACCTGCGAGTACGCCCCTTGCCGAGATATCGGACAGTCGCGATCCGGTCACTACTTGCCGCAAACCCTTTCAATTACCGTGAGTTCGACGGTTCGGAGAGATACGGAAACGAGCCCAAGCTTGGCTGGAATGGTCATCAAGCGACATGCCCTGGAGCTGGCGCGGGCGTCCGGCAGGACCGGTCCGTGGAGGTCGGGCAGCCGCGCGGGTGCCGGGCACGCCGACCGTACGAGGACTACGCTTCGTCAGTGATGGACAGCCCTGTACCCCCCGTGCCGAGGTGTTCGCGGATCTGGTGCAGGACTCCGTGGAGCGGCTCGAGCGGCGCTGGCCGCAGCTCGCCGACATCGAGTTCGTGGTACTGGAGGTGCCGCGCCTCGACACGGGGCGGGGCGAGGGCTGGGGCGACGAGGCGGTGCCCCTGGGCGGCACGATCGCGGCGCGCGACGGCCGGCCCGCCCGCGTCGTCGTCTACCGCCGCCCCGTCGAGATCCGCACCAAGGGACGCGACGAGCGGGCCGCCCTGGTCCACGAGGTCGTGGTGGAGCAGGTCGCCGAGCTGCTGGGCCTGACTCCGGAGACGGTGGACCCCCGGTACGGCGAGGACTGACGCGTACGAGGCCACGCGCGCGAAGGGACCGAACCAACCCGCACACGCGCGTGCGCCTCTACTTCTGCTGCAACACCGAGAGATCCTGCTCCGCGTCCGGCACCGCCACCATCCCCCGGTCGTCCGGCAGCGTCTGCACCGTGAACATCGGTACGCCGCCGTCGGGGAGCCCGAGCGTTCGCGCTGCGTAGACCGGGCCTCCGGAGACCGGCTCGACGGTCAGTGCGTACGTGCCTTTGAGGCCGCTGGGGACGGGCGCCTCGATGTCCTGGGTGGTGCCGCCCTTGACCTTGTACGTCTTGGTCGCGGCCGTGCCGCCCCCGCTGCCGGCGGAGGCCGTGACCTTGACCTCGGCGGCGTCGCCGGGGGCGACCAGGGAGAGCGTGGAGCCCTTGGAACGGTTGTCGGCGACTGTCGCGCGCGTGCCCACCGGGCGGGTGGCCGGGATGAACGCCGTCTCCTGCTTGCCGCCCTTGCCTCGCACGACCCGCAGGCCTGCCACGACCGGCACGGAATCCCCGGTGGGCGTCAGCACCAGGGAGCCCGCCTCGCCGCGCGTGACGTCACCCAAGTCGAGGGCGGCCGTCATTCCGGCCTTCACGTGCAGCGTCTCGCCCCCGGCGGGCGTGATCAGGCCGGACGGCGAGGCGAGCTGCACCTTCAGGTCGGCGTCGGTGTCGGCGGGTGTGAAGGCGACCAGGCGCACGGACGTGGCGTCCTTGGGGATGCCCGGCAGGACGAGGCTGCCGGCCGGGTCGGTGGAGGCGGCCAGCCAGTCGCCGCCGAGCTTGTCGTCGAGGGCCTGAACCGCGGCGGCGACCCGGCCGCTGCGGACGGTCACATGCACGGTGAGGTCGGTCTGCGGCTCGTCGACGAGCGTGGACAGCAGCACCGGCTCCGTGGAGTGCGACTTGACCTGAATGCCCTCCCCCGACGTCGACTTGAGGGCGCCGTCCTTGCCGTACAGCTCGATGTCGACGACGGCCGAGGAGTCGTCGGGGTTGGTGAGGTGCACGTAGTCGGTGCGGTCCTTCGCCGTGCTGGCACCCGCGAACCAGAACTCCGTGTCCGGAGCGGTGCAGTTGGTGCCGAGCAGGCCGCGGCCGGTGCCCGCGGAGACCTCGGTGGTCTGCTGGACGGTCCAGCCGGGCGCGAAGCTGCCCTCTGCGGTGCCGATGAGCGCGGGTGCGTCGGCGCCCGAGGCTTCGCCGGTGACCGGCCGACCCGGCTCCTTCGGCGTCAGGACGGACTTTTCGTCGCCCTTCTTGGACGCCTCGCCTTTCTCGTCGCCCTTCTGGGACTCGCTGTCGGCCGACTCCGCGCCCGCGGTGGCGAGTTCGGCCCTGCCGCTCGTGTCGGCCCCCTTCGTGGTGGGAGTGAAGGACGTGTACGCGGTTTCGGCGAGGTCCGAGGCACTGGGTGACGGACAGAGCAGGCTGGTGCGCTGCACGGGCATCTGGGCGGCCGTCCTCGCCGTGTCCGGGCCGGAGGTGTCCGGCTCGGTGAGTGTGGCGAATCCGGCGACGGCGACGAGCGCGGCCACGCCGGCGATCAGGGACACGGTGGGGCGGTTCACTGCTGGCTCCCGTCGGGGCGCTCACTGTCGGTGCCGTGCGGCGGCTGCTGCTGCGTGGGGTCGTACGGCGCGTCGTAGCCCTGGGCGTACGTCTGCGTCGGGTCGTATGCCGGCGTCCCCGAGCCGTACCCGTACGGGTCGTACTGGCCTGCCTGGTACGGGTCCGCCTCGTACGGGTCCGCCTGGTACGGCTGCTGCTCGTAGGTGCCCGCCGGGTACTGCTGGGCGCCCTGATACTGCTCGCCGTACGTGCCGTACTCGGTGCCCGCGTAGGCCGTCGTGTTCCAGTCGTCGTAGGCCTGCTGCTGCGGAACGGCGGCGGGGACCGGGGCCTCCTCCGGAGGAGGAGGCGGGGAGTCCGGCGTGAACTGCTCGGCCTGGTCCGCCTGTTCGGCCTCGGCCTGGGCGCGCAGCCGGCGTGCCCTGCGGCCCTCGCCGGAGACGGGCTCGGCGGGGACGACGGGCTCCTCAGGGAGGTCGTCGTCGACGTCGCGGCGACGGCCGGGCAGGGCGAGCACCACGAGGACTACGGCGAGCGCGCCCTGCGCCCACAGCCAGCCGGTGTGGACCGCGGGCGCGTCGAAGACGACGTCCAACCGACCGCCGTCGATGGGCAGTTCGAAGCCCTGTGCCCAGCCGTCGAGCGTGGTCCTGGTGAGCGGCTTGCCGTCCAGGGTGGCGGTCCAGCCCTCGTCGGCGGTGTCCGCGAGGCGCAGCACGCGGCCGTCGGCGCCGGAGGGGATCTTGGTGTGCAGCTCGACGGGTCCGGCGGCGATGGGCTGCGGGTCGCCGGACTCGGGGACGATGGCCGCACGCGAGACCTGCCGGTCCACACGCCACAGGGCACTGCCGTCCTGCTGGCTCAGCCGGCTCAGGCCGGGCGTGGCGTCCAGGACTCGGCTGACCTCGCGCGGCGCTCCCTGGTGCACGAGTACGTAGCGCACGGCGAAGCCGCCGAGCTGATCGGCCTGGTCGGCCCCGGAGCCGGCCACGAGGTTGGCGACGACGGAGTCGAGCTTCTTGTTCTCGCCGTCCGCGGCGGCCAGTTCGCCGTCGCCGAGCCGGGCGCCGGAGCCGCGTACGAGCGTGTAGCCGACCCGGGCGGTCGAGTCGCTGTCGAGGACGAGGGTGCGGGCCTGGTCGCGCGTGCCGCTCTCCTCGGCGACGAACGCGGGCACCTGGACCGGGTCGCGCCGCTCAAGGGGCCCGTCGGCGCCGCCGATCATCCACCCGGCGGCGACGAGCAGCGGTCCGGCGGCCGCGGCGAACGCGATGAGCGCGGCGACCGGCTGACGCCAGCCGAAGCTCTGCTCGGCCACGCGCGAGCGTGCCCCGTCGGCGCCGAGCGCGGCGGCGGCAAGGAGCGCGATGCCGTAGACGAGGGTGGCGGGCCCGGCCCAGGTCGAGCTGTTGGACAGGACGGCGAAAACGAGCGCTACCAGGGCCGCCGCCCAGGCCGTCCAGATTCCCAACCGACGCTCTGTGCGCAGCAGCGCGGCCAGCGCGGCGCACACGATGCCGATCAGCATCAGCCCGCTGACGGTGCCGGGGCCGCCCGGGCTGCCGCCGAGCAGGTCGAGCGCGGACGCCGTCCCCTCACCGAACTCGAGACCGGCTTCCTTGAAGAAGCCGAAGGGCAGCAGGGACAGCGACCAGGGCGCCAGGACCAGCAGCGGGGTGCCGAGCTGGGCCAGGAAGCGGAGACCGTAGGCGATGATCTCGCCCCGGCGCACGGCCAGCAGGGCGAGGCCCAGTACCAGGGCGATGGGCCACACGATCGGGGTGAAGGCGGTGGCGAGGGTCAGCAGCAGCGCGTACGCCCAGGTGGCGCGCCAGCTGCCGCGGGCCGTCGCCGAGGCGAGGCCGCTCGCCGCGATGCCCGCGCGCGCGATGAGGGGCAGCAGGACGGCGAGCACGGCGGTGCCGATGCGACCGCCCGCGAGCGCTCCGGTGGCGGCGGGCAGGAAGGCGTACGCGACGGACGCCCACGCGCGCAGCAGGCGCGACTGGACGAGCGGCCGGGAGGCGAAGTACGCGGTGAAGCCGGCCAGCGGCACGGAGCCGACGAGCAGGACGGTGACCGCGAGCCCGGTGGAGCCGAACAGCGCACTGGAGAGCAGCGCGACGAGTGCGAGATAGGGCGGCGCGGACTGGGTGCCGCCGGCGCCGACGGGGTGCCAGCCGTCCAGGTAGCGCGACCAGAGCGCGGACGCGTCGGCGGGGGCGGGCAGGAGCGCGCCGCCCGCGAGCGCACCGCCGCCGATGAGCTCTCGGCAGGCGATGAGCGAGACGAAAAGGAGCACTACGAAGAGCACCGGTCCCGGCTTGCGAGCGATGCGCTTGAGCCGGGCGAACTGCTCGATCTCCAGGAAGTCGGCGTCGTCGCCGCCGGGCCCGGACTCGACGGCGCCGCCGTGTCGTCCGGCCGCGGTCAGCTCGGGGTCGGAGCGGCCCACGAGGTTGCCCGCGACCTGTTCCACGGTGGCCCGCACGGTCGCGCCGGGTGGCGGGAACAGCGGGCGCAGCTCGTCCTTGTCGACCTGCGGACGGCCGCGCACGCGCCGCCCGGCGATGATCCGCTCGGGCCGCAGCAGCGTCCCCAGAAGACCCCGGATCTCGTCGACGGCCTGTCCGGGGACCTTGCCGACGAGATACGCGACCGTGCGCAGCAGCGTGCCGAGCACCACCCGCCACAGCACCCAGGGCAGCACGGCGGTGCGGGAGTTGACGAGCAGCGTGTAGACGGCGCCCGCCTTGTCGACCTTGTGCGGGGAGGCGGAGGTGCGGCCCACGCAGTCGACGGTGCGCCGCTCGCGGGAGGCCGCCTCGGCGTGGCGTACGACCGCTTCGGGGGCGACGAGGACACGGTGGCCGACGGTCTGGGCGCGCCAGCACAGGTCGACGTCGTCGCGCATCAGGGGCAGCCGCCGGTCGAAGCCGCCGAGCTGTTCGAAGACGTCGCGGCGGATCAGCATGCCGGCCGTGGACACGGACAGGACGGGCCGTACGTGGTCGTGCTGTCCCTGGTCCTGTTCGCGCCGGTCGAGGCCGGTCCAGCGGCGGCCGCTGTTGGCGATGGTGACGCCGACTTCGAGGAGCTGTCTGCGGTCGTACCAGCCGCGGAGTTTGGGGCCGACGATCGCGACGTCCTTGCCGAGCTCCTGCTCGTTCTCGACGACGCGGAGGAGCTGGGCCAGGGAGTCGGGCTCGGGGGCGCAGTCGTCGTGCAGGAGCCACAGCCATTGGACGGGCTCGCCGTACGGCAGTTCCGGCATGTCGTACGTGTCGTCGCGCCAGGTGCGGGTCACCGGGTCCCAGCCGCTGGGGCGCTTCAGGTACGGCAGGTCGTCCGGGGTGAGCACGCCGGCGGTGCGGGCGGCCTCGTCGACGGCCTGGCCGAAGCCGGTGCGCCGGGCGAGGTGCAGTACGCGGTCGGCGCCGAGCGCTTCGGTGACCAGCCGGGCGGAGTCGTCCGCGCTGCCGGTGTCAGCCGCCATGGCGTTCTGTACGGGGCGTTCCTGACCGAGCCGCGGAGTTTGGGGCCGACGATCGCGACGTCCTTGCCGAGCTCCTGCTCGTTCTCGACGACGCGGAGGAGCTGGGCCAGGGAGTCGGGCTCGGGGGCGC
>NZ_JAAKZY010000311.1 GCF_011045015.1 Streptomyces scabichelini | reverse complement strand
GGGGGTGACGGGCCGGGGCGAATCCGACGGGATGGGCGGAGCCGAGGGGCTGTCCGTGGCCGAGGGGTCATCCGTGGCCGAAGAGCCGTCCGTGGGCGAAGGGCCGTCCGAGGGCGGAAGGCTGGTCGCAGGCGGCGGGCTGCTCGCGGGTGGCGGGCTGCTCGCGGGTGGCGGGGCGAGAGGGACCGTCGGGGACGCGGGTGCGCCGGATGTCGCCGTGAGGAGCGGCAGCGCGACGAGGGCGGCGACGGCGCACGACAGGCCGACCCCGGCCGCGGCCCGGAGCAGGCGGCGGCGGGAGGCGGTACGGCGGATCGCCTCGTAGCGGCCGGGGGGAGGGCCGAGGTGGTCGGAGGTGGGCCGCAGGATGACGGCGAGGGGGTCGTCGGGCTCGAACTCCGGATCGTCAGGGCGTGTGATCAAGGCTTCTCCTCAGGTGGGCGCGGAGCAGTTCTCGGGCCGCGTGGAGATCGGCCTTGACGGTTCCTTCCTTGCGCCCGGTCAGCGCGGACACCTCCCGGATCGGCATGTCGGCGTAGTAGTGCAGCAGGATCGGGACGCGCAGTCGTTCCGGCAACGACTGCACGAGCAGACGTACCGACGGATCGGCCTGCTCGATGTGCGGGCGGACGGCGGCTTCCGAAGTGGCACGGCGCACGGCTCTGCGCTCGCGCTCCAGTTTGCGCCAGTGGTCCCGGACGATGTTGGCCGCGGTGACGTAGAGGAAGCCGCGGGGCTCCTCCACGGACGTCCAGCGCGCCCAGAGCCGGGTGAACGCCTCCGAGGCGATCTCGTGGGCCGTCTCGTCGTCGTCGACCAGCCGGCGGCACCAGCCGGCCAGGCGCGGGTAGAGGGCGGCGAACAGCTCGGACGCTGCCTTGTCGCGGGACCGTTTCAACGCTCTCCATGGTCGTGGGGCACTCACGGGTCTCGTAGGGCTCGTACGACTCATGTGGCTCGTACGGCCCGTACAGCCCGTAACTCTCGTACGGAAGAGCCCGGACCGACGGCGTACGTTCCATCGGCCCGGGATCCGCGGTGGCGGGTCGGACTGGGGCAGAGGCTCAGGGACTCAGGGCCTCGCGGAGCTCAGCGAGGCGAAGACGATCACGTTGTCGCGGTACTCGTCACCGGTACGAGGGCCGCCGCACGTGATGAGCCGCAGCTCCGGCCGGTCCACGTCCCCGTAGACGTCCTCCGCGGGGAAGTCCGCCTTGGCGACCGTCCGTACGGCGGTGACGGCGAAGCCCGCCGTCGTGCCGTTCTCCAGGCGCGCCACGATCCGGTCGCCGCGGCGCAGCCGGTCCAGGTGACGGAAGACCCCGTCCCCGTACGGGCCGACCGTGACATGACCGAGGATCACCGACGGGCCGACCTGACCCGGCGTCGGCGAGTGCCGGTACCAGCCCGCCCGGTCGTTCGCCGTGATCGGGGGCACCTGCACGGTGCCGTCCGAGGCCAGCCCCAGCCGCATGACCGGGCTGTCGACCTCGATCGCCGGAATCTGCAGCCTGACCGGGACCGAACGCCCGAGGCCCTGCGCCGCCTTCCCCTTCGCGTTCGAGGAGGACGACGAAGACGAAGACGTGCCGCTGGTCCTCGAACCGTCGGTCGTGGCCTGGCCGCCCCCCGGGCCGCCACAGCCCACCAGCAACGACGCCATCGCCGCGGTGACGAACGCCCGCCTGGACGGCAGGGTCATGCCCCGGTCGCCCGCCGGCGCCGCACGACGAAGACCACCGCGCCGCCCACGGCGAACGCCGCGGCGGCGCCGCCACCGATCAGCCCACCCTCGGTCCCGGACTGCCCGGACTCAGTCGTCTCACCGGTGTCGGGCGCTCCCTCAGGTACGACGGAAACCTGACCCGAGTCCGGCGCCTGGGTCGGTTCGGCCAGACTCGGTACGGCGCTCGGAGTCGAGTCGGTGGGGGCCTCCTCCGTGGGGGCTTCGGAGGGAACCGGGCTCGGGGCGGCGGAGGCCGGGGCGGAGGGGGCCGGGGTCGGGGTCCCCCCGTCGGCGAACGCGGGCACCGTGCTCGCCAGGACGGCGGTGCACGCAAGTGCCAGGGCGCTGAGGACAGTTCGGCGCATGAATCGCTCTCTTTCGTCGGTCCGCCCGGGGGCTCGGCGGGCTGCGTTACGGATCGAGCGGAGAGACGAGGCAGCGGCGGGTCCGGTTGTAAAGAGACGGCAAAGTCGGGTTCGTTGTTGGGTGCGGGTCCGTCGTGGCTTGTCGCGCAGTTCCCCGCGCCCCTGGGGTCCGGTGGTGGGTGCGGGGTCGTGGGCCGGTGCGTCAGCCCGTCGCAGGGTGGGCATACGGCCCGGTGGTGGTACACGGTGCGGGTGGCCTGAGACCGAACCTACGCGACGGGCGTACGACGCACCGACCCACGCCCCCTCCCGCCGGTGGGCAAGTGGCGGGTGCGTGGTGGCTGAGGGCTCGTCTTTTAGGGGCGCGGGGAACTGCGCGACCAGCCACGACGGCGCTGCCGCCGGGACACGACCCCTCAGGGGGGCCTGGGGCGCAGCCCCCAGTTTCGGGAAGGGGCGGGGCTGGGGAAGAGAACCATCCCCCCACCCACCCCGTCTTTGAGGGAGGATCCAGACAGAGCGCGAGAGGTGTGGCCTTGGGTACTGCTGCGGCGGAGACGGACGAGTGGGCCGATGACGCCCCGGCGGCACAACGCCCAGCACGTGCGGCCGGCGCCTGGATCGCCGGACTGCTCCTCCTCGGCGTGAGCACCGTCGTGGGGTGCCGGATCGCCGACACCGACGGAATCACCCCCGTACCGCAAGTCCTCGCGTTCCTGCCCTGGCTGCTCGCCCCCACCGGCCTCGCCCTCCTCCTCGCCGGCCTGGCACGCTGGCGCATCGGCCTGGCCTGGGGCGTAGCCGCCCTGGCGGCGATCGCCTGGTTCATCGAGCCGTACGGCAAGACGACCGAGGCGAAGGGCACCCCGCTCGCGGAGCTGCGCGTACTCACGTCGAACGTGCAGTTCGGCCAGGCGACCGACGAGCTGATCAAGACCATCCGAAGCGAACGCCCGGACCTCGTCTTCGTCGAGGAATGCGAGAACACCTGCGACGAGAAACTGACGCAGGCCTTCGGGGCGAAGGGCACGACGGACACGGCGGATACGACGGACACGACAGACACGCCCGGCGCGAAGGGCACGTACCCCTACCGACAGGCCGTCGAAGGCTACGGCTCCGACGGCTCCGTCATCCTCAGCCGATACCCCCTCAAGCCTGCCCCCGGAGTCCGGGGCACCATGGGCATGCCGGGCGCGACAGCCGACGTGAAGGGCAACGAGGTCCGGGTCCAGCTCGCCCACCCCATGCCCCCGCTCCCGGCCCACGTGGACGATTGGCGCAGGGAACTCGACGCCCTCCGCGACTACGCGGCCGCCGACAAGACCCGCCCCACCATCCTCGCGGGCGACTTCAACGCCTCGCAGGACCACGCCGCGTTCCGCCGCATCCTGGACACGGGCCTGCGCGACGGTGCCCGCCTCACCGGCGACTCCCGCACCCCGACCTGGCCGGCCAGAACGACCCCGGCCTTCGGCGCCCAGATCGACCACGTCCTCGTCTCCCAGGACTTCTCGGCGAACAGGGCCCGTTTCCTGGACCTCGAGAACACGGACCACCGGTCCGTCCTCCTCGACCTGACGCTCCACGAGCGCGGCTGACACCGCCGAACGCGGTGTGGGCCGTCCCTGTGCAGGAGGGACGGCCCACACCAGTGGGGGGTGGCGACTTGCGGACTCGAAGCTGCGGGTGCGTCGTGGCTGGTCGCGCAGTTCCCCGCGCCCCTAAGGGGCGCTTACAGGAACCGTCCGGTCCTACCCGTTCACCTTGTGCAGGGCCTTGGCCAGCCCGTTGGCCCACAGGCGCTCGACCTCGGCGCGCTCATTGGCGTCGGGGTTCGCGTTGGTGCAGGACGGGCCGGGGCCCCCGCCCGACATGAGCTCGCTGCACGGGCCCTCGTAGTGGTCCGGCAGACCGAGGACATGGCCGGTCTCGTGGGCGGTCACGCGCGTGGAGTCGTACTCCTCGTTCTGCGCGTAGTCGAGGAAGATGTAGCCGCCGCCGCGGCCGTCCGTGGAGGCGTACGAGCCGCGCGGGTCGTTACCCTCGCGGTACTCGAAGTCGGCGTTGGAACCCGACTGGAGCTGCACGTTCGCGACCGCGCCGTTCCAGATGGAGGTGGAACGGGCTATCTGGGAGCTGAACGTGGGCGCGTCCGAGGCGTCGTAGACGACGGTGACGGCGGCGGCGCCCGGGTTCGCGGCGCGCTTCTCGGCCACGGACTTCAGTACGGCCTCGAAGAACGCCTCGTTGGCCTTGGCCTCCTCGGACGCACCGTGGTAGGCAGCCACGGAGGACGCAGGGGCGGCAGCCGGGGCAGCCGACGCCGGCACCGCGCCGAACGCGCCGGCCGCGAGGCCGAGCCCGACGGCGGCGGACAGCACAGCTCTGGACTTGGGCTTCTTGGATGTGCGCAGGGAAAGTCGCACGATGATGACTCCTTGAGTGGGGGGTGAGTCGTCGTCATCGCTGAGTGTCGATGCCTGTGCGGCGGCTGTGATGATGGCAAGTGGCGATAGCACGCCGCTATCAGTCACCAACTCGCCTACTTCAGGTGGGATTTGTGCGTCTGGTGTGACCGAGGAGCCCGTCCTAGGCTCGCCGCATGGAGCTTGAGGTCAGGCACCTCCGCGCGCTGTGCGCCATAGCCGACACCGGCAGCCTGCACCGGGCCGCACGCCAACTCGGCGTCGCCCAGCCCTCGTTGAGCACCCAGCTGCGCCGGATCGAACAGGAGCTGGGCGGGGCGCTGTTCACCCGCGAACGCACCGGCTGCCGCCCGACCCCGCTCGGCCGCGTCGTCCTCGGCCGGGCCCGCCCCCTGGTGGCCGAAATGCGCGCCCTCGTCGCGGAGGCCCGTACCGCCGCCGCCGTGGCCGGACCCCAAGTGCGCATCGGCTCCACCGCGAGCCGGGCCCTCGCGGGCTGGCTGCGCCGGCTGCGCGCCCGCAACCAGGAGCCGGTCCTGCAGATGGACGTCTCCCCGAACGCACTGCTGCGGATGCTCGCCGACGGACAGCTCGACGTCGCCTTCGTGCACGAGGTGGAGGGCAGCCCGCTGCGCATACCGGACGGGCTGCGGCTGCGCGTACTGATGGAACGCGAGCCGCAATTCGTGTCGCTGCCATCCGACCACCCGGCCGCGGCGAAGTCCGAGGTCAGCCTGCGTGACCTGGCCGACGACCGCTGGATGGTCGACCCGACGGTCGACGGGGAGTGGGACGCCGTGCAGCGGATGTTCCGCGCGGCCGGCGTCAACCCGCGTGTCCTGCACGGCGACTACTACACGGCAGACGCACTGATCGCCACCGGCGAGGTGGTCGCCGTCTGCCAGCCGACCCACGCCGACAGCCCCACGATGGCGGTACGCCGCATCCACGGCGACCCCCTCGGCGTACGCCTGCTCCTCGCGGCCCGTACGCAGGAGGAGCTGGACTCCGTCTTTCCGGAACTGGAGGAGGCGTACGAGGAGGTCGCCTTGCAGGCGCCCGGCTATCGGGAGTGGCTGGAACGGGCCGGTGTGTGATCTGCGGGTCGTGGGGGCTGGTCGCGCCCACGCGGCGGAGCCGCAAATTGATACAGCCCCGCGCCCCTAAAAAGACAGGGGGCGCCCCCCTTTGAGGAGGGCGCCCCCACGTACGTACAACTACGGCTCAGACGCCGATGTCGCGGCCGTCCTTGCGGTACACCGCGACCACCGACGGGCGGACATACGTGCCCGGGCCGTCGGGCCAGGTGCTCGCGGGCTTCTCGACGGTCGCGCCGTCGATCTCGCCCGGGTGCTGGACCGCGACCAGGACGCGGCGGTCCTGGACGATCGGGCCGCAGGTTTCGGCGCCCTTCGGCATGGTGAGGAACTGCTTCAGCTCACCGCGCCGGTCACCCTGGGTCGCGACGCCGAACAGACCGTCGTGGTAGCCGAGTTGGGCACCGTCGGTGGAGATCCACAGGTTGCCGTGCGGGTCGAAGGCCACGTTGTCCGGGCAGGAGATCGGACTGACCTTGTCCTTCGGGAAGCCCGCGAAGTAGGTCGCCGGGTCCTTCGGGTCACCTGCGACGAGGAACAGCGACCAGGCGAAGCTCGTGCTGTCGGCCCGGTTCCAGCGCTCGGTCAGCTCCAGAACATGCCCGTGCTTGTTGGCGTTGCGCGGGTTGGCCTCGTCGGCCTTGGCGTTCGTACCGACACCGCGGTTGCTGTTGTTCGTGAGGGCGACGTACACCTTGCCGGTGTGCGGGTTCGGCTCGATGTCCTCGGGGCGGTCCATCTTCGTGGCGCCGACCTTGTCACCGGCGAGCCGCGTGAAGACGAAGACTTCTTCGGCGGTCATACCGTCCACGTGCGAGACGGCGCCCTTCGCGGTGGCGGTGGCCAGCGGAATCCACGTACCACTGCCGTCGAACTCGCCGTCGTTCGGCAGCTTGCCCGTGCCGTCGATCTCGATCGCCGGGGAGTCGCCGGTGAGCTTGGCGACGTACAGCGTGCCCTCGTCGAGGAGCGTCAGGTTGTGCTCGCGGGCCCAGCGGCTGTGGCCGTGGGCCATCCGCTTGCTGCCGACGAACTTGTAGAAGTAGTCGAAGCGCTCGTCGTCGCCGGTGTAGACGACCGGGCGGCCGTCGTGCGTGAGGCGCACGGTCGCGCCCTCGTGCTTGAAGCGGCCGAGCGCGGTGTGCTTGCGGGGCGTGGAGGTGGGGTCGTACGGGTCGAGTTCGACGACGTAGCCGAAGCGGTGGACCTCGTTCGGCTCCTTGGCCACGTCGAACCGCTTGTCGAACAGCTCCCACTTGCGCTCGGAGGCGGCGGTGCCGATGCCGTACCGCTTGTCCGTCGTCCGGCTGCTGTTGGCGAAGTACTGGTTGAAGTTCTCCTCGCCGTGCAGCGTCGTGCCCCAGGGGGTCTCTCCGCCCGCGCAGTTGTTGAGCGTGCCGAGGACCTTCGTGCCGGTCGGGTCGGCGGAGGTCTTGAGGAGGTCGGACCCGGCGGCCGGACCGGTGACCTTGAACTCGGTGGTCGCGGTGACGCGCCGGTTGAGGGGGTGGCGGGGTACGGGGGTGAGCTTGCCGCTCTTGCGGTCCTCCTCCACCACGACGACGGACAGGCCGTGGGCCGCCCAGGCGATCTCGACCTGCTCGCGGGTGGGCTTGGCGGCGTCGTAGCCCTTGAACATCAGGATCTCGTCGGTGTACTCGTGGTTCGCCACGAGCACCTGGCGGCCGCGCTCGCCCGGCAGCGGGAGCAGGCCGAGGTAGTCGCAGTTGTAGCCGAACTGGCCCGCCTGCGCCTTGGCGCTCTGCTTGTCAGGGTCGAAGGCGGGGGCGCCGCGGAGGATGGGCTCGCCCCAGCGGATGACCACGTTCTGGGCGTAGCCGTCGGGGATGGTCACGGTGTCGGCGGTGTTCGGCGCGACGGCTGTGAACCGGAGGCCGCGGGCCGCCTTGCCGCTCGTTCCTCCCGTGAACGCGGCGGGGGTCGCGTCAGCGGTCTGCGCGGCGGCTTGCGTGGCGCCGCCGCCGACGACCGCACCCCCGGCTGCCGCGCTGACCGTCACCACGGCGGCGGCCCGCATCATGGAACGGCGGCTGAGCGCACCGGCGATGACATCGCCGACGTACTCGTTGGTGCTGGTGTTGGGCACCTCGTGAAAACAGGCGTCACCACACCGGAATCGACAGGTCATCGCCGAACGGCCACCGGCGTGCGAGCCGGTAGAGCCGATCAGAGGCAGCAGGTTGCGCACGGTCCCTCCCAATATTTCCTGGGTCGGGCGTGACGCTAGGGGCACGCGCGTTCGGGGACACTGACGTGAGGTGAACGAGGGGTGAACGCACGAGAGCGGAGGGGGAGTTGACGCCGACGCGGACTCCGGTACGCACCTCGGTACTTACCTCGGTATATATCTCCGTACGGACCTGGGTCCGGGCCCGGGTCCTTCCCAGGTCCGGGCCTGAAGAAGATCTTCAAACATGGCGGCTAACCTTACGTGTCCGTCCTGGCCAGGGATTGACGGAAACAACTCATGCGAAGGGTTGCGCACATGGGCATTCTCAACCTCCTGCGAAACGCATTCGGAAAGTCACGCAAGGGGCGTACGTCCGAGGGTGCCGACGTGCCTCCGGCAGCTGAGCAGACGCCTCCGGCGGAGGAACGGGCAGCTTCCGTCCCCGCCCCGGCGACCGAGCGGACACCTGCGGCGGCCGAACCGGCGGCCTCGGTCCCGACCCCGCCGGCCGAGCCCAGGACGTCCGGTGTGGACGACTTGGTGTCGGCGGCGTTCGACAACGTGGCGGTGTCCGCGCCGGTGCCTGCGGCGCGAGAGCGGGAACCTGAGGCTGAGGTGAAGCCTGAGGTCGAGGCGGAGCCTGAGGTTAGGGCCGAGCCTGAGGTCAAGGCAGAGCCTGAGATTAAGGCGGAGCCTGAGGTAGAGGCAGAGCCTGAAATTGAGGCAGCGGCTGCTCCTGAGCCCGAGCCTGCCGCAGAGAAGGCGCCCGTGGTGGAGGAGGCCCCGGCGGCAGAGCCGGAGCCGGAGCCTGAGGTCGAGGCCGTCACCGAAGTGACCCCCGAGCCGCAGCCGGAGACGGCCGCCGAGCCGGAGCCCGTCGCGGAGACGGCTCCCGCGCCGGAGCCTGTTGCCGCCGAAGTTGCGCCGGAGCCCGAGCCTGTTGTCGCTGACGTCAGCCCGGAGCCTGAGCCGGAGCCGGAGATCGTCACTGCCGAGGCGGCTCCGGAACCGGCGCCCGACGCCGAGCCGACACCCGTCACCGTGCAG
This sequence comes from Streptomyces scabichelini, assembly GCF_011045015.1. Lineage (GTDB taxonomy): Bacteria > Actinomycetota > Actinomycetes > Streptomycetales > Streptomycetaceae > Streptomyces > Streptomyces scabichelini. The sequence continues at coordinate 820 of NZ_JAAKZY010000311.1, read as the reverse complement.
GCGAACGAGCCCGCAGTCGCCGACGGCGATCAGGCCCCACAGGGGCCACCCGCACCCGACAACGAGACCGCCACGGGTGGTGCGGGCGGGAACGAAAAGGCCGAAGGCGAAGCCGAGGCCGTCAAGACCAGCGAACCCCCAGCCGGAGGCGACCCCGTACCGGCCACCCTCCTCACCGCCTACAACGCAGCCGCCACCACCCTCAAGAACCTCAACCTCACCGGCACGACCGCCAAGGTCTACCTCGTGCTGGACCGCTCCGCCTCCATGCGCCCGTACTACAAGGACGGCTCCGCCCAGGCCCTCGGCGAGCAGGCCCTGGCCCTCGCCACCCACCTCGACCCCGAGGCGAAGGTCCACGTCGTCTTCTTCTCCACGGAACTCGACGGCACCGGCGAACTCACCGTCACCGACCACGAGAACAAGATCGACGACCTGCACGCAGGGCTCGGCCGCATGGGCCGTACCAGCTACCACACGGCGGTCGAAGCGGTCCTCAGCCACTACGAGAAGTCCGCCACCACGGACCCCGCACTCGTGATCTTCCAGACGGACGGCGCCCCGGACGCCAGGACCCCCGCCACCCAGTCCCTCACGGACGCGGCGAAGAACCACCCCGCCGTCTTCTTCTCCTTCGTCGCCTTCGGTGACCCGGAGAACAAGGCCTTCGACTACCTCCGCAAGCTCAAGACGGACAACACGGCCCACTTCCTGGCCGGCGAAACCCCGCTCGAGCTGACCGACCAAGAGCTCTACGAGGGCGTACTGGCGAACTGGCGCCCGTAACCAACGGAAGCCCACCCGGCACCACCCACCCGGC
>NZ_JAAKZY010000310.1 GCF_011045015.1 Streptomyces scabichelini | reverse complement strand
CCGCACCCCCACCCACCCAGGGGCGCGAGGAACTGCGCGACAAGCCACAGCGCACCCGCACAAAACAACGAACCCAACCGCCCAACCCCCGGAGGGCTACGCTGCGGATATGACCTCCGAGGCCCCCACCCGCGCATACCGCCGCCTAAGCGTCGAGGAACGACGCAGCCAGCTGCTGGACGCGGCGTTGGGGCTTTTCGCCCGGCGCGTGCCCGAGGACGTATCGCTGGACGATGTGGCGGAGGCCGCCGGGGTGTCGCGCCCACTGGTGTACCGGTACTTTCCGGGCGGCAAGCAGCAGTTGTACGAAGCCGCCCTGCGTTCCGCCGCCGAAGAGCTGGAGCACTGCTTCGCCGAGCCCCCGGAGGGCCCGCTGACCCAGCGCCTCTCCCACGCCCTCGACCGGTATCTCGCCTTCGTGGACGAGCACGACGCGGGATTCAGCGCCCTGCTGCAGGGCGGCAACGTCGTCGGAACCTCCCGGACCACGGCCATCGTGGACGGCGTACGACGAGCCGCCGCCGAGCACATCCTGAGTCACCTGGACGTACGGGACCCGGGGCTGAGGCTGCGGATGACCGTACGGATGTGGATCACCGCCGTCGAGGCCGCCTCACTCATCTGGCTCGACGAGGACAAGGAACCACCGCTGGACGAGCTGCGCGACTGGCTGGTCGAGCAGTTCGTGGCCTGCCTCGTCGCGACCGCGGGACGCGACCCGCAGACCGCCGAGGTCGTACGGGCCGCACTCGCGATGGAGACCGCGGACGGCCCTCTCGGCACGCTGGTCCGCCGGGTGCTCCCCGTGGTGGGCGACGCCCCGTTTGTGAGACTGGCCCCGTGAAGAGCGTGAGACTGGCCCCGTGAAGAGCGAAGACACCCCCTTCGAGGGCGGCCCCCTGGACGGCCGCGTGCTCCCGGTCCTGCTCGGCATGACCGGACACCCACCGAAGGTGTACCGGGTGCCGGTCCCGGACGCGGCGGGCGGCCCGCCGACGGTCCTCGTCTACCGCCGCGTACAGGCGGGGCAGAGCAAACGGCTCGGCCTGCACCAGGGGTGGAAGTACCAGTTCGACCCCGAGGGCAAGAAGAGCGACAAGCTCAAGTGGCCGTGGTCCAAACCGGAGGCCAAGCCCGACACCCAGCCAGGCGCCACGCCGCGCACCAGGCCGGATGACGCCGACGAGTGACCTCCTTGAGCCGAACCGACCACGGCCCGCGCGCGAGCGCGACGCAGGCGTCTGATGCTCGCGGTACGGGGTGGAGGGGCCACCCCGTACCGGAGGTGATGACGTGTCAGAAAGACTCCTGCGCCTGGTCTGCACGGCGGCGCTCACGGCCGCGGCCCTCGCACCCGTACCCGCCGCATCCGTACCCGCCGCACCCGCACCCGTCGCAGCCGCATCGGAGCCCGATGACCTCGGCGGAGAGCGATCCGTCGCCAAGCGACCTGTCGCCGCCCTCCTGACAGACCTTCAGCGCCTCTACCGGAAAGCCGAGAAGGCCACCGAGAAGTACAACGCCACCGAGAAGAAGCTGAACAAGCAGCGCGCCGAGGTCAAGAAGCTCAACGGGCGGCTCGCCAGAGCCCGGCTCTTCCTGCACGACAGCCGCAGCGCCGCCGCACGGCTCGCCCGGCAGCAGTACCAGAGCCGCACCGAGATCTCCCCGTACGTACGTCTGCTCCTAGCCCGCGACCCGCAGCACGCGCTCGACCAGAGCCATGTGATCCGGCAGCTCTCCCGGCAGCGGGCCGAGACGGTGGACCGGCTGGTCGGCGGCGAGAAGAAGACCGACGCCCTGGCCCGCGCGGCGCGCAAGGCCCTCGACGGCCAACTCACCCTCGCCGAACGGCAGAAGAAGAACCGGGACGCCGTACGCAAGCGCCTCGACGAGGTGGAGGAACTACTCGCCTCACTCACCGCCGAACAGCTCGACCAACTCGCCGAACTGGAGAGAACAGGCATGGCGGCCCTGGGCGCCGTACGCCCAGGACAACGCCCTGAAGGGGCGCGGGGAACTGCGCGACCAGCCACACACAACCCGCAGCCTCCCACTCCCAGAACACCCAACGGCGATTAGGATCCGGCCACAGAGCCCAAGTACGCCTCCGTCTTCTCAGGCTCGTAGAAGAAGTTCTCGAAGTCCCCCGGGTCGTTGAAGCCGTTGGCGAACCGGTCGGCCACCGGCGGAAGCTGACCCGCCGCGCCGATCAGGTTCAAGATGTGCTCCGGCGGAGGAGCCAGCATCGCGTTGGTCCACTTCGTGACGTACTGCGCGGTGTCCCAGTACCGCTCGAACGTGTCCCGCATCCACGCCTCGTCGAAGGGCTTGTCCTCGTTCGCGAGGATCGAGCCGAGGTACGAAGCGGCGCACTTGGACGCCGAGTTGGACCCCTGCCCGGTGATCGGGTCGTTGGCGACGACCACGTCCGCGACACCCAGGACCAGGCCTCCGCCGGGCAGCCGGCCGACGGGGTTGCGGACGGTGGGCGTGTAGCGACCTGACAGCGTCCCGTTGGCGTCGGTCAGCTCCACCTTGGTGGCCCGCGCGTACTCCCACGGCACGAACCGCTCCATGAGTTCCAGGGTCAGGGAGAGGTGTTCGGCCGGGTCCTTGACGCCCTGGAAGACGTCGAGCGGGCCGCCGGGTATGCCCTCGAAGAAGAGGATGTCGGCCCGGCCCGAAGTGGTGAGGCAGGGCATGACGAACAGTTCGCCGACACCCGGGACCAGGTTGCAGCGGACCGCTTCGTAGTCGGGGTGCTCGGGGCGCGGGCCAAGACCGTGGACGTACGCGACGGCCAGGGCGCGCTGCGGCTCCGAGTACGGGGAGCGGGAGGCGTCGCGGCCGAACATGGACACCAGCTCGCCCTTGCCCGCCGACACCAGCACCAGGTCGTACGTACGGGAGAAGTAGTCGAGGTCGGAGACCGCCGCGCCGTGGATGACGAGCTGGCCGCCGCGCTGCGCGAACGTCTCCATCCAGCCGGCCATCTTCACGCGCTGGTCCACGGACTGCGCGTATCCGTCGAGCTTGCCCACCCAGTCGATCGCGCGCTGTGTGGGGCCCGGGTCGTGGGAGCCGGGCGCGGCCACCGAGACGCCGAGTCCTTCGATCTTCGGGGCCTGGGACTCCCAGAAGTTCAGTTGCAGATCGCGCTCGTGCTGGAGGGCCGTGTGGAACATGCACTGCGTCGACATGACCCGGCCGGAGCGGATCTCGTCCGCCGTCCGGTTGGACATCACGGTGACCTCGTACCCGTGCGACTGGAGTCCGAGGGCGAGCTGGAGTCCGGACTGGCCGGCTCCGACGACGAGTATCTTCCGCATACGGTCCTGTCTCCTACCTGGAACTACGGGCCTGCAACTACCGGCCTGGAACTACGGGCCTGGAACTACTGGCGACTACTCGGGGCTGACTTCGAGCGCGTGGCCGACGAGGGCCAGGAGGGTCTCGATGGCCGAGATCCGACGGCGCGCGTCCATGATCATGACAGGTATGTGCGCGGGCACGGTAAGGGCCTCCCGCACATCCTCCGGCTCGTACCGCTCGCTGCCGTCGAAGTGGTTGACGGCGACGACGTACGGCAGTCCGCAGCTCTCGAAGTAGTCCAGTGCCGGGAAACAGTCCTTCAGACGGCGGGTGTCGGCGAGGACGACCGCCCCGATCGCCCCGCGCACGAGGTCGTCCCACATGAACCAGAACCGCTGCTGGCCCGGCGTGCCGAAGAGGTAGAGCACCAGGTCGTCGTCGAGCGTGATGCGGCCGAAGTCCATGGCCACGGTCGTCGTCAGCTTCTCGGGGGTCCCGCTGAGGTCGTCGGTGTCCTCGCTCGCCTCGGTCATCAGCGCCTCGGTCTCGAGGGGCGTGATCTCCGAGACGGCGCCGACGAGCGTGGTCTTGCCGACACCGAAGCCGCCCGCCACCACGATCTTCGTGGCGATCGGGGCACGCGTCCGGTCCGTCTGCCAGGCCTGAAGGTTCTCGTCCGCGTCCGGGACGACCACGGGGCCGGCGGCGGCCTCAGAGACGGCGGAGTCCATCCAGCACCCTTTCGAGCAGTGCGCGGTCCGGCTGTCCGGTGCCGTGACCGGTTCCGTACACACGGATCTTTCCCTGGTCTGCCAGGTCGCTGATCAATACGCGGACCACGCCGAGCGGCATCTTCAGCAGCGCGGCGATCTCGGCCACCGTGCGCATCCGGCGGCAGAGTTCGACGATGGCCCGCATCTCCGGCATCACCCGGCTGCTTAGGGAACCTCCCCCATAGCTAAACGCATGGGAGGTGCCCCCAGTCAGTTCCCTCCGCTCCTCGGGGGCGTCGAGCGCGGCTGTGCTGGCCACGAATGTCTCGACGAGCAGCACGTGACCGAAGCGGGTACGGCCGCCGGTGAGGGAGTAGGGGCGTACGCGGGCCGGTTTCCGGTTCCCGCCACGTATCGGAAGCTCGGGCGTGCTGCTCACTGGGGGCTCCCTATCGACGCGTCCTCGATCGACTGGCGCAGCTCGCTGCGGAGTTCGGGGGTCAGGACGTGTCCGGCGCGGCCCACGAAGAGCGCCATGTGGTACGCGACGACGCTCATGTCGCAGTCCGGCGCCCCGTGCACGCCGAGCAGCGAACCGTCGCTGATCGACATGACGAAGAGGCTGCCCTGTTCCATCGCGACCATGGTCTGCTTGACGCCGCCGGAGTCCATCAGCTTGGCGGCACCGATGGTGAGGCTGCCGATGCCGGAGACGACGGTGGCGAGGTCGGCGGAGGAGCCCTTGGGTCCTGTGGGCCTGGCCGTGCCCGCCACCGCTGCGGCCTCCGCGTTCCTCCCGGGGTCGGAGGAGAGCAGCATCAGTCCGTCGGAGGAGACCACGGCGACCGACATGATGCCCGGCACCTCCTCGACGAGGTTCGTCAGCAGCCAGTGCAGATTGCGGGCCTCATTGCTCAGTCCGAAGGTACTCGGCGCTGTCAACTGCTTGCCTCCTCGACTGTGTCCCCCGCGGTTTCCACGACTTCTGCTGCGACTTCTGCTGCTTCTGCTGGTTCTGCTGCGGGCGCGCGCCTCTCGGCCGTCTGCTCGGCGATCTCCGCCTCGACGTCCCGACGGCCCTCCACCGCGCCCCGGTGGAACCCTCCGAGCCTGCGGCGCAGCGCCTCCGCGTCCACGGACGCCGCACGCGGCCTGGCCGCCGGCGGGGGCGCGGAGATCTTGGGGGTCCGCTTGGGCAGCCCCTTGTCGGTGACCTGCTGCGGCTCGTCGGGGACCGGCTGCGGCTCGTCGGGGATCCGCTCGTGGGAGTCGGGGCCGATGGCGTAGGGGTCGGGGGTGGTGGCCTGAGCCGGGATCGGGATGAGCTCCATGGTGGTCTCGGGCCTGGACCCGGAAGCCTCGGCGGGTCCGGTAGACCCGACGGACGCGGCAGACTCCGCAGTCTCGGTGGGCTCAGCGAACCCGGTGGCCTCAGCGGGCTCCGTGGGCTCAGCAGGCTCGGCTTCCGGCGCGGGATCGTCGCGTACGACTTCCCCGTTGCCGGTCTCCTCCCCTACCGCCTCGTCCCGTACCGACCGATCCCGTACCGTCCCCTCCCGTACCGCCTCTTCCGCGGCCTCTTCCGCCGCCGCGATCAGCGGGTCCCGTTCCGAACGGCCGTACAGCACATTGGAGTTGACCTCGGAGTCGGCGCCGGGGAACGACAGCGAGGTGGCGCTGCCGACCGCCGGGTGGGCCGCCGAGGGGACCGAGGTGGCGGGTGCGGCCGCGAACAGCGCCTTGGGCAGGACGGCGACCGCCGCGATGCCGCCCTGCTTCTGCTCGCGCAGCCGCACCCGTACACCGTGCCGGTGGGCGAGCCGCGCCACCACGTACAGGCCGAGCCCGAGGCCCTCGCCGCTCTCCTGGTCGTACGTGTCCTCGGGGTCGAAGTCCGAGAGGCGGGCGTTGAGCTGGTCGAGCCGTTGGGAGGTCATGCCGATGCCCTCGTCCTGGACGGAGAGCATGATCTCGCCGCTCTCCAGGAGCCAGCCGGAGATCTCGACGGGGATGTCGGGCGGCGAGAACGACGTGGCGTTCTCCAGGAGTTCGGCGACCAGGTGGCTGATGTCGTCCGCCGCGAACCCGGCGAGGTGCGCGTGCGGCGGCAGCGCGGCGATCCGTACCCGCTCGTACCGCTCGATCTCGCTGACGGCGGCGCGTACGACGTCGACGAGCGGGACGGGTCCCGGGTGCTGGTGGCCGTGTTCCGTGCCGGCGAGGACCAGCAGGTTCTCGCTGTGCCGGCGCATGACGGTGGCGAAGTGGTCGAGGCGGAAGAGCGTGGCGAGGCGGTCGGGGTCCTGCTCGCGCTCCTCGAGGTTCTCGATGACGGCGAGCTGCCGCTCGACGAGGCCGAGCGTGCGCAGTGAGAGGTTGACGAAGGTGCCGTGGATGCTCTGCCGGACCTGGTCCAGGTGGGCGGCGGACGCGGCGAGTTCGGTGCGCAGCTTCTCGCGTTCGTCGGCCAGCAGCTGACGCTGGCCGATGAGGTGCCTGCGGTCGCCGTCCAGGGTCGTCAGCCGCTCGTGGAGCGCGACGGCGTGCGCGTGCAGCGCGTTGACGGAGCGTACGACCTGGGCGAACTCGTCGTTGCGGCCGGTGAACTTCACCGGCTCCTCGGCGGCCGGGTCGGCGGCGAGACGGGCCGAGCCGAGGCGCAGGACCGCCAGCGGGCGGGTCAGCGTACGGGCCATGGCCGTGGAGACGCCGACGGCGACCAGTATCAGGAAGCCGAGAAGCGCGATACGGATCTCCAGGGCGGTGACGTCGTCGTCGCGCAACTGGGCGAGGTCCCTGGCCCGCTGACTGTTGAGGGACGCCTCGACGCCGCGCATCAGCTCGACGCGGGCGGAGAGCGCCGCGTCCAGGTTCTTGGTGTTGGTGTCGAGTTCGGACGCGGAGAGGTTCGGCCGGTCGGCGAGGTTCGTGAGGTATTTCTCGGCGGAGTTGACGTCGGGGCCGTTCACCGTGGAGTCGTACGAGGCGCTGTCGGCCTCGGGCGCGGCGTCGCGGAAGTCGGCGAGCGCGGCCTGCTCACGGACGTTGGCCTGCTGGGCGGCGGCGCTGAGCGCGTTGCGCTGCTTGGTGTCGGCGGCGGACGACGTGGTCGTCGTGCTGGTCAGGCCGGTGATCGGGTCGGTGGTCGTCTGCGTCCTGGTGGGCACGTTCAGGGCCGCGAGGAGCAGGCCTCGGGTGGCGGCGGCCTGCTGGACGGCGGTGTCGAGGTCGACGAGCGCGTGCGAGCCGCCACCCGCGCGGGGCGGCAGTTGCTCGGCCAGTTCCTCGGCGAGGCCGTGGAGTTCGGCGATGGCGGCGGAGTATGCCTGATGCGCTTCGAGAGCGGTGCTCTTTCCGGTGAGCGCCGCTCTGCGGACGGTCGCGATGTCGTCGAGGTCCTTACGCAGCGCGGCGGGCGCCTCCTCCGCGCTCAGCTCGTCGACCTGCCGGTCGACGCGGGCGCTGTGCCGCTCGGAGGGACCCTGGCCGTCGGGGCGGCCGGCCGCGATGTAGGAGGTGACCTCGTCGCGCTCGTCGGCGAGCGCGTGGGCGAGGGTCAGCGCGTCCTTGGTGCGGTCGGCGAGCGTGACCAGGTTCTGGGAGTCGTTCAGGTCGCCCGAGGCGGCGACGACGGACGGGGCGCCGGCTCCGGCGATCGCGGCGGCCACGACGGCGACGGCGACGATCAGCCGGGTGCGTACGTGGGCGGGGCGGCCTTTTCCTGCGGGGTCCGCAGGGTCAGGGGAGTTCGGCCTGTGCTCCGGCTCCGGGGAGTTCGGGGAGCCCGGCGTGCGCCCGGAGGCCTCGTCCGAGGCCGTCTGACTGCCTTTGCGCCGAGGCCGCATCTTCTGCACCGATGCTCGCATTCTTGTACTCGTGTACCCATGGGCCCGGGTGACGATCCGTCAACAAGCGTGTCGTTCCCGCTACGGCTCCCGACCTTCCCAGTGCCGGTGGGCAGTGGTCGCGCATCGCCTGACCCGCCACCCAAAGGAGTGAACATCGGTGAGGCAGGGGTGGGCAAGTTTCTCTGGCCCGTGCAGCGACCTCGTGCGGCGGGCCCGCTGGACTCCCACGGCAGCCGGTGGCAAGATGCACCGCCGCGCTCAGGCGGAGTCGATTATTCCGCCCCAATTCAGGCTTCCGACCAGCCGGTCCGCGTCAATTCGGCGATGATTGCCACCCTTTGACGAAGCTTGTGAAGAGCTCGTGCAGACTGGCCGGATGCGCACGGAACTGACCTCGGTACCCGGTGACCCCGCCCGCCCGAACGAGGACTACGCATCGGCCGGACTCCCGGCTTTCGGGCAGGGCGGTTCCCTCGTCGTCCTGGACGGAGTGACTCCACCGCCGACCGAGGTGGGCTGTCGGCATTCGGTTCCCTGGTTCACGGCGCGGCTGGGCGGAGCGCTGAGTGAACTGTCCGTTTCACGACGGGATCTGACGCTCCCCGAGGTGCTGGAGCAGGGCATTCTCCGGACCGCGGACGCCCATCGAGACACCTGTGACCTTTCTCACCCACGCACCCCTCAGGCAACTGTGGTGCTCTCCCGCTGGTCCGCCACCGACGTCGAATACCTCGTCCTCTCCGATTCGGCCCTCCTCGCCGAGTCCCCCGCAGGACCGGTCACCCCACTCCTCGACGACCGCCTCTCCCGCGTCCCCCGCGCCTCCCTGGCCACACACGCCATCACCGACGCGACGATCCGCAACAAGGAGGGCGGCTTCTTCACGGCCGCCGCGGACCCGTCGGTCGCGGCACGTGCGGTGACCGGCACACTCCCCCGCGCCGACGTCCGCACCCTGACCGCCCTGACGGACGGCGCCACGCGCTGGGTGGACAAGTTCCACCAGGGCGACTGGACCGAACTGGTCACTCTCGTACGCAAGGAAGGCGGCCAGGCCCTCGTCGACCGCGTACGGGCGCTCGAACGGGCGGATACGGAGCGGGAGTTCCTGGGCCGGAGCAAGACGCATGATGATGCGACGGTGGTGTACGTGGAGTTCTGAGTTCTGAGACCAGGGCCTTACGTCGCGCTCAGCTCTCGCTTCGCCGGTTCAACTGATGCAGCAGCCGGGCCAGTTCGGCGACCTCCTTTCGGTCCCAGTTGGCGAGCTGCCGTACGTACCGCGCCCGCCGCGCATCCCGCACCGTACGGAAACGGGCCCGCCCCTCCTCCGTGAGATGGACGAGCCAGGCGCGGCCATCGGCGGGATCGGGCTCACGGGCGATGAGGCCGAGCTCTTCTAGAGCCCGGAGCTGGCGGGACATGGTGGCCTTGCCGACACCGATATAGGCGGCGAGCTCGGTGGCACGCTGATCGCCACGCTCGTCCAGACGCACGAGCAGGCCGTACGCGGCGGACTCCAGATCGGGATGGACCTCCCGGGCCATCTCACCGGAGGAGGCCCGGGCGCGCCGCAGAAGAACGGTCAACTCCCGCTCCAGGGCCAGGAATTCCTGATCCACACCCTGTCCCGACCGCAACGGCTGCTCCTCACCGTTTCCGCCCTCGCGCACATCGGCCCCTGACTCAGCTTCGCGATCCTGAAAGTTTTGCCGAAGCTTAGTCATTCCCGCAGCTCCGGGGGTATTTCCGGGCTACGGTCCGAGGCATGTGTGCTCGGTCAGGGCGCAAGGCATGTGCGCTCCGTCAGGGCGCAGGGCATGTGCGCTCCGTCAGGGCGCAGGGCATGTGCGCTCCGTCAGGGCGCGGGGAGCGCGGTCTTTTCAGGGGCGGGGGCAGGCGCGGTCTTTCAGGGCGCGGGCAGGCGCAGTCTTTTAGGGGCGCGGGGAACTGCGCGACCAGCCACAAACAACCCGCACCCGGCAACGAACCCAAACCC
>NZ_JAAKZY010000030.1 GCF_011045015.1 Streptomyces scabichelini | reverse complement strand
TATAAGAGACAGGGGGGCGTGGGGGTCAGGAGGCGGCGTTCATCAGATCGAGGGCACTCTGCTGGCGGGCGGCGTCGGTTTTGTCCAGGGGGCCGTACCAGCGCAGCCCGTACTGGTCGAGCGCGTTGCGGTCGGAGGCGTAGGCCTGTGCGGCCTGCTTGTTGAGGTATGCCGTGTAGGGGCGGTCGGACAGGACCGCGTTGAGCTTCGCCAGGCCGCGTACGTCGGCGCCCTTGAAAGAGGCGCCGTCGGCACCGCAGTCACCGCTCTCGCAGGGGTCCTTGAGGATGCCCGCCGGGGTGTTGAGCCTGCTGGAGGTGGTGTTGGCGTCGGCGATCCGACGGGCGGCGGTGAGCACGGAGGAGTCGCCCGTGGCCTTGTACAGCTCGGTCAGACCGCCGACCAGTTGGCCCTGGTTGTACGACCAGACCGTGGCGTTGCCGTTCTTGCACGTGCTCAGGCTGATGCCGTCGCCCACCGTCTGGTCGGAGTTGATCATGCCGGTGCCCTGGAACCAGGTCCAGTCCGCCTTCGCGCGCTGAAGGTAGGTGGTGTCGCCCGGGATGCGGTTGTGCAGGGCGGCGTTGAGCTCGATGTAGAGGGAGTTGGGGATGGCGTTCTTCACCGTCTTCGCAGTGCTCCACCACACCCCGCCGCCGCAGGTGCCGTCCCAGTAGGAGGCCATGTAGTCCGCGTCCGCCCGGGCCGTGGCCAGGTAGCGGGGGTCGCCGGTCAGGTCGTAGGCCGCGATCCAGGTCAGGCCCCACCATCCGGTGTCGTCGATGTAGTCGTTGCGGAACCGCCCGGCATGGGCGTTGACCTGCAGGTCGTAGGTGCGGCCGATGGCGTAGGTGTAGCTCTTCATGCCGGTCACCCGGGCGTTGTCGATGACGGCGTGCAGCGCGTTGGCGGAGTTCCACCAGCCGGTGGTGTTGAACAGGCCGGTGCCGTAGTCGTAGAACTGCATCTGCGCGGTGGCCGCCGCGGTGCGCCGGTCGGCGGCGTTCCAGGTGGACCGGGCCCAGGGCGTGCAGACGATGTCGGTGCGGTCGGCGGCCTTGCCGCAGGCGCGCAGGGCGCCGGCGCCGTGGTTCGCCCAGTCGTCGACGTTGTACATCTTGGTCCGCCAGCCGCTCTGGCCCGCCGGGATCGTGGTGGCGCCGATCCTGCTGCCCGAGGACCAGGTGCGCCCGCCGTCGAACGAGCGGTCCATCCACACCTCGTCCCCGGGGCTGCCGTTGCCTATGGACGCCCAGCCCATGGCGTCAGCGTCGTTGAAGTGCAGCACGAACGTGCGCCCGAAGAGCGCGGCGGTGACGGGTTTGCGGTCCTGACCGCTGAGGGCCGGGTCCCGCGCGTCGCAGTACTTGTTGCACACCGTCGCCGACACGGCCGCCGAAGCCGTCGGAGCGGCCTGAACCAGGAAGGCCGACATCGTTGTCAGGATGAGCAGGAGTGCGGCTGAAAGAGATCGCTTGGCGCGCATGGAAGAACTCCCGAGGCTTGCCGAACGCTGCGGTGGGGGCACAGGGGCTGGTCCTTGAAAGCGTGTACGCAGACGCTAACCGGAAGTGGTGTACACGTCAATGGTCTGGACCTGATCGCGCAACCCCGCGATATCGCCGGACAGTTGATCCTTGCCGTGCCGTCGGCGCTTTCGCCGGACGGGGTGCCGAGCGGCGCTGCTCAACCGCTCGGCAACCGCAACCCGTCCGCGTCGGAGTCGGCCGGTGAGGAGGCTGAACGCGGCCCTCGAGAACGGCCGATCAGCCTCCCCGACGTTCGGTACCGACGGCGGCGTGGCGTACATGATCTACGAGGCGGGGGAGCGCCTGGCCGGATCCATCGCGATGGCCCGCGCCTGACGCGGGCACTGTGCCGGGGGAAGGCGCTCGATTCCGGCGGAGTCGAGCGCCTTCGCGGCCGGGCCGGTCCGGCCACGCCGGCCTGTCGGACCCGCGATGTGCGCGCCCCGTGCCTACTTCGCCTCCAGCCAGAACGCCTTGCCCTTCGAGGTGTTCTCGGACAGGTCGACCGGCAGCCCGGCGGTGCGCAGGCGCTCGCCCGTGAGCTGCCCCTTCGCGGTGTGCGCCTGGGTGCCGTCGTCGTCGATGGTGATGTCCGTGACGGCGTACGTCGTACGGTCCTTGAGCCAGCGCACCTTGGCATCGACGGCGGTCTGCGCGGTCCCGGCGGCGGTCGCGATCAGGAGGGCGGTGCGGCGCGAGGCGTCCGTCCACATCCACACGTACGGGCCCTTGCTGCTGTCCCAGTCCGTCGTGTCCCAGCCCTGGCCCAGGTGGACGGGCAGGAACTGACCGTCCGTCAGGGCGGTGATCTCGGGCCGCCTGCGCCAGGCGTTGAAGATGCCCATCAACTTCACCGCCGCGTCGGGCCACTTGGTCGCATCGCCGGGGTCCTGGGGGAACTTGACCGCGCGGACGGCCATGTAGGAGTAGTAGTCCTCCATGCGGCCGGTCATCCTGCCGCCGTTCATGTACGTCGAGCCCATCGGCAGGTGTCCGAACGCGGTGAGCGCGGTGCGCAGCGACAGGTCCTCTCCGGTGACGCCTCCGTTGGAGGTGTTCCAGCCGTTGTACGCGATGTGCAGCAAACCGTTGTTGCGGTCGCCCTGGGTGGGGGCGATGTCGAGTTCGCTGGTGAGCTTGGGCAGGTACTGAGGGTTCTTCGTCACCAGGTCGTTGAGCATGTTCCGGGTGAGGACGGCCTTGCGGTAGACGTTGTCACTCGGGTGCGAGTAGGCCGTCGTCCGCTCGTTCTGCCAGTACTCGGTGAGGTCGATCATGTGCTGGGTGACGCCGTGGTCGTTGAGCAGCGTCTCGATCTGGCTTCTTTTGTAGGCGAGTTGGGCCGGGTCGGCGAGGTCGCGGCCCTTGAGGTGGCCGTCTCCCGTCAGCGAGAACCAGAGGCCGAAGCCGAGTCCGTTGTCCTTGAGGGTCTTCGAGAGCGTGCCCAGGCTGGTGATGGACTTCTTCATCGAGTCACTCGGTTCGATGGTGTCGCGCGTGGTGTTCCAGTAGTCGTCGAGCATGACCATGTCAAGGCCCGCCCGCTTCGTCTGCGGGATGACCGTGTCGTAGTAGTAGCCGGCGGGCAGTTCGTGACCCGGGCCGCCGCGGTAGTCCCAGTCGTTCTGGTGGAAAAGCGTGGTCGTGTGGTGGTACTTGAAGCGCTTGCGGAAGTGCAGCTCGTCGGCCATCTTGCCGTCGACGACGTCGCCCTTGAAGACCGTGAGGTTCACCGCCAGATACTCGAACTCCTCACCCGGGAACAGCGTCAGTCGCAGCGCCTCGGGGTGGGTGTCCACGGAGACGGTGTCCTGCTCGTGCCAGGCGTTGATGCCCGCGAACGGCGGCAGCATGTAGTCGGTCGGGTAGTTGCCGTTGCCACGCTGGGTCTTCCAGTTGAGCTCGGGACTCATGCTCCAGCCGTCCCCGGTGTCGTACACGGTGAGGGCCTTTTTCGGCCAGGACCTGCCGACGGGGTCGGTGCTCAACGACCCCCGTGTGCTGAACCACTTCATGTTCGGGACGTAGTGGAGGGTGTGTGGCTCGTCCGGCAGCCGCAGGTCGATCACGGTGGAGCGGGTGAGGGTGAGTTCGCGGGCCGTGTCCTCGTTGCGCACGAGGGTGAAGTAGCGCAGGCCCGCGTCGCCGTCGTAGATCTCGAAGACCAGGGTGACGAGGAACGGTCGGGGCCCGGTTCTGCGCAGGGGGATGCGGACGCGCTCCCCGACCCGCCAGGACCTCTCCTTCGTGCGCACGGTGATGAGTTGCCTGGTCGTCGCTCCCAGGCGCCACCCTCCGTCGTCCGCGCGCACGGTGTCGGCGCCGTCGAGTTCGTGGGCGAAGAGCAGTGAGGGAGCCGCCAAGTAGTCGCGGCGCGCACGCTTGTTGAGGAGCCCGGTGAGGCGGATGCCACCGTCTTCATAGGTGACCGTGGCCCTGAGGGAGTCGTTCTCGAAGATCCAGTCTCTCGCTCTGCGCCGGATGCTTTCCGACAGCGCGGCGGCGGATCCGGTGCCTGCTGCCAGGAAGGCGGCCGACGCCGTGCCGAGGAAGAGACGGCGGCTCAGTGGGGACATGATCGGGCATCACCCTTCGTCGTCGGAGGGAGGAGCGGGTACGGAGTTCGGCGGCGGTGACGGCAGGAGTGGTGGGCGCGGTGGACGCCTGGTCGTTGACGTCTTTGACATCGTTGTCAGATGGGCGGGGCGGCCAGGCCCTTCTCCAGTTGGACCATCTCGTCATCGGGTGCGCGTCGGCGCAGCGCAGGGGTGCGGCCCGCTGGCCGTCACCAGGGGAAACACCAGCATCGCCAGGGAAACGCCAGCAACGGCAAGCGCTTTCATCATCGTGAAACCTAAGCGGCGTTCGATGGGTCGGTCAACAGGGCTGCGCGGCCCAATCGGCCGACCCTCATGGCCGTATGTGATCTGTCGAGTGCCCCAACAGGCGGCAGGGCTCTTGACGCGCCCATGGCGCACCCGAAGAATGACCGCGACCCTCTGACAACGTTGTCGATGGAAAGGTCACCGCCGCATGCCGCAGCCGGCCACGGAGTTCACACGCCGTCACATCATTCAGCTGCTCGGCGTTTCCGGCGCCTTGGCTGCCTCCCCGCTCGTCCTGGGATCAGAGCAGGCTCTGGCCGCGGCGGCGGCCCGGAGCGCGGCGGCCGGACCCGATCCAGGAATGGGGCCTGTCTCCGACGCGTACTACCGCGCCCTCCTCACCCACACCCGTTGGTCCGAACAGCAGTGGGATGCGGCCCAAGGCCACTACACCGCCAAGGACTTCGGCTTCGCGGTCGTGCTCGGCAACGCCGTCCTGCTGACCCGCGGCCCGTACGACGCCGAGCGCGCCGGAGTCGACAAGGACACCCTGCGCGCCCGTACCCTCGCCACCCTGAAGCACTTCGCGGCGTCGAACCGACTGACCGGCGGCACCCAGTGGGGCCGGAAACTGTTCTTCGACACCACCTTCCAGTCCTACTTCGTCCTGGCGGCCCGGCTGCTGTGGGACGACCTCGACGAGGTGACGCGCCGCAACGTCGACACCATCGCCCGCGAACAGGCCCAGTACACCGCCGGGTTGGGCACGGGAGACGATCCCGACTCCGGCGACTGGACTCCGCACGGTCTCGACGGCGGCTTCCAGGGCGACACCAAGCTGGAGGAGATGGGAATCTACGCCCAGGCACTCGCCCCCGGCCTCGCCTGGGCGAGCGACGACGCGCGGTACGAGGCATGGCGCGGCGCCTTCGGGCGGTGGAGCCGCAACGAGGCGGGCTTACCGGCTGCCGACCTCGCCAACCCGGCCCGCGTGGACGGGATCGCCGTCAGCGAGAACACCGCGCAGAACCTGTACGACACGTTCATCGTCGAGAACCACGGCTCGTTCGGCCCGCACTACCAGGAAGAACTCTGGCGAACCTCCGGACGCAACGCCGCCCACTTCCTCGTCGCGGGCCGCGCCCTCCCACAGGTGCTCACCGCGCAGCCCAACGCCGGGCCGCTGTGGCGCACCCTGCTCGGCGTGATGAGCGACGCGGGTGAGCCGCTGATGCCGATGGTCGCCGACCGCGAACATCTCTACGGCCGCGACATCATCCCGCTCGCCTTCCTCGCGCAGGTGACCGGAGATCGCGCCGCGGCCCGCTGCGAACTCGCCATGGCCGAACGTCTGGAGGCCTACCAGGCGTATCCGCCGCAGTACCGCCTCGCGAAGTTCTCGGGTGAACCCAAGTACGAACCCGAGGCGCGCGCCGAACTGGCCATCAGCTATCTGCTCCACGAATGGCGGGTCCGCTCGGGGCGCGCGCCGGTGCAACCCCTGTCACAGCGTGAGCTCTTCGAGCAGGCGAGCGGCGTCACCGACCACGGCCCGGGCCCCGGCCTCGTCTCCCACCAGTCGCCCGGCGCGTGGGCCGGGGTGGTCAGCAAAGCCGGTTTGGTGAAGTTCGCCTGGCAACCGGCCCATGACGACTGGCTGTTCGCGCTCAGCGGTACGACGCCGATGTTCCTGCCGAGAACCGGGGCCAAGGTCACCGGACGGTCGGTCGTCGCGTACTCCCGGCCGCGGGACGGGTTCGACGGCAGCGCGAGCCTGCTCACGCTGGACGCCGGGTACGCGGGCTTCACCACGCTCCCGACCGGGACCGTCGTGTACGCGACTTCCGGTACGGCCGCCGGGGAAGGCCACCTGGAGGTGCACAACCTGAAGATGCCCGGGATGCCGGGGCTGGACGGAAGCCGCACGTACCGGGCGGCCGAGGGGAGCGCGACGGTCGCGGCCCAGGCCGGTCCCTCGACTCCCGCCGGCCCACGGGTCGACGAACTCACCTTTCCTCGCGGCCGGTTCCGTCATCTGCGGATGCTCGGGGCACGCCCCGACCCCAGTTACGGCTATTCGCTGTACGCCTTCGAGATACGCGACTCAGCCGCGGGCGCCGACCTGGCGCGCGGCACCGGGGCGACGGCCTCCGCGTCCTCCTTCGACCCGGGCAAGGAGCCCGTACTCGCGGTCGACGGCGACGGCTCGACCCGTTGGGCGGTGTCCCGTGCGGACCGTCCGCGCGCGGACAGTTGGCTCGCCGTCGATCTGGGCGCGGCCCTGGACGTGGACCGGGTGACCCTGCGTTGGGAGACCGCGGCGGGCCGCGCGTACCGGATGCAGGGATCGGTCGACGGGCAGAAGTGGACCGACCTGGTCGTCTGGCCGCAGGCGGACCTCACCAGCCGCGGCGGCTGGCTGGACATCGACGGCCGTGCCGGTCTCGTCGTGCGCGGCGGCGCCAACCCGATCTCGGTGTACGGCAACACGGTCGTCCTCTCCGACGGACCGGCCGAGGGCATTCTGGTCGAGGGACTCCCGGACGCGACGCCCGGGCGGCTGCGCGCCGCAGCCGCCCGGAAGAGCCCCTCGGTGCGGTCCGCCCAGGTGAAGGCCACTCTCACCGACGACTACCTGAGTCTGTTCAACCTCTCCTCGGATCCCGTGACCACCACGGTGACGATCCCGCGCTCGCCCTCCGAGGGAATCCGCCTGTACGCGGGTGTCCAGACCGTCACCGAATCGGGCACGGACTTTCGAGCCGAACTGTCCACCGCTTCCGCCGTATTGCTGCCTGCGCGCATTGTCCTCTCCGGGAAATCCATTCCCGTCGGTCTGCGCGCCGAGGTGGTCGACGGCCACACGGTGCGACTCGGCGGACCTTCCTGCCGGGTCACCGTCTCCGCTCAGGGCAAGAGCCTCGACGCCACGGTCCGCGCGGGCCGTACGACCACGGTCACCGTGCCGCGCGCCACGGCGTACCCGCTTGCCGATCTCGCACTCGGCCGTCCCACCTTCCCCACCGCACCGTTGCCGCCCGGCATGACGGACCCGAAAGCCGCGGTCGACGGAGACGAAGGCACCGCGTGGACCCCCGGCCCGGACGGTCGCATGGTCGTCGACCTGGGCGCCGAGCGGCACATCACGGAGATCCGCACACAGTGGCGAGGCGGCCGCGTTCCGGCAGCGCAGGCGGAGTTCAGCAGGGACGGCCGTACGTACACGGGCGCGGTACGACTGACGGCGCGGGGAGTCCTGCGCACCGACAGAACGGCCCGCTATGTGGCACTCCGGGTCACCACCCCGGCCGGAGGCCACACCGCACTCACGTCCCTCACTGTCACTTCGTGACTGATGGGGGACGAATTCGTCGCGCACCAGAACCGACAACGTTGCCGGACTCGAGTGGAGGCCTACGTGCACGCAGGAACGCACCGGTTCAGACGCAGACTGCTGGCGTTGCTTGCCGCAGCTGTGAGCGCCACCGTGGGACTCGGAAGTCCCCCTCCTCCGGCCGCGGCGGCCGCCGGGAGCGCGGCGGCCACGTCGTGGAACGTGACGCACAGGGCGGGAGAGCCCGGCGAGGCCCTGACCGCGCATCTGCAACTCGACGACACACGAGGCACCTTGTCTTTGGGTGTACGTCGAGGCAGCACCACCGTGCTCGAACCCGCCCCGGTCGGCATCACCACCGATGCCTCCGACCTGACCGCCGGTCTGCGGCTTCGTGGCCACACCGTACGGAAAGTGACCGAACGGTACTCCACGACGACCGGCAAGCAGCGCCGGCGTGTGGCCCATATGACCGAGGCGCGGTTCTCCTTCGCCAAGGACGACGGTGCCCGGCTCGACCTGGTCGTCCGTGTCTCGGACGACGGGTTCGCCTACCGCTACGTCCTGCCCGGCGACGACGAGGTGACGGTGCTCGGCGAGGCTTCCGCCTTCCAGGTGCCGGATGAAGCCGCGGCGTGGCTGATGCCGTACACGCCCAACTACGAACGGCCCCGCACCGAGACCACCGCCGCGGACGCCGCGACAGGCGACTACGCGTACCCCTCGCTCTTCCGGGTCGGCGAGTCCTATGTCCTGCTCACGGAGTCGGACGTGGACGGTCGTTATGCCGGCAGCCGTCTCGCACACGACGCCGGAAGCGGCCGCTACACCGTGGAACTCGCCGACGAACGCATCGCCTCGGCGGGCCGGCTGGCCACCCCGTGGCGCACCGCCGTCATCGGTGACCTGGCCACCGTCACGGAGTCCACCCTCACCGACGACCTGGCGCCCGACTCCCGGGTGACGGACACCTCGTGGATCCGCCCGGGCAAGGTCGCCTGGTCCTGGCTGGCCGGCTTCGGCGCCGCGCAGCGCAGCCTGAAGACCCAGCAGCGGTTCGTCGACTACAGCGCCGCCCACGGCTGGGAGTACACGCTGGTGGACGACGGGTGGAAGACCGAGGACTGGATGCCGCGGCTCATCGAGTACGCGCAGCGGCGTGGCGTGAAGATCCTGGTGTGGATGCACTGGTCCGATCTGGACACGGCGGCCGAACGCGAGGAGACCCTGGGCAGGGTCAAGGAGTGGGGCGCGGCCGGGTTGAAGATCGACTTCATGGATTCGGATGCGCAAGAGCGTTTCCGCTGGTACGACGACATCCTTGAGGCGACCGCCGAACGGGAACTGCTGGTCAACTTCCACGGATCGACCATCCCGCACGGCATCCAGCGCACCTGGCCGCACGTCATGTCGATGGAGGCGGTCTACGGTGCCGAGCAGGGCAACGTGTCTCTCGCCGACATCACCACACTGCCGTACACCCGGAATGTGGTGGGATCCATGGACTACACGCCCATGGGATTCCAGTTCGGCACCCGTAAGACCTCGGAGGCCGCGGAACTGGCCCTGTCGGTCGTCTACGAGTCCGGCTTCCAGAACTTCGCCGGTTCGGTGGAGGCATACCGGTCCCGTCCGGAGCTCGAACGGTTCCTCGAGCAGGTACCGACCGTCTGGGACGAGACACGGCTGCTGTCCGGGCATCCCGGTGACGGGGCGACCCTCGCACGGCGTCACGGCGACCGCTGGTTCGTCGGCGACGTCACCGCGGCCGACGGGCCTGCCACGCGGCGCGTACCGCTGGACTTCCTCGGCGCCGGCCGCTGGCGGCTGGAGGTCCTGCGTGACGGACCGGACGGCCTGGTCCGCGACTCCCGGGTCGCCGACCGCCGCGATGTCCTGACGGTCCCCACGTCGGCGGGCGGCGGCTTCGCCGCCCTGATCTGCCGTGCCCTGCCCGGCCGCACCACGTGCGACCGGCCCGTGGACCGCATGCCGTTGACCGCCCTGTCGGCCACACCGCAGAAAGCGGAGGCCGACCCGGGAACGACGGTCGCTGTCGAAGGCACGTTCCAGGTGGAGGACTTCGGTCCGGCGCGCGACGCCACCGTGCGCGTGAGCTCCCCGCAGGGATGGACGGTCACAGGCGGCACCGCTCACGCCGATGAACTCGCCACTGGCGCCGCGCTCAGCACACGCGCCACCGTGCACGTCCCGTCCGACGCGGCGTACGGCTACCACGACGTGGTGGTGAGCGCCTCCTACCGGGCTCCGGGCGAGAAGGCCGGCGTCCCCGCGCTGCGCCAGGAGCGGACGGTACGGGTGTTCGTCGCACCGCCGGGAGTGGACTACGTGAGCGATCTGCCGTTCGCGCAGGAGCGCAACGGCTGGGGGCCGGTCGAACGCGACACTTCGAACGGGGAAAGCGCCGGAGGCGACGGCGGTCCCCTGCGCATCCGCGGCACCGCGTACGACAAAGGCCTCGGTATGCATGCCACGGCCGAGGTGTCCGTCGACATCCGTGGCGCGTACGACCGTTTCCGGGCTCACGTGGGTGTCGACGACGAGGTCGGCGGCAGGGCCACGGTCGCCTTCGAAGTGGTGGGTGACGGGCGACTGCTCGCACGGACCGAGGTGATGACCCCCGCGGACGCCGCTCGCGCACTCGACATCGACGTCAGTGGGGTGCAGCGCCTGACGCTGCGCGTCACCGACGGGGGCGACGGCATCAACTCCGATCACGCGGACTGGGCGGACGCACAACTGCGTCTGATCACCGCTGACACCACTGAATAGCGGCATTCCGAGGGCCGGCGGCAGCGCCGGCCCTCGGGCGCCACGGCGACCCCTACGAGGTGCCCGGCGACCTGGCCTGCCCCCTGCTCCCCTGACCCTGCAGACAACGACGTGTATCCCCCGGAGCTCTTCCGACATGAGATGGACCCGGCGCCTGCGCCTGTGCGTGGCAGGGGCGGTGACAGCCTCTGCGCTGTTCGCCGTTCCGGTCGCCCAGGCTGCCCAGCCGAGCGACGCCCGACTCACCGATCTGGTCAACCCCTTCATCGGCACCGAGAACGATGGCAACACCTATCCCGGTGCCGCCGTGCCCTTCGGCATGGTGCAGTTCTCGCCGGACACCGGTGAAAGCCTGGCGGGGCATCGCGACTCGATACGGCAAGACCCCGAGAGCTACCTCGTCGGCCTCCCGGTGCCGTCGCCAGACGGCTAGCAGGTCGCCGGAGCGGTGAACCGAGGGCCCATTGCTCACCAGGTCGTGGCGGCTGAGCGGAGCACGGTCCACGTATCGCCTTCGCGGACGCAGTCCATGGTCATGTGCAGCCGCCAGTTCGCGCGGGTGCCGTACACCGTTGCATCGGTGATGAAGCGGCCGGAGACGCGGGCTGTGGTGTCCTCGACCTCGACAGCCAAGTTCTTCTCCTCGATCCGGTGGTAGAGGAACTGGCCGGCACGCATCTGCGACAGCCATTCGTCCTTGGGCTGCACGTAGCCGGTGACGTGGGTGAGGGTGCAGCCGTCGGCGAGCAGGTTGTCCAGGGCGTCGGTATTGCCGTCGAGCATTGCTTGCAGGTAGGCGCGGAAGGCCGTGGTGACGTCGTCGTGGGCGCTCTGGTCGGAGGACGGTTGCACGGTGGCTCCTGTTGTTCGGTAGGTCGGTCGGCGTCTTGTTGCTTCAGGTGTCCTGTTGTCAGGAGGC
The DNA here is from genome assembly GCF_011045015.1 of Streptomyces scabichelini. Lineage (GTDB taxonomy): Bacteria > Actinomycetota > Actinomycetes > Streptomycetales > Streptomycetaceae > Streptomyces > Streptomyces scabichelini. Next base: position 54,359 of record NZ_JAAKZY010000030.1, on the reverse strand, counting down.
CGACTCGGTGCCCAGGGCCGCCAGGCCCGTCAGCAGCCGCAGGGCTTTCCGGGACGTCGAGCCGGGCTCGGCGTGATAGACGACGAGGGTCAGGTCTGTGTCGCCGTGCAACCCCAGGACTTCGAAGGAGAGGGTGAGTTCGCCCACCACCGAGTGCCGTAGCCGCTGGACGCCGTGGCCCCTGCGGCGAACGTCGTGCCGGGCCCACAGCCGGCGGAAGTCGCTGCTCTTGTCCGCCAACTCGTCGATCAGGGCGGCGAGTTCCTGATCGTCCGGGTGGGTCCCCGCGTCCAGGCGCAGGACGCTGACGAGGTCCAGCATCTTGGCTTCCAGGTCGGCGAAACGATCGCGTGCCGCAGAGGAGAGGAAGACCAGCCGGGACAGGTTGCGCTCCCGAGGTGGGAGCCGGGACCAGTCACCGAACACGGTGGTGGCGAGCCTGTTCCAGCCCAGCATGTCCAGGCGTCGGCCGCAGACGTACGCGGGGATCCCGTCGAGCGTGTCCAGCAGTTGCTGGATGCCCGGCCGCAGCCGCTGCCTCTGGGGTATGGCGTGGCGATTCCCGTGAAGCTCCGGCCGGGCAAGGCGGAACAGATGGGCGTGCACGTCTCCGCTCAGGCGCAGGGCGCGGGCGACGGCGTCCAGCACCCCGGCTGACATGGTGTCACCGTGTCCGTGTTGCACAGGCGCACATCCGCCAGGCCGTTCCTGGTCGGACGTCGGTACGACGCGGCTTTGTCCGGCCGCAGATGCGCAGCCGCGCACAGTAAGCGCGTGGGCTCGGTCATCCCGCCCCACCCACGGCTGGCCCGTCCGTTGCCGTCCAATCCTGCGCTGCACCGCCGGTACCTTCAGCCGCGACCGTCTCCGGTGAGCGATCACTGGGTGTACCTGCTCTGCAAAGGAGTGCCACATGAACATCTCTCAGCGGTTGAGCACCTTCACCATTTCGATCCAGGTGTCCGGGCCTATGACTCCGTCGGGTGTCAGTCCTCGGCCGCGCTGCCATTGCGCCACGGCGTTGGCGAAGGTGACGTCGGCCGGGGTCGCTCCGGGTGATGAGATCAGCCGGGTGATGGCGTCGAGGCGCTCACTCCAGCGCAGGGCGGTGGCGTAGGAGGTGTTCAGGCGGATCGCCCGGGTCATGGCGTCCGGGTCGAGCACGGGAGTTGGTGCGACCGGTCCTGCCTCCTGCTGAGTTGCGGAGGGCGTGCCGTCGCGGACCTTGAGGATGGCGAAGTACCGGCAGCTCTGCCCTGATTGCTGGGGCACTACGAAGCCCTGCGCGTCGATCGTGATCGTCTTGGCCTTCACCGATTGGCTGACGTTGCCGCCAACGGCGGTGAGCTTGCGCCCGGTCCGGTCCACGGCGGTGACGACGTCGCAGTGCGTCGACCACGCCGTGCCGTTGTCGATCGTCGCGTAGGTCACACCCCCGCACCCGCCGCCACCGTCCCGATCGGCGCAGACCAGGTCGCCGACCTCGGGGACGATCTTCTCGACCGGGTAGGCCCAGAAGGGGTTGGCGGTGTTGCCCGTCTCGGCGTTGCGCTTGGCGGCGCTGACGTACACGCGGTGCGCCGTGCTGTAGGTGAAGGCGTTGCCCACGCCGGCCTGGCGCATCACCCAGCTGATGAAGACGGCACTCCACGGATGGCCGGCCTGCCACGAACTGCTCTGCAGGTCCGAAGCAGTTACCGGGCTCCTGACTCCGGTGCTGTAGTAGTCCTGCAGCGTCGCCGTCATCGCCGGCTCGGTTTCGACGCGGGTCCCGTTTCCCCACCGGGTCCGCTCCTGTTCGGCGAACTGCGCGATCCTGGCCCGCAACGGCCCGCCGCCCGGGACACCGCCGAGGGGAGGGCTGCCGACGACTCCGCCAGGAGCGAGGGGCGAGCCGCCCGTCGACGGCGGGGCGGTGCCCAGCCCGCGGCGATGAGCGTCGATCGCGACGATGTCGCGTTTCGCCGCGTCCCCTGAGGCGTAGGGCCAGCGGGCCCACTCCCCGCGCACGTCGATATGGGCGAAGGAAGCGCCGATCCCGACCCCGATGTCCCGGCCGCACGCGTCCAGCGCCGCCTTGGCGAGATCGAGTCCGGACATGCCCGCGACGCTGATGTCGGCAGCCTGTCCGCTGCAGTGCCGGCTGCGGGTCGGGCCGGAGCCCCGCGCGCGGTACACGGCCACGTTGCGCGCCCAGGACCGGTACCCCGAGCTGATCGTGACGGGTCTGCCCAGCCGGTCGCGCAGCGCCTGCAGGCAGCGCACCAGCTCGGGGGAGATCCGTGCGACGTCCGATGCCTGCCCCCCGCTGGTCACGAGCTCACCGACAGTGAAGTTCGGGGAGAGCCGCTGCGACCGGACCGTCGGACCGGTGGCGTAGAGCGGGAGTCCGGTGAGGTACGGATCCCAGTGCTCCTCCTTCTCACCGGTGGCACCCGCGGCCGGGCTCAGGACCAGACCGGACGGGAACGCCTCGTCCTGTACCGGCCCACCGGCCAGTTCCCACTCGGCCAGTTCTACCTCCCCGGACTCGGCCTCCTCGAAGACCTCCGGGGTGAAGCTCCCTCCGCGCGTCTCGGCGGCGAACTCGGCCAGGGACAACTCGGGGCCCGACTCTCCGTCGCCGCCTCCTTGTTCGGACGTTCGGAACACGTCCTGGGCGGCCCAGGCCGGTGCCTGCTGCTCGGCGGACGGCGGGTCGGCGGTGAGGGACTCGGTCCAGTCCCAGGTCTGCGGACGGTTCATCGTCGGCTCCCGGTCTCCAGCGGTGTCAGATGGCTCAGAGCTGCACAGGCGCGGCGCCGTTCGAGCTGCTCTTCGCGCCGTCGGGTGCGGTCGGCAGATGGGCGCTCGGCAGCCGGACGGGCTGCGGGGACGACGGGATGGGGCCGTTGGCCACCCGGACGCCCTGCTCCTTGATCGACTCTCCGGTGGCGGACTGCCAGAGGTCGATGACGCGGTTCATCGTGTTCCGCACCAGTGGATCCGGGGAGCCGCTGCGGAACAGCAGCTCGGCGTCCTTGGGTTCGTTGAACCGGCCGGCCTCGATGAACATCAGCACCAGCGAGACCAGGTCGGCAAGCTCGAACAGCTCACGGGCCCGGCGCGGCGGTGTGATGCCCACCCGCTGCGCGATCCGGGCGAGCCGGTCCGCAGCGTTTCCGGCGGTGCCCGCGCCCGCCTGCAGATCGGCCACCACCTCGTTCTCGGTCTCGAGCAGCAGGTGGAACCAACTCATGGTGACGACGTGGCCGAACTCCTCACGGGCGAGCATCCCGGCCCGTCGGCGCATCCCCATCATCTCCGACAGGGTCTGGCACAGGTATCCGATGTACGAGGCGTCGGTCGGGTTGGCGCCGACCGAGTTGCTGTCGTTCACGAACGCGAGCCAGACCTGCCGCAGCAGTTCGATCCACACCTCCCCGAACCGGAGGTTCGCGGACGCCCCGACGTCCGTCTTCCACGGCTGGCCCTGGATTCCGGGCGGCGCGTGCGGCAGATCCATCCCGAACATTCGCCAGTAGGCATTGCGGCGGTTGACCAGCGGGTCCGGTCGCAACGCGCTGGTGGTGCCGGTGATCGAGAACAGCGGGGGGTCACGGAAGAACAGTTCCTCCGTGGACCGGACCCAGCTGTAGGTCGTGTCTTTGACGGCTTCGAGCGACTCGCCCACCACAAAGCGGCGGACGACCTCCCGCAGGATCTCCGCGACACCCGTGCTCTCGACCAGGAAGGCGTAGATCAGGTGGTCCCACGGCAGTGCGAGGCCGGTGCCGATGCCCACGGCGGACGGCGGCGGACTGACAGAGAACTCGCCCGGGGTGTTGATGCCGGAACGCAGGGCTTGGAGCAGCCCGCCGTTCACCTCACCGGGCAGCTGGAACCGGGAGACGACCTGCGGGGTGACGCCCGTCGGGGAGGTGTCGAAGCCGGGCCAGTCCGCCTGCCCGCCGTCGGCCCACGCCTCCTCCAGCCAGCGGCTGAGCTGCAGCGGATGGATCTTGAAGAATTCGTCGGTGTTGAATCCCGAGTCGGCGAGCAAGCGCGCGAGGGTGCGGAACATGGTCGTCTCCTCAGAAGGTGGTGCCGGGCTTGGGCGGGACGCCCACGATCTTCGGGATGCCGCTGAGGATCCGCCGCGGCCGCGGCTCGGAGTCGTCGAACACTCGGAGCCGTACGACACGGTCGATCACGATGTCGGGGTGCTGCAGGTGGGTCCGGCCATGGGAAGCCTTGATGGCCTCGGCCACGTCCACGAGCCAGACCTTCTTGCCGACGCGGTCGAAGCCACCGATGCGGTACGCCTCCGGGGGAAGCGCCGCACCGAGCTTGAGGTGCCCGTTCGACAGCTCCGGCCGCACGAGTCGGCCGGGCGAGGCCGAGGTGCCGCGCCCGAGCCCGGCCCGCAGGTCCCGGAAGTCGCGCTCGATATTGAGCTGCGCGGGGCTGAACGCCTGCGGGTCCTGCGTCTGGGAACCGTTGCGGAGAAACGCCGTCAGTTCCGTGATCGCGTCGACGATCCCGGGTGTGAAGAGGGTCGGGGCCGGTGGCAGTGCACTGGACGCCGCTGGCCCGGTGGAGGGCGGCCCGCCAGGCGGGGACGCCGGATTCGGCGTCCCGGGAGGCGTCGTGGATGTCGACGCGCCGGTGGGGGGCGGCCCGGTGGGTATGGCCGCGGGATCCGGTGTCGCGGGAGGCGTGGTGGATGTCGACGCGCCGGGGGCGGCCGACTCGGCAGGTGTGGACGCCGGCTTCGGCGTCGAGGCACGTGGCATGGCTGTCTCCCTGGTCAGGCTGCGGCGGTCGCATGGGCCGCGCCGAGGCGGCGCAGCCATGTCTCCAGGTCGCGGTCGGCATGGTCATCGGGGCTCAGCGACCGGAGCACGCTCCAGGCCAGGATCCGCATCGGTTCGAGCCGTTGCAGATAACTCGAGGTGTACAGCGCCGCCCCGGCCCCGTCGGCGAGCCGGCGCAGCTCGGCAGGGGCCACCCGGCGCGGATCGGCCAGCGCCGAGAGGGGCCGTCCGCCGAAGGCCCGCATGGGCCGTTCCGTGCACACCCGGACGATCTGCGGGAGCAGCGGCAGCGTCGCCCGCGCGATGAGTGCGGACTCCGGGGGCGCGGCGTTCAGGGGGTGGTGGTGCAGCCAGGTCCGTACGAGGTCGTCCCACGGCCCGGTCCCGTACCAGTACCGGCAGAGCGCCGCGTTGAACGCTACCCGCAGCAGGCCCATCGGGTGCGGGTCGCCGGGCGGCATCCGGTACACGGCGGCGGTCGTGCCGTCCACGACGTCGGCCAGCGCCGGTACGGGCGCGTAGCCGGTCAGGATGAATGCGACAACGTCGGCGGCCGCCTCGCTCGCCCAGCTCTGCCAGGCCTCCGCGGCGACCGGTGACACGGGCGCGAGCACCTCGTGCAGGGCGGCGCCGAGTTCACCGGTCCAGTCGGTCAGGTGCGTGACCTGGTGGCCGCATTCGTGGAGCACTGCCGTGGGGCGCAGCAGGTTGTGCCGGGTGATCTTGATGGCGGCGGCAGGTGAGAGCGATGCGTCCCACAGCCGTATCCCGGCACGGAGGATCGATGCTCCGAGGCCCTTGTCGAGATAGACCAGCACCGGAGGGACCGGAATGCCGAGTGGCCCGAGGATACGGTCCATGGCATCGACCGCAAGCAGGTCCAGGCCGCGCAGGAGCTCCGCCAGGCGTGGATTCGTACGCGAGCCGACAGCGTCACCGAAGAAGTCGAGCACCGTCTCGGCGCGAATATAGGCCTGGCGCAAGGTCAGCACCCGTTCCCGGAGCCGGGCCAGATCGTCCTTCGCCGACGTGCCGGGCAGCTGTGCCGAGAGCTGGTCGGCACGGGTGGCCACCGCCAGGGCGGACCTGGTCAGCCCGGCGCGGACGCCGGTGCCGAGATAGGACTCGAGGCCGGCCCAGGCGTGTGGCGCGGCGACCATGTCCAGGTCGGCCAGTTCGTGGGCAGCCCGGCGCCAGTGCCGCAGCTCCGTCGCGAGCTGGGCGGCGAGGACGTCACCTCCCGGCTCAGCCACCGGAGCGCCAGCCGGGAGTCACCGTCACGGTCGGCTCGGGCGGTGTGCCCTGCAGGCTTTCCCGTGTGACGCCTTCGAAGTCCAGCTTGATCGTGAGGCCTTGGGCCGGGTCGCGGACCGCTGCGGTGAGCTGTGCCGTCTGGCCCTGCAGCATCGCGGAGAGCCCGGTGTCGACTGCCGTGGCCAGCTGCTCCGCGGCCGTTTTCGCGGCTGCGGCGTCCGGCAGGAGGGACCGCTTCACCAGTTGGCCGGTCAGCCGGGGCACGAGGGAACTCCGGTGCGCCTGCTGCATCTTGCGCAGGGCCCCGGGAAGGTCCGGACCCTCGGCCCTGGTCAACAGGTCCAGCATCTCCTGGGCTTGTCGTTCACTCAAGCGCAGGCTGACCCTCAGCCGCGGCGGTGTGGCGGTGGTGTCGATGTGCACGCCGACCCGTGCGCGTGGCCCGGCGGCACGCCCCGCCATACTGCCTGCCGCGCGCCCCTTGGGCCGCAGCCGTACGAAACGACGGCCGGGAGCGGCTCCCGGGCGGGCCGCTCCGGCACCTCCCGGCGCCGGCCGACCCAGGCCCGGCTCGCCGAGCAGCAGTCCGGCGATCTCCGGCGTCAGGGGCGCCACCTCCTCGGCGATGTCTTCCGCTTCCCCTGCGACTCCACGGAGGGTGTCGTCGTGGCGGAGGTGTCCCAGGTGCCCTCCGGGGAGCATCTCGTAGAGGTGGGCCTCAGCGGTCGTGGGCCAGTGCCGCACGCCGCGGTCGAGGAGATGCGACTCCAGCGTCCCGCCGTCGGACCACGGCACCGCCCGCGCCACCTGCCTGCTGACCTGGATCTCGAACGGCCGCGTGTACCGGAGGAAGCGGTAGCGGGGGGCGGCCGCACGCGGCATCAGCACCCACACCCCGCTCTCGTGCTCCGACTCCCGCTCGGGCAGGTCGGCGCGCAGCAGCCGGCCGGGAAGATGGGCGGCGGCGGCTTCGGCGAAGAACTGCTGCACGGCGGCGTCGAGCAGCAGCCGGTCGTCCTGCACCGCGGCGGGCAGTGCGAGTGCCCGGCGTGCCGTCGTCTCCACGGTGGCGGCCAGCGCCTCCCCGGCGACATCGGTCTCGGCCTCCGGCGGGACTTCGAGGCCGATGAGTTTCATGCCGACGTCGACGATCGGGCGGGCGATCTGCTTGGCGGGACCCGGTCCGACCATGCTGCGCAGCAGGTCGGCGATACGCTCGGCGATGAAGTCCACCACCCTCTGCCGGCCAATGATCTTGAGGCCGAGCTTGATCAACGGTAGTGCCGCCATCACGACTGGGAGGAACTGCTGGACTTCCGGCTTCGGGTAGGAGCCCGCGGGGAGCTCGGTGAGCCGACGGCCCAGTTCGCGGCGGGCCGCATCGAGTTCACCGATCGGGTCGGGTGTTTCGGCCTCGGCATCGGTTGCCGCCTCCGCGAGCACGCCGTCCGCCGCGATCTCGTCGGGGGCCAGCAGCAGACCCAGCACATTCCGGTCGAACTCGCCGGCGAGCTGGGAGGCGGCCGACGGCTCCGTGTCACCGGTTCCGGCCGCGGTGGCGGGGGCGGCGGCCGCACCGGCACCACCGGCGATGCCCAGCTTCTTCGCGATCTGTTCCGCGATGGGCCGCACAGTCGCGGGCAGCCGGTTCATCGCCGACTTGATCACACGCGCGAGCAGCGGCCGCACGAGACCACCGAGCTTCTTGAGCAGTATCCCGATCGGCAGGATCTTCGAGACCGCGCTGATCCCCTTCTTCGCAATCTTGACGACGCCCTTCACCAGGCTGCCCGCCTTCTTCAGCAGTCCTCCCAGGAACTGCTCGAAGACGACCTCGCGCGCGCCGACCGGCTCCGGGGCCAGCGATTCCAGCAGGGCGTCGAGGTCACGCGCCGGCATGGCCGTGAGGTCCTCGTGCTCCAGACGGGCGGTGATGCCGTCGAGCAGCCGATCGGACTGCTCGGCCAGCGCCTCGGCCCAGCTCTGCAACCCAGCCCGAGAGCCCTCCCCCGCGGACCATGCGGTCTCTCCCTGCAAGTGCGCTCCTGCAGCATCGTCCACGAGCTGCGCCACGGCGTCTTCGAACTCGTCGTCGGCGAGTTCACTGAGGAGCTCGGTGAGCACGTCCGCGCCCGCTTCGGTCTCCTCGGTGCGCAGTCCCGAGCCGAACGGCGAGTCGAGCACCACCCCGGTCGTCGGCTGCGGACGTTCGCCCGCATCGGCGGGGTCAGCCGACAAGCCGGCGAAACCCGCGAACGGGGACTGCAACTCGGGTGCGGTCGGGCTCGTGGCCAACATGTCCATCGCCCTGCCTCCTCGCCCTCCGGTGCGGAGGTGGACGACAGCGTGCGGGACGTCCGTAGCGCACCGCGTCAATCGGTCATGTCCGGATCCGTGGGGTCCGCCGTCAATTCCCCGAGAACGGCGGCGAGAACGGCACAGGCCTCCTCCGCCGAGCCCGTCGCGATACGCCGCCCGGGCACGGGCGAACCCGGCTCGGCCCCCACCAGCAGTACGACGACCGCCTTGCCGTCGTGCAGCCAGGCCCGTACGACAACGACGCGCCATGGCAGGGATTCCATGGCCGCGAGTATCCAGACGGCCCGTCTCGCTTGCATCAACAGGTTAGGGAGTGACGATGGATTGACGCTCCCTCACACGGTGCGAGGATAGAGTTCGCGGACTAGGCGAGGAGGCGCACATGCCGCACCCTCCTTGGCCCGATTCCGCAACGTGCTCGGCTCCCATGCTGGTGCGCCTGCTCAACGGCTTCCGGCTCGACATCGGGCAGCGCGAAGTGGCGCTTCCGGTCCACGCACAGCGTGTGATGGCGTTCCTGGCACTGTCACGCCCGTCCGGCATGTCGCAGCACCGCACGGCGCTGGCCGAGCAACTCTGGTGTGACGGTCCACGCCAACGGGCCCAGGCGAGCCTGCGCACGGCGATCTGGCGGATCCGACAGGCCGACGACCGTCTCGTGCACGCCGACCGCGGGCACGTATACCTCAGCGCACTTGTCGAGATCGACGTCGAGCGAAGCCTTGACCAGGCCGGACGGCTGCTCAACGGGGACGGCGATCTCGAACCGGACGACACCGCGACCACGGGCCTGGTCGCAGACCTCCTGCCCGGCTGGGAGGAGGAATGGCTGATCGTGGAACGGGAGCGCATCCACCAAGTGCGAATCCACGCCCTCGTGGCGTTGTCGCACCGGCTGCGTCGCCTCGGTCGATTCATCCCAGCCCTCAACGCCGCCTACACGGCGATCACCGCGGAACCCCTGCAGGAGTCAGCCCGCGCCGCGTTGGTCGAAATCCACCTGGCCGAAGGCAACGTCGTGGAGGCTCGCCGACAAGTCGACCAGTACGCACAACTCCTGTGGGACGAGATGCAACTGACACCCTCCGCCGCACTGATCGCCCGGGTACCACGGCCGATGGGCGGGCCCAACCGTGCGCAGCAACGAGACGGCGTGCCGTCGGATCAGGAGGGGCTCCGCCCGCCGGCGAAATTCCGCGTGCCCGGCTGACCGGGTCGGCCGTACGGAGGGTGTTCGAGCGCTTCGGCGACTCTGAAGCCCTCGTCCCGCAGATTGCGCTGCCTGCCGTCTGGGGCGAACTGCAAGGCTCGCACCTCGCCTGTGGTCCGTGAGCGTGGACACGATGGCCCGGGAGGCCGGTTCGTACAGCTGTATTGGGCGGCCGTCGCAGCACGTCACCACGCCACCGTCGATGTGCCCGCAGGCCAGCCATGTGCAGTCCGGAGCGAACACCAGGGACTTGGATCGACCTGCGTGTGCCCGGAGTCCGGCGTCCGGTTGCAGCGCGCCACGGGCCCATCATGCCGTCGGCGTAGCCGCTCGCCACACTCGTTCCGTCCGCTGTGACGGCGACTGCCGTCACAGCGCACCGTGCCGTCGTCAGCAAGAGCGGGTAAGCCGCGCGGCCCGCGCATGACGTGTTCGGCAAACGGCCACCGACGCGCCGCAACGCTGTCTGGGAGGGCGACCAGCAAAACACTCAGCTGACACACCTTGTGCGTAGGAGTCATACGCACGTCGGAACTCTGGCACGGGTGCGGACCTGGACGTAGCGTGCGAGGCACGACGGGGTGACCCGGGGGGGCGAGGTAACAACATGCCTGCTGGACAAGGAAGTTGGGAACTCGTCACTCGCAACTCCGAGATTCTCGCCGTCCACGCGGCACTGCTGCCGTCCGGAAAGGTGCTCTTCTTCAGTGGTTCCGAGCACGATGAGGAGCCCCCGGATCCTGCGAGTCGGATCGACGCCACCCGGCTGTGGGATCCGGCCGACAACCGGGTCAGAAGGGCTGGCGGCCGGCTCACAGACGATCTGTTCTGTGCTGGTCATTGCATGCTGCCCAGCGGTGACGTCTTCGTCGCCGGCGGGACCGCCCACTACGAGAACACGGCCGACCCGATTCACGCACAGGCCGGTCACTTCACAGGAATCAACTCGGCCATCGTCTTCGACTGGAGGTCCGAGCGCTGGCGGCCGGCCCGCCCCATGGCCGGCGGACGCTGGTATCCGACCTGTGTGACCGTCGCCGACGGGCGCGTCCTCGTACTCAGCGGCCACAGCGGCGAGAGGAGCGCGCCGCATGAGAACACGCTCGTCGAGATCTTCGACCCGGCCGACGGAACCTGGTCCGCACCCTGGCCCACCAGTCCGCCGCTCCAGGACACGGGTGGCGTCACCAGCATTTTTGGGATCCAAATCCGCCCCATGGTCTACTACCCCCGGCTCCACCAGCTGCCGGACGGGCGCATCTTTTCGTCCACGCCACTGCGGGTCGACGGTGAGCGCAGAATCCGGAACATCGACATCGCGGGGCGTACGACCGCTGATCTCGGCTCGCCCCCGTTGTTCGGCTTCGATGCAACGCAGCCTCTTCACATCTATGCCCGTTCGGCGTTTCCCTCGGTGCTCCTCCCCATGCATCCGCCGTATTCCGGGGCGCGGATCCTCATCTGCGGTCAACGCCAGCCCCGGTTCTTCGAGCCGAACAACTCCCATCTCGGCTGGCGGGCGACAGGCCCGCGACGGCGCCCCAACGATCCGGATCGCCCGTACGCCAACGCCGTGTTGCTGCCCGACGCGTCCGTACTGGTGGTGGGCGGAGCGACCTCGGAGCGCCTCCCGGTCTTCGGGGGCGGCGCGGACTCCTCAGGAGTGCACTGGGCAGAGCGCTATCTCCCGGAGAGCGACACCTGGGTACGGTTGTCCGGGTCACCCGACCGTATCTCGCGGGTGTATCACTCGGTGGCGCTGCTGCTTGCTGATGGACGGGTCTGGATCGCGGGGTCCAACCACGACAGCGACCGCAATCACGGCGGGGCCCGCAAGGATGATCCGAATCTCGGAGACGCGCGGGAGCTGAGGATCGAGGTCTACTCGCCCCCATACCTCTTCACCCGGGACGACAACGGTGCAGTCGTTCCCGCTCCGCGGCCGGTCATCGGCAAGACACTCATCGGGGCCGGGCACGGCCAGTTGTTCCGGGTGGCCACGCCCGACGCGGCTGACATCCAGCGGGCGCACCTGATCCGTTGCAGCTCGGCCACTCATGCGTTCAATCCGGACCAGCGATTCCTCTCCCTCCAGATCACACGTCGGAGCGGGGACTCGCTCACAGTGCGGATGCCGCCGAACGGGTATGCGGCGCCGCCCGGCTACTACCTCCTGTTTCTGCTCGACGGCGCGGGCACGCCATCGGTGGGCCGGTTCGTCCAACTGCTGGCGGAGTACCCATTGGCCGAGGTCTGGGTGCGTCCCCCCACTGCTGGAATCGAGCCCGACATCCCGGTGGGAACGGATGTCACGGCGGTGCCTGCCCCCGTCCTGGACTTCGGCACAGTCGATGTCGGAACGTCCAGGAGAGCGCAGGTGGTGTGCAAGAACGTCGGGGTCGGAGGGCTACGCATCCATACCCCTCGCCTGACCGGTTACTTCCTTACGGAGGACGAGCCCGACTCGCCCCTTCTCGGAACGCGCGGCCGGAAGAAGAACGTGGAGGTGGTCATCCTCGGTTCGCCGGCCCAGCCAGGCGCTTTCACCATGGCGGAGCTGAAGTTCACGCCCACGGAGATGGGGCCGCATACGGGCACCCTGTGGCTGAACACGAACGCACCGGACCTGGGCGGCTTCTACGTCAACGTACGCGCCGACGTGATCGGCTTCGAGATGGAACTCGCGCCTGCGCTGCCCGGGCAGAACGTCGAGTTCGGGGAAGTCGAGGCGGGCACCACGGCGATCCGCAGCGTGATCGTCCGTAACCGGGGGACTATCGATGCCACCGTCGACGACTTGCTCTTCGAGGGCGACGACGGCTCACGAGGCTTCAGCGTGCCCCCGGTGTTACCCGACCGGCACGTCCCGGCCGGCGGATCGCGTCAGTTCAACGTGGCGTTCTCCCCGCGTGCCATCGGCCGGGCGGAGGCGGTACTCGTCCTGATCGCCGGCAGCTCACCCGCGCCGTCCAGGTTCACCAGCCGCCATACGCTCACGCTCGGCGCGGTCGGGGCAGGACCGCGTATCGACGTGGCGCCCGAGACGCTCGTCTTCAATCCGCAGCTGATCCGGACGGCGAGCCCGGCGCAGCAGTTGACCGTGACCAACAGCGGCTCCCGGCCCCTGCACATCACGAGCCTCACCGCCACGACGGACTGGCGCATCACCACGCCGATACCTGTGGACGACGTACCGCCCGGGGCAGACATCACCGTCAACCTCATCTTCGCTCCTGGGCACCCCGGTCCGCTGGCCGGCGTGCTCGTCGTCGACGGCGGAACGCTGGACGGTCCGGCCACCGTCGCACTGGAGGGCGTCGGAGTGGCCGCCCCGATCACGACGCTGTCTCCGGCCGCCCTCGACTTCGGCCCTCAGCCGCTCGGCACTCATGGCCTGGCCCGAACGGTGCAGATCGGCAACGACGGCGTGACCGATCTGGAGATCTCCGGCGTGGACATCGTCGGGCCGGATGCCGACAACTTCCGCGTCACCGATGATCACTGCAACCAGAAGATCATCCCGCCCGAGGGAGGGTGCACGATCAGCCTGACCTTCACGCCTACTGCGTCCGGTGTCCGCGGTGCCGAACTGCGGATCGTCGACAACGCGGGCGGCAGCCCTCGCACAGTCGCGCTCACCGGTACGGGCATCCCGGCACCCGATTGCGGCACCAACCCCACCGCGCTCGCGTTTCCGGCACAACCGATCTACAGCACCAGTGCGCCGCAGAGGGTGACCCTGACCAACAACTCGGCTGGTCCGATCACCGTGAACGCCGTGGAGACCGCCGGGCCCGCCAAGGATGACTACGCGGTGCAACAAGCCTGCACCACAGGGCCGTTGGCGGCCGGTGACTCCTGTGAGATCGACGTGGTGTTCCGGCCGACGGCGATCGGTGTGCGGGATGCCCAGATCGTGGTTACCTGCGACACGCCGGTGGCCGCGCTGCCGGTGCAGGTGACCGGCACCGGTCTCGGCACGATCGTGGCCTTCGATCCGCCGGATCTGGCCTTCGGTCCGCAGATGGTCGGCAGCTTCAGCGCACGCCAGGACCTGTTGCTGACCAACACCGGGAACACCACGCTGAGGGTCGTGGGCGTCTCGGTCACCGGCGACTTCCGGCACGACCACTTCTGCGATGTGCTGGGCCCGAATCAGTACTGCCGGATCAGGGTGATCTTTCTTCCCACCGTGGAAGGCATCCGCACCGGCGAAGTAGTGGTGACCGACGACCACGGTCGGCACCACACCGCTCCGCTGTCGGGAACCGGCGCCGCGCCGCACGCCGCGGTCAGCAGTGCGAACCTCGACTTCGGTGACCGGGCGGTTGCCACCACTGGGCCGCCCCAGACCGTACGGCTGACCAACACCGGTGACTGGCCGCTGGTCGTGGCCCAGGCAGGCGTCGAAAACGGCGGCGCTTCGGACGACTTCTTCAAGGAGTCGGACGGGTTCACAGGCGCCGTCCTGCGCAATGGTGAATCTCGCACCGTCGACATCAGGTTCACACCGAAGAGTCCAGGTACGCACGTCGGCAACCTCAAGATCAGTACGAACGCCCAGGACACCCCGCACGTCATTGAGCTCCGCGGCAATGGAGTTTGAGACCTCTGAGTTCAGGATCGGGCCGGGCTGTCCCCTTATGCCTTGGCGCACTGCCTGACGAATGCCGGGCTCGCTCGTCCGGTCTTCGGCGAGGTGGCTGAAGCGGACCCCGCGGGCAGTCACGCAAGACCGCTGCGGCACCGAGCCGTGGCCACCCGCCTGGCCGGCCGCGAACGGGAATTCCTGGGAGAGTTCGCATTCCCCGCATCGAGCGCGACCCCAGGAGCCACTACCGACACCGACATCGAGGAGTTCGCCCGCACCTACTCGCGCCCCGACGGCTGGCGCGGAGCGATCGGCCTATACCAGTCGATGCCGAGGGAGGGGCCAGAGATCAAGGCTCTTGCCGACACGCACGGCCTGACCGTGCCTGTACTCGCGGTCGGCGCGGGCGGAGGACCCTTCACAGCTGACACCGTGTCCCAAGCGGCAGCAACCGAAGTGAGCTCGGTGTCACTCGACGGTGTAGGGCACTATGCCGCGATGGAAGGCCCTGCGGAGTTGGCCAAGGCCATTCTCGAATTCATCGGGAACATCGACGCCCTTCAGCCTCGGCATTTCATGACGGCTCGTCAGTGCACTCGGTGACCACGAGCGGGCGCATGCGCCTGCTGACCGACGAGTAGTGGGCGCCCCTGGCGCCCTGCCTTCCCGGGAATTTGCCCCGCGAAGCGTTCGGGCCCTGGCAGACGTATCGAAGCGCCATCGCAGGTGGGCACCTTGAGCGAACTCGTCGCCGCCCCGGAGGCCACCCGCCGCTCGGCGCTGCTCCGTGCCGATACCCCAGGAGCCCGTCTCCAGTACGAAGTCCTCAGGCCCCGAACAGCGCAGGCACGGAACATCGCCTCTTCACCAGTCCAGCAACGGCATGATCGGCGAGGTAGATCAGGGAGGCCTGCGGGTCCATGCCGAAGGCGGCTGCGACGAGTTTGGGGTTCATGGTGTTGACCAGGTCGACGAGTCGGGTACTGCGGATCATCCGGTGCGGATACCCCCAGTCGTCAAGAACGTGGGACAGGTAGGCAGTTGAGGCCGGGTTTCGCCCGGCCTTGGTTCCTTTGGTGACCACCACGTGCGGGTTGGCCGTGGGCCATGCCGCACGATGGGCCAGGCACCGCTCAAGCACCGTCCAGGAGGCAGGATCGAGCGGGACGGGATGGGGTCGCTTGCCGAGCCGGATCGTATGAGCCGCCGGGTCGAGGTCGGCGACCTGCAGCATCCGGACCTTCGTGCTGGCGGCGCCGTGCAGCAGGGCGAGTATGCCAAGCAGGGCCTCATGCGGGTGAACGCCGTCGCTGGTGGTCCAGCGGCGGAAGAGTTCGCGCCGCTGGTCGAGGGCGAGAGTGCGGCCGCGGAAACCGTTCGGCTCCTTCACCATCAGGGTGCGGGTCGGGTCGATCAGCACGATGTGTCCGGAGTGGGCGAAGCGGAAGCACTGCCGCAACACCACCAGCCGCCGCTTGCGGGCCTTGGGCACGGTGGCCAGGAAGGCTTCGACATCGTGCACGTCGACCAGGGCCCAGTCGTCCTTGCCGCGGTGCTCGGTAAGGAAGCGGGCCAGGTCCCGCAGGACGGTACGTCACGCAGTGCGAGCGGCGGTCGTTCCGGCGCGGGGCTGGCGTACGACCTGGTGACGTCGCCGGAGCGCGTGCGTGCCCGGCTGATCGGCTTCCCGCGGAAGTGCTCCGCCGACCCGCGTGGGCGCCGACGGGCGAGTCCGTTTCGGCTGAGCCCAAGAGCGCAGGCCCGGCTGTGCTTCAGTGGCGCAAGCCGGACAGCAGATCCGGGCCGAGGCGCCGGATGGCGTCCACGTTGAGCCGGTAGTACACGACGGCCCCGTGCCGGTGCGTGGACACCAGACCGACTTCGCGGAGCTGCCGCAGATGGCGTGAGATCTGCGGCGACGTCATCCCCAGCCGGGCCGCCAGCTCCGCCGTGGCCGCCGGATGACGCAGGATGTCGCGGCAGATCAGCAGCCGTGTCGGATCCTGCAGCGCGGCGAGCCGCCTGCGCATCTCCTCGACCGGGACAGCCTCCACGGCGGGCACCACGGGATACTGCACGACGACGGCGTAACCGGGGACGTGCTTGACCACCAGATGCGAGTCCCCGTGCGCGCTGGGCACGAGCACGCACGGCATGCGCGCGTCCAGCCGCACCGTCGCGTGGTAGAGCTTGTCGAAGACCACCCGCGGCGGGTCGTCCGCCACGGCACCGATCCCGTCGAAGGCCCCGGTGACGCCGCGCAGCCGCAGCTGCCGCAGCCGGGTCTGCACATCGGGATCCACCGCCGCCCGTACCCGCCGCCACTCCTCGTCGAAGGCCGCGGCGGCGAAGGCGGCGAGGAAGTCCAGCAACTCGCCCCGGAACCGGGCCGGATCCTCGATCAGCCGCAGGCCCAGGTCGTAGCGCCCCAACGAAATGAGCCGAAGCCGCGGCAGCACAGCCGCGGGGTCCTGCGGCGGTTCGCCCGAGGTGGGGTTCTTGCCGATCAGGGCCTGCACGGTCAGGGCGGTGAAGGCGTCGAGCGGCAGGCGCGCGATGCCGTCGAGCTCGGCGCCGAGCGAGCGCTCAGCACCGGCCGTGAGGGGGAGTAGATAGCGCGCCCGGAAGGCGCCCCACAGCGGCGCCCACACCGTCGCGCGGGTGAGCAGGTCCCCGGTGACGCCGCTGTGCACGGCGGACACCCACGACTGGCTCGCCGGGTGGTGTCCCGGCTCGTCCAGGGCGTGCAGCGCGGCGCACAACTCCGCGAGCGGCGAGGGCCGGACGGTGATCCACTCCGGTCTCGCCGCGTCAATGTGCAGGGTCACGGCCATCCCCCAGTGTTACCGCCTTGGCGACAATCTTGTTGTCCGGCCCCCGGCAAGTTCGCAGACTCATCCCTCGAATCCCTGTTGACCTGCGGTTTGGAGGACAAGTGGCCGGTTACGTACGGCCCTCGGAGCGGGGCGGGCCCGCGCATCCGAGTCAGTACTACTCGGGGGGCGCGACCACGGTCTTCGCCTCGCGCTTCGATCAGCGCTTCTCGTTCTGTGCCTATGTGCCGAGCGCACACGACCCGGACGGCGCCCCGCTGCCGCTCGCGGTGCTCCAGCACGGTACGGGCCGACGTGGCCCCCAGTACCGCGACAACTTCGCCGAGTGGGGCGAGCGGCACGGCTGTCTGGTGCTGTGCCCGCTGTTTCCCGCGGGCATCGGCGACCCGGACGACCTCCACAACTTCAAGTTCCTCGAGTACGGCGACATCCGCTACGACCAGGTCCTGCTGGAGATCGTCGCGGAGGCCGGTGCCCGCTGGAACACGGACACCTCCCGGTTCCTGCTGCACGGCTTCTCCGGCGGCGGGCAGTTCGTCCACCGTTTCGCCTATCTGCACCCGGACCGGCTGAGCGGCCTCTCCATCGGTGCCCCGGGGCGGATCACCCACCTGGACTCCGAGCGGCCCTGGTGGGTGGGGCTCAAGGGCTTCGAGGAGAAGTTCGGCCGGCCGCCGCGGCTCGCGGAGCTGCGGGACGTACCGGTGCAGATGGTCGTCGGCTCCGAGGACACCGAGACCTGGGAGATCAACAACGTCGGCGACTCGAACTGGATGGACGGTGCCGATGCCCATGGCCGGACCCGGCTGGAGCGGCTGAAGGCACTGAGCGCGGACTTCGAGCGGCACGGGATACCGGTGCGCTTCGACGTCGTGCCGGGCGTGGGCCACGAGGCGATGTACGTCCTCGAACCCGTCAAGGATTTCTTCACGTCGATTCTGGAAGATCTGGAAGAAGGCAGCGGCAGATGAAGAGCACGAGCACGTACTACCGCACGGTTGCCGCTCTGGTGACCGCGGGCCTGGTCGGCGGCTGTGCCGTGGGCGCGGCGGACGAGGGCGACGGTGGTGGTGACAAGACCGTCGCCTACCCCACCGAGGGCATCTCCGTGCTCGCCCCCGGCAGCCCCGGTGGCGGCTGGGACACCCGGGCCCGTGGCATGTCGCAGGCCCTCACCAAGTGCGATGTCATCGACCAGAAGGTCACCGTCACGAACAAACCGGGCGCGGGCGGCACCATCGGCCTGGCCGAGTTCATCGAGCACAAGGGCGACATGCACCAGCTCATGGTGATGGACACCGTGACGATGCTCGGTGGCATCGCCGTCAACAAGTCCCCGGTCGACATGAAGTCGCTCACCCCGGTGGCCGGCCTCACCAGCTCGCCCAGTGTCCTCGTGGT
Source organism: Streptomyces scabichelini (assembly GCF_011045015.1). GTDB lineage: Bacteria > Actinomycetota > Actinomycetes > Streptomycetales > Streptomycetaceae > Streptomyces > Streptomyces scabichelini. The sequence goes on along the minus strand of NZ_JAAKZY010000030.1, from coordinate 35,954 downwards.
CCCGAAGAAGTCCCCGTACGACGACCTGAAGAGCCTGCTCGCGGACCTCGAGAAGAAGCCGAAGTCCATCAAGTGGACCGGCGGTTCGGTCGGCGGCGCCGACCACATCCAGGCGGCGCTGCTCGGCAAGAGCAAGGGCGTCTCGCCGGACAGGATCAACTACGTGCCGACCGGCGGTGGCGGCGAGACCGTCAGCCAGCTGCTGAGCGGGGCCGCGACCGTGGGGATGGCCACGGTGACCGAGCTCCGCGGCCAGATCGAGGCCGGCGAGCTGAAGGTCCTGGCCCTCGCCGAGAAGCCCGAGGGCCAGGAGATCGAGGGCATCGACGCCCCATCGCTCGCCGAACTGGGCCTGGAGGAGGCCGCCGTCTCCAGCGTCGGCGGCGTGCTGGCCCCGTCCGGGCTCTCCGACGCCGAGCAGCAGGCCGTGGTGGACACGGTGCGGAAGATGCGCGACTCCAACTGCTGGAAGGACGTACTGAAACGCAATGACTGGACGGACGCCTGGACACCGGGCGACGAGTTCGGCGACCTGATCGGCAAGCAGGAAGACCAGGTCAATGACGTACTCAAGGAACTGGGACTGGTGAAGTGACGGTTCCCCAGACTGCCCGGCCGCAGCAACAGCAACAGCAAGAGCCGGACAAACAGCGGCAGTTCGGCTTCCGCGTGATGGCGCTCTTCGTCCTCGCCGTGGGCCTCACGGTGCTGATCGGGGCGTTCCTCATCCCGGAGGGCGGCGGCTACCAAGCTGTGGGCCCGCGGCCCTTCCCGATGCTCATCGGGGCCGCGGGGACCTTGGTCGGCGCGATAGGCGTCGTCCAGGCGTTCCTGGGGCCGCGGCGGCCGGCAGCCCAGGCCGGGCCGGCACAGCCGGAGGCCCCGGGTGCGACGCGGGAGGCGGAGCCCGGCGGCCCGACCCCAGCACGGCGGCGGGCGACGATCATGCTGCTGGCCGCCCTGATCGCGTACGCGCTGCTCATGCCGACGGCCGGCTACTGGCAGGCGACCACCGTCTTCTACGCGGGCGCCGCCCGCATCCAGGGCAGCCGCAAGCTGGTGCGCGACGTCCTGATCGGACTGGTGATCGGCCTGGCCACCTATTTCGTGTTCGACCGGCTGTTCGGCATCGATCTGCCGCCCGGCTACCTGCGATTGGCCATCTGACAGTCATGGAAGTTCTCGGCAATCTCGGCGACGGTTTCGCCGGCGCCCTCAGCCTGCAGAACCTGCTGCTGGCCCTGGCAGGCGTGACCCTGGGCACACTGGTCGGCGTGCTGCCCGGCCTCGGCCCGGCGACGACGGTGGCACTGCTGCTGCCGCTCACGTTCGTCTTCGACCCGGTCGGCGCCTTCGTGCTGTTCGCGGGCATCTACTACGGCGGCATGTACGGCGGGTCCACGACCGCCATCCTGCTCAACGTCCCCGGCGAGACCGCCTCGGTGCCGACCACCCTCGAAGGCCATCCCATGGCCAGGGCGGGACGCGCGGGCCCGGCCCTGGCCACGGCCGCGATCGGCTCCTTCGTCGCGGGCACCATCTCGACGGTCGTGATCACCTTCCTCGCACCCGGCATGTCCGCCGTGGCGAAGCTGGTCCAGCCGGCCGAGTACTTCGCCATCATCGTGCTGGCGTTCGTGACCGTGACCTCGCTGATCGGCGACTCCCTGATCCGCGGTCTGTCCAGCCTCTTCCTCGGCCTCGCGATCGGGCTCGTCGGCATCGACGCGCTGACCGGCCAGGCCCGCTACTCCTTCGGCGTGCCGCAGTTGTACGACGGCGTCCCCGTGGTGGCCTTGGCGGTTGGCCTCTTCGCCATCGCCGAGGTGCTGTACACGACCTTGACGCCCGACGGATCCGAGCAGGTCGCCTCGCTCCGCGGCCCGGTCGGCATGACCCGCGACGACTGGCGCCGCTCCTGGCGGCCGTGGCTGCGCGGCACCGCCCTCGGCGTGCCCTTCGGCGCGATGCCCGCGGGCGGTGCGGAGATCCCGACGTTCCTCAGCTACAACATCGAGCGCCGGCTGGCCAAGCGCGGACAGGAACGAGGGAAGCGGAAGGACGAGTTCGGCAACGGTGCCATCGAGGGCGTGGCAGGCCCCGAGGCCGCCAACAACGCGGCCTTCTCCGGCGTACTGATGCCGCTCCTCACCCTCGGCATCCCCACCTCCGCCACGGCGGGCGTGCTGCTCATCGCCTTCCAGATCTACAACATCCAGCCCGGACCGCAGTTGTTCGACCAGCAGACCTCCCTGGTGTGGACGCTGATCGCGAGCCTCTACATCGGCAATGTCATGCTGCTCGTGCTCAACCTCCCCATGATCCGGATCTGGGTCAAGCTGCTGCGCATCCCGGCGCCCGTGCTCAGTGCGGGCATCCTGTGCTTCGCCCTCCTCGGCGTGTACGCCATCTCGCAGAGCACCTTCGAGGTGATGCTCGCCATCGGCGTCGCCGTCCTCGGCCTCTTCATGCGGCGCACCGGCTACCCCGTCGCGCCACTGATCCTCGGCGCGGTACTGGGGCCGCTGATGGAGGCCCAGTTCCGCCGGGCCCTGGCCTTCAGCGAGGGTGACCCGACGGTCTTCCTCACCCGGCCCGCGTCGGCGGCCATCCTCGCGCTGGCGCTGACCGCGCTGGTGGCACCGGTGCTGCTGCGGCGGCGCACGCGCGTCCGCCTCCCCGAACCGGAGTGACCGGGCGCCCAGCCCTGGATGACATGCGACCAGGGCTGGGCCCTCACCCGCCGCCGTGCGTCCGACCGGCCGACGGGGGAGGGCTGTCGGGCCGACCGATGCCCCGCGGCGTGGTGGCATTCCGCGGTGGTGAGTATGCCGCCCGTCCGACAGAGAGCCGCGCGGCATCACGTCGCGCTGCGCTCGCTCGCCTCTCTCATGTCCCGCTCCACGGCCCGGTTCTGCGCGGTGTCCGGCTGTCCCGCCGCGCTGCCCGGACGTCCGGCGCGGAGCAGTCCGCTCCAGTTCTCCCGGTTCCAGTCGGCCGGGCCGGTGGTACTCGTGAACTCCTCGACGAGGGAGAGGAACCGCGCGGGGTCGGTGTGGAACGGGAAGTGCCCGGCCCCCTCGAAGATCTCCAGGCGGCTGCCGGGCATCGCCTCGTGCGCCCCGTACGCGTGCCGTACGGGCACCACGCTGTCCCGGTCGCCCCATATCAGCATCGTGGGCATGCCCTCGGTGAGGTAGCAGCGGTCGAGCATGGTCACCACCTGGCCGCGCCAGTCGACCACGGCGCGCAGGGTACGGATGAATGCGCTGCGCGAGGTCGCGTCGGGAAGCGCGTCCACGAGGGTGAGCAACTCCGGTGCGTCCTGGCCCAGATCGGTGTCGAGGAGTCGCATCAGGTGGGCGAACAGGCGTGCTTGCACACCCATGCCGGGCAGGCGCAGCGCGGAGAGCATCAGATGGGCGCCGGGCAGCGACACGGCCCGCAGGACCGGATTCACCTCACGGCCCACGCCGCCCGCACTGACCAGGATCAGCCGCTCCGTGCGCTCCGGGAACTGGTACGCGAACTGCATGGCGACGCCGCCGCCGAGCGAGTGCCCGACCAGCGTGGCCTGTTCGATGTCCAGCGTGGACAGCAGGTCGCGCACCCCGTTCGCGTACGCGGCGACCGAGTAGTCGGCCCGGGGCTTGTCCGAGGCGCCGTGGCCGAGCAGGTCGGGGGCGATCACCGTGTGGGTGCGGGCGAGGTCGGGGATGAGCTCGGCCCAGGTCGCCGAGGAGTCGCCGATGCCGTGGATCAGGACGAGTACCGGGCCCTGGCCGGCCATGCGGTAGGCACGGCGGTAGCCGTGCACGACGCGGTGGTGCAGCCGTAGTTCTCCGTTGCCCACCGGGCGCAGCCGCTTGATGCGCCGCGGGCCCTGTCGTGGGACGTCGACCACCGGCTCACCTCCCGTTCCGGGCCGCGGAAAATGCGGCTCCAAGCGCTCGGTTCCAGCGTAAGGCCCTTGTCCCACAAGGGATTTCCGTGAGGTTTCGCCTCCGCTAACCGGGCGAACCGATACGTACCGAAAGGGCATTGTCAGTGGCGGACGGCAGCTGGATCCCGCGCCACCACTGTGCGGCGGCGTGGAACCGCTGACCCTTGTGGCGCTGTAGCCGAACCGGGAGGGCCGTCCGATGCCGACCCCGTACTCACCGATCACGAACGCACCGCAGTGCAGGCTTATCTGCGCCTGCCTGCTGCACCCGTTCAAGCGCCTGGCCGGACGGCGGGAGCGACGCCTCGACCTCCACCATGCCTTCGTCTGGCTGGGCTGCGGCCTCATCTGCTCGACGGCTCAAGAATGCTGCCGGATCATGATCACAGAAGCCCCCATGGCGGCAAGTTCCCTTTGTAGAGGGCGGCGAAAACGCCGGGGCACCCTCCACGCGCTCGCTCACTACTCACCTGTCTCGTGCTCCGAACGACCCACGGCCGGCGGCTCGTCGTAGGTGATCACGACCGGTGCATTTGCCTCCGCCTGTGCGCGGTCCGCCGCCGCCGCGAGCTCCTCGGAGCGTCGGCGCAGCTCGGTCGGGAGGCCTTGCGGGCGCAGTGGGGAGCCGTCCGGCTGGCAGAACACCAGGCCCTCCAGAGGGGTGCCTGGGGGCTGGCCGGCCCGGGCGAGGGCGGTTTGGCGCTCCAGCGCGGTGGCGACGCGCGGGGACAGGCTCACCCGGTTCCGGCTCGCCTTTGGGTTTCGGGTGGCCGAGGTAGGGCCGGTTGTTGTTGACGGCCGTGAGGTTCCGGCGCACCAGCAGGGTCTTCTCGGGCAGGTGGACGTCGGTCCAGTGCAGGCCGAGGGCCTCGCCGCGGCGCATCCCGGTGCCCAGCAGCAGCTCGCACAGGTTCGCGACCTGGTCGCCGTAGTGGGTGTGGTTGTGCCGCAGGAAGGCGGCCGCCTGGGTGGGGTTCCAGCAGATTCGTTCCTGGGTCGCGGGCCGCGGTGTCATCGCATGTCGGCACGGGTTGTCGGCGATCTATTGGGCACGCACGGCCGGGCCGAGCGGGCTGGAGAGGGTGGCGCCGATCGGGTAAACGGTGGTCCGCCCCCGGTCGCGGGCGAGCTCGGCCTCCTGCCAGGCGGTGATGTGGCGCGGTCGCAGGCCTTGGAGGGTGATGCGTCCGAGGGAGGGGATGAGGTCGGCGCGGACGTGGTCGCGGTAGCGGACGAACGTGGTGGGCTTGAGCGTCTCCTCCTTGGTGCGCATCCTTGGTGCGCAGCCAGTCGGTCAGGTAGGCGGCGAGGATGAGGTCCTCGTCGACGTACAGGCCGGTGCGGTCGCATGCCAGGGCGCGCTCCAGGGCCGCGTGGGCGGCCTTACGGGTGGGGAAGCCGCTGCGGCAGTGGGGCCTGCGTCTGCCGTCGGCGGACGGCAGGTCGACGGCGAAGGCCCACGAACCGTGCCGGGAACGGCCCTTGAGTTTCGGACCGGCCGCGCCGAACTGCCGACCGTCGGGCCGGCGGCAGCCGCAGCGCCGGTAGAGACGACCGCGCTCGGGAGTGCGAGGAGCCATGGTGCTCACCTCCGATGGGGGAGTGCGTTGGCTCCACCGCGACGGCGTCATCCTCCGGCGCGTCAGCTGGCGGATCACGGCGTACGAGGGCGGTGACATCACCTCGCCATCACAGGACATGGCCCGTCACCGTTGAACAGCAGCGCCCCTGCGGGTGGCGAAGGGCCGCGGCTCCGGAACGGCGGTCACCGGCGGTTGTCGAGGGTACGGGGCACGCCGTGATCTCCAACTCACCCTCGTGGACGATCAGTACGGCACGCAGTCCCGCGCTCTGCGGGGACGGTCAGCAGAACAGAGCCGCTGGCCGGGATTGTTTCGATCCGTTGCCGGCGGCGGCCGTGCTCGGGGTGTTGGCGAGTGCGGCAAGGCAGTGGCGCAGGCAGTGGTTCGCGGGGTGGTGGGCTTTGAGGTTGATCGTCGGTGTCTACTCGCCGCTGTCGATCGCGGCCATATCGCCAGAACCGCAGGCTGTCCTGCAATACAGGGGCGCGTCTGTCTTCGGCAAGCTGATGCTGGAGGACAGCGAACTGACCACCGAATCGGTGCACTTCCGCGGTAGGGCAGTAGGGACCGGCGAGTGCGCTTTCGGGCCGAGAACGGCGCGGGCGGTCCGCGTTTGAGGCGGCAGGACCCGCTATCCCCGGGTGAGTTCGAGCACGGTTGCCATGTCGCTGAAGGGGAGCAGTTTGTCGCCGACGATCTGGTGGGGCTCGCTGCCCTTGCCGGCGATCAGGACGATGTCGTCCGGGCCCGCGGCGGAGAGAGCGAAGGCGACGGCCTCACGGCGGTCGGTGAACTGTTCGAACGGTGTGCCGGTCGCCGCGATGCCGGGGGCGATCTGGTCCAGGATGGCCTGGGGGTCTTCGCCTCGGGGGTTGTCCGAGGTGAGGACGCACAGGTCGGAGTGAGTGCCGGCGATCCTGCCCATGTCCGCCCGCTTGGTGGTGTCCCGGTCCCCGCCGCAGCCGAAGACGGTGATGACCTGGCCGCGTGCGAAGTCGCGGATGGTGGTGAGGACCTTGTCCAGGGAGTCCGGTGAGTGGGCGTAGTCAACGATCACCGACGTGCCGCGTGGCGTCTGGAAGCGCTCGAACCGACCCGGGATCGCAGGCATCCGGTCGAGGGCGGCGACCAGCCTGCCCAGATCGTGGCCCAGAAGGTGGCAGGCCGCCACGGTAGCCAGCGCGTTGGCCACCGAGAAGCGGCCCGGGATGGGGATCGCCGCCGGATACTTGTGGCCGTCGTGGTGCAGGATGAAACGCGTGCCGAAGGCGTCCACGGAGAGGTCGGTGGCCCGGTAGTCCGCCTCGGCGTCCAGGGCGTACGTGGTCACCGCGCCCGGCATCATCGCCTGGATCCCGGCGCCCACCGGGTCGTCGGCGTTGACCACAGCGCGCCTGCACAAGCCCTGGAACAGACGCAGCTTGGCGTCCCGGTAGTTCGCCATCGTTCCGTGATCGTCCAGGTGATCCTGCGTCAGGTTGGTGAACACGCCGACGTCGATGAACGTACGGTCCACCCGGTGTGTCAGCAGCCCCATGGACGTGGCTTCCAGTACCGCGCTGCCGACTCCGCGGTCGCGCATGCACCCCAGCAGGTACTGCAGGTCCGGCGACTCCGGCGTGGTCAGCACCGACCTCGGCATCGGGATCAGCTCGTCGCCGATCCGGCTGCCGGCGGTCCCGATGACCCCCACCTTCGCGCCCTCGGAGATCCGCAGGACCGACTCGACCATGTACGACACCGACGTCTTGCCGTTGGTACCGGTGATCGCCACCAGGTCCATCTGCCGCCCCGGCTCACCGAAGTAGCGGGAGGCGATGACTGCGGCCGCTGTCCGGGTGTCGGGCACCCGTACGACGCACGCCTGCGGTGCCAACGCCCACGCCGACGCCGCGGGTGTCGGCGTCGCGGCGTCGACGAGTACTGCCGCCGCGCCGCATGCGAGGGCAGGTGCCACCGAGTCGGGGCCGCCTTCACGGTGGCCGGGCACGGCGATGAACAGCGAACCCGGCGTCACCCGGTCGGCGTCGAAGGTGGTTCCCGCGGTGATCGCCGTCCTCGCCGGGTCGCCCTGCAGAACGTGGTGCTCCTGCCCGGCCAGCAACTCGCTCAGCTTCACAGTGATCCCTTCGAAGGTGGGTCGGGCCGTCGTGCGGCCGTCGCCAGGCGGCAGCCCCGGCGGTGCGCCGGAAGCTGCGGTGGTGCCGTTGAGCGGGTGCGCAGGCGTCGTGGACGCGTCCGATCAGAACTGGATGCGGCTGGATGCGGCGGCTCAGGCCGGTAGCAGCAGTCCTGCCGTGTTGCCTGCGGTGTGTTGACAAGAACAGCGAGCCGAGCGAGGCCAGGGCCCTGCCCCGGTGAGGGCGCGGAGAATCGCTAGCCGTGGCCGTGCAGCGCGATACGGCCGCTGTCGGGCGCCTCATTGTCAGCTGCGGTCGTCGGGCCGACGGCAGCCGATCCCATGGCAGCCGGGCACAGCCGGCAGGCAGCCTGCTGCAGGCTGTCCCTCACGGCACGTGTGCGACTCATGTGCCGAGTGTACGTCCGCCCGAGCGGCCCGAAAGCCGCGCTCGGCAAACGCATTGGCCGGACGCGGCGGCAGCCGTTGGGAAGCGGAGGTGGTAGGCACCGGCGGTAGTGCCGAGTTTCTCACCGCTCGCCGGGCCCGCGGTCGGGTGCTGCCAGGAGATCTGCGGGGAGGGCAGCCGAGGGACGTCGGCGGTCAGGGGCGTCTGTCCATGGATCGGGAGGGTGTTTCGGGAACCGCGTGAAGTTATCTGACGCCGGTACCAGCAGCAGATCTTCGTCTGCTGCTGGTACACGCGTGGCGGCTGCGTTGATCTGCGAAAACGAGAGTGCTGTCGGTGATTGCCGCCAACTTTGTCCGGGAATGGTCCGGATCTTGCGCGACGGAACACCTCCGCTCGCGCGGGATGCACAACTCCCCGTGCTCCCCAGTCACCTGTGCCTCCAGCCGACCCCCGCGAGGAGAGAGCCATGCCCGAAGCGCCCGGCATCCCCGACACATCCGGCCGCTCCCGACCAGCCGGATCCTGACGCGGTTATCGATTCCTTGCCGAGCGCGGTGTCTCGTATCGCCCGGACGCGCACGAGCGGATCTGGGCCGTGGAGCACGCCGAGATGCTGAACATGTCGGAAGCCTGCCCCCGGCCAGGCCGCGCCCGTGCCTGTCAGGCGGCGTTTCCCGCCGAGGTCCGGACGGCACCAGGGACCGGGACGGCGCCCGTGTCCTCGGCGACTGCGGCCTTCGCCGGTGCCCCGATTCCGAGCTTCTCGAGGATCTTCTTCTCGATCTCGTTGGCGAGGTCGGCGTTGTCCTTGAGGAAGTTGCGGGCGTTCTCTTTGCCCTGGCCGAGCTGGTCGCCCTCGTACGTGTACCAGGCGCCGGCCTTGCGGACGAAGCCGTGTTCCACGCCCATGTCGATCAGGCCGCCCTCGCGGCTGATGCCCTGTCCGTAGAGGATGTCGAACTCGGCCTGCTTGAAGGGCGGCGCGACCTTGTTCTTGACGACCTTGACGCGGGTACGGTTGCCGACTGCGTCGGTACCGTCCTTCAGCGTCTCGATCCGGCGGATGTCGAGCCGCACCGAGGCGTAGAACTTCAGCGCGCGGCCACCGGTCGTGGTCTCCGGGGAGCCGAACATCACGCCGATCTTCTCGCGGAGCTGGTTGATGAAGATCGCGGTGGTCTTGGACTGGCTCAGCGCGCCGGTGATCTTCCGCAGCGCCTGGCTCATCAGACGGGCCTGCAGACCCATGTGGGAGTCGCCCATCTCGCCCTCGATCTCGGCGCGTGGCACCAGGGCCGCGACGGAGTCGATCACGATCAAGTCGATCGCGCCGGAGCGGATCAGGATGTCGACGATCTCCAGCGCCTGTTCACCGTTGTCCGGCTGGGACAGGATGAGGTTGTCGGTGTCGACGCCGAGCTTCTTGGCGTACTCGGGGTCGAGTGCGTGCTCCGCGTCGATGAAGGCCACCTGGCCGCCGGCCTTCTGTGCGTTCGCTACTGCGTGCAACGTCAGGGTCGTCTTGCCGGAGGACTCCGGCCCGTATACCTCCACCACACGGCCGCGGGGCAGACCGCCCACGCCGAGCGCCACGTCCAGCGCGGTCGATCCTGTAGGGATCACCTCGATGGGCTCATTGGGCCGCTCGCCGAGGCGCATGACCGCGCCCCTGCCAAATTTCCGCTCGATCTGTGCGAGCGCGGTGTCCAGCGCCTTTTCGTGGTCGGTTCCTGCCATGAGCTTTCACCCGGTCCGATTATGTGGCACGCCGCACGTCGGAGAACGTGAGCGTCTACTGCCGACAACGGACGTCTCGGAGATCCCAGTAAACGAACATCCGATCGATTTGCGTGTCCAGTGAAAGGTATCAAACATGAGGGGAGCGGGACGGGTCGCGCACCGGACCGCTCCGGACGCAGACCGCGCCGCCGCCCGCGCCGCAGGGCAGCTGCACCAGGCCGGTGTTCGAGGCCGACGAGGCGCCGCTCGGCGCGACGCACTTGCCGGAGGCGACGGAGACCAGGTTGAAGGTCTTGTCGGTTCCGCTGACGGTCACGGGGACGAGCCGCCACTGCTGGTTCATTCCGTTGTGGCAGGTCCACTGGATGATCGTGGCGTTGTCCGCGGCGGACGCGCCGTAGACATCGACGCACTGGCCGGAGGCGTGCGTACTGATCGTGTAGGTGTCGGCCGTCCCCGCGACCGGGGTGAAGCCGCAGGCGCCACCAGGAAGGCGACCACCGCGGCGAGCACGGCGGTGAGCACGGACAGGTATCTGGAACGGGTCACTGGGCACACCCTTCATCGCCTGGAGGGGGTGGGGCCGTACACCTTTGCCTCAAGCAGGCCGACGGAGTTGGTGCCGCTGCCGGTCAGCAGCACTCGGAGCCGGGTGGTGCTCGTGGCCGTGAAGGTGACGGTGTTGTACTGGTTTTTGACCAGCGGGTAGGCGCCGGCACTGGGCACGTCGACGTAGGCGCTGCCGTTCCAGTACTGCAGCTTCCATGAGGCGGGCATGTCGATGCCCTGGTCGTCGTCGAAGAAGTACACCTCGGCCTTGTCGAGGGTCTTCGCCGACGGCCAGGCCAGCTCGGCCCATTGCCGGCCTGTCTCCGGCCAGGTACCCCAGCGCGGGTTCACGGTGTCGTTGGACGACGGTGGGTCGATCCCGTCGTTGACGGCGGCGACGCTCTCCCAGGAGGAGGTGTACGACGCGGACGCTGTCGCGGAGCTCGCCTGGTTGGCCGGTGGTTGGGCGCCGCCGCGGTTGTACACCTTGACCTCGGTGAGGCCCGTCTTGGCCCCCGAGGCGTTGGTGGCCAGGACCCGTACGCGCTGGGCGTTGATCGCCGGGAACCGCACCAGGTTGTAGTTGGCCCGCGGCGCGGGCGGGCTCTTGGTCTGGGCAGGTGCGTTCGCCCAGGAACTGCCGTCGTAGTACTGGACGGTGTACGCGGACGGGGCCCGGTAGGCGGTGCTCGCCGGGCGACTGTCCTTGAAGTACAGGCGCACCTCGTTCAGCGTGCGGGCAGTGCCGAAGTTCAGCTCGTACCAGTCCTGGCTGTTGGGGGAGCCGCCCGCACCCCAGAACGGTTCGTCGGTGGGGTAGCCGTCGACCGCGCCGGAGGCGGCGCTGCCGGATCCGGTGTGGGAGGCGGACACCGTCGCCCCGGAGGCGAGGTTGGTCAGGTCGGCGGTCAGGTCGACGCCGGCCTTGGCGAGCATGTCGACCATCTGGGGACTGTTCTGCACGACCTGGTTGGGGGCCTTCAGTCCCGCGACGGACGTGTGGTGGGTGACCGTGCCGCTCGTGGTGACGTCGCCGGTGGCCGGGTCCCAGGTGAAGGGCACCAGCGAGCTGACGGTGGCGGCCCGGTTGCCGTTGACGTAGATCGAGTAGCCCTCCGGGACGCCGGGGTAGCGCACCACCCCGTCGGCCGGGTCGTCCCAGACGATGGACAGGTCGGCGCCCCGGTAGCGGAGGTTGTTGACGGTGAAGTGGTCCCAGCCGATGTTGATCGGTGAGAGCTCGACCTTGGCGTCGTTGCGTGTCCGCAGGCCGGCGACGTCCTCGATCACGGTCCAGTTGCTGCTGCCCAGGATGTTGTGGTGGATCCAGGAGCGGTAGTTGATCGCGCTGCCGTTCCAGTCGGCCCAGAACTCGTTGGCGTCCGGCCACTGGGTGTTGCCGCCGACGTACTGGGCCCAGGTGTTCCAGTAGAGCAGCTTCTTGTAGTCGGTCGCGTTCATCCAGGAGTTGGGGTAGTTGCGCAGCACTGAGGAGTAGAGCCGGAACTGCACGGTCGAGTTGATGGTGGAGAAGTTGTTCGAGCCCGGGTTCCCGGCGTCGGCCGCCGCCTTCTTGTCGACCTGGTTGGCCGTGTAGAAGGGGAAGACCGGGTACTGGGCTGGGTCGTCGTACAGCCGCAGAGCCTGCTTGTACGTCGCTGTGTCGGGGACGGCTCCGACCGAGAACGGGTAGTAGTTGTTGATCTCCTTCCAGGGCACCCATTCGTTGGTCGACTTCAATCGGTGCTCGAACAGCTGCCGGTTGGGGTTCCACAGCACGTTGACGATGGCGTCCTTGATCTGCGTGGCGAGCGTGCGCATCTCGGTTGCCTTGGCCGTGTTGCCGATCGCCTCGTAGGCCTGCGCGGCGGCGAGCGCGCCGCTGTACTGGTAGGCGGACTCGGCGCGGTCCATGTTGCCGGGCTTCCAGTGGAAGGAGACGGCGTCGGCGTCGTTGCCGGTCAGTGCGCCCCAGTCGTACTCGATGAGCTTGTTGTTGTCGTGGTCGTAGTGCGCGAGTTGGCCCTTGACGTCGCCCTCCGCGTAGCGGGCCAGATTGGCGGCGATGCCCGGTTGGCCGCCGTGGATCTGGTAGCTCTTCCAGGCCGCCTCGGCGATGTACTGGGTGTAGCTGTTGGACCAGTTCTCCGGGTCACCGGGGTTGTCGAGGAAGCGCCCGCCCTTGGAGGTCTGGCCGACGCTGAGCCAGTCCCCGTACGCGTAGGCCGGGTTGCGCAGGTACTTGAGGTCGTCGATGTGCATCGGCTGGGTGAGCGCGATCGCGTTGTTGTAGCCGAGGACGCCTTCGGTCGAGGTCGGGAACTGGAAGGTCTGACCGGGGATGTCGGCGTCGAGGTTGTTGAAGCGCATCAGCCACCAGCGGTAGTAGATGTTCTTCTTGATCGCGGCTTCGGGTACGTCGATGTAGGGCACGTTCTTCGCCCACCACAGGTTGTAGGCCCTGACGTGGGTGGCGAACGCGGTCGCGTTGGAGTAGCCCGCGTAGGCGTTGTACTCGGTGAGCGACTCGGGGATCTCGTCGGTGACGAAGCCCATGACCACCTTGGCGGTCACCGTGGCTCCGGCCGCGATCGTCACGGACCGGTTGAGGCCGCCGCTGGAGACGGCGAAGCCGTCGCCGGTGAGCCGCGGGCGGATGGTGGTGAGGTTGTTGTAGGCGTTCACCTGCCCCGTCAGCTCGCTGCCGGTGCCCGAGGTGGTGTACGAGGAGGTGGCCCGTAACTGCAGTGTGGCGGAGCTGCTGCCGTTGTTCTTGATCGACAGGTTGGTCACTGCGACGTTGTTGTCGGTGATGAACTTGGCCTGGTCGACCGTGACCGAGCCGCTGGTGTGCACGCTCTTCCAGTGGCTGGGTGCCTGCCGGCGCTGGGAGACCTGTTCGGTGAAGGTGCCCGGGCTGATCGCGACCGTGTAGGCGCTGTTGTCGTTGATGCTCTCCCAGTAGGCGACCTTGCCGCCGAACCCGAGCTTGGAGGGGTCGTGCTCCTTCATGAAGACGGCGCGACCACGGCTCATCAGCCAGGGTCCGGCCGGGTCGTTGCCGGAGCGGGCCAGCAGGCGGTCCATCCAGAAGTCGGTCCCCGAACTCTCCGCGTCGTAGATGCTCCGCATCATGTCGCCCGGCGTGTAGGCGACGGGCGGTGCCGGGATCGCGGGCCCGCTGAAGGTGGGGAACCCGATGGTCTGCGCCGCGTGGGCCGGGGTCGCGGTGAAGACGGAACAGACGATGAGCACCAGTGCCAAGAGGAGGCGCTTCATCGCAGGGCCTGCCGTTCCTGGGCGCCCGACAAATGAGTGGCCTTCGAGGCCGCGTTCAGCCGGAGCCGGGTCGTGCTGCCGTCGCCCGGTGCGCCGGCGTCGTACCGGTGGGACGCGTTGTTGGCCCCTCCGGGGATCGCCGTCCGTCGTCTTCTCATCGGATGCTCCCTGTCCGGTCGACAGCAAGCGTCTGCACCCGGGCGCGCATGGTGACGGGGCATCGGCTGCCGTCGCTCATGTAGTGCTCATGACATAAGGCTGTGCCAGTAAGGCTGTGCACGTGGAAGCGCTGAAGTGCGAGGAAGGGGACCGGTCGGGGGAGTGTTCCCCCGTGTCCCCGAGAGGTGCTGAAACGACCTAAAAGGTTTTCGCAACGTAAGTGTGGGCCCCGGAAGTGTCAAGAGGGATGCCGGAGGGCCGAGGTGACCGGCCGCGCGTGTTCAGGACAACGGCGCGGTGGACCCCCTGATCACCACGCGGCAGGGCAGGGCCTCGACGCCCGAGCGCCGTGCCCCGGCGATCGCGCTGAACAGGGCGTGCGCGGCCGCCCGCCCGACCTGTTCGAGGTTCATGTCGACGCTGGTCAGCGGTGGGCGGGAGGCGGAGGTGAGGACCCGCCAGTTGTCGAAGCCCATGACCGCCACGTCCTCCGGCACCCGGTGGCCCCGCTCGCGCAGTACGTCCATGACGCCGCGAGCGATCTGGTCGCTGCCGCACAGGACGGCGTCGACGTCCGGGTGCTGGCCGAGCAGCATCGCAGTGGCCGCCCGTCCCCAGCCCTCCGACCACACCCCGAACCGTGGTTCGCCGACCAGCGAGAGGCCGGCGTCGGCGAGCGCGGACCGGGCACCCTCGGCCCGCTCCTGCGCCGCGAGATACCCGGGGTCGCCGGTGATGTGCGCGATCCGGTTGCGGCCGCAGACGAGCAGATGGTCCACGGCGATCCGGCCGGCGCCCACGCTGTCGGGGACGATGGACAGATCCGCCGGATCCTCCGACGGCGCGTACGCGTAGACGACGGGGACGGGCAACTCGCGGCCCAGGGACGGGCGCGGGTCGGTCCGGCTGCCCACCACGATGAGGCCGTCGACCCGGCGGCCCAGCAGCGCACGGACGTGGTGCTGCTCTCGGATCGCGTCGCCACGGGCATCGCAGAGGAACACCGCGACCTCGCCCGCTCCGAAGGCGTCCTCGGCACCCATGAGGATCGGGATACTGAACCGGCCCTCCAGGTCGCTGGTGAGCAGACCGACGGTGCCTGTGCGCCCGGCGAGCAGACCGCGGGCCAGCTGGTTGGGCCGGAACGACAGCCGCTCGGCCGCGTCGACCACCCGCTGCCGGGTCTCGGCGCGCACCTGGCTGCGGCCGTTGAGGGCCTTGGACGCGGTGGCGATGGACACGCCTGCCAGCCGGGCGACGTCGCTGAGCGTGGCCGGCTGCGAACGAGAGGGGCCGGTGGCCTGTGCCATGGGTGTTCTCCTGTCTCGCCTTGCGTGCGTAAACCGTACGCGAGTTGTTTCGGTCGAGGTGTGTCCAGCCTGTTTTCACAGGTCTCGCCAGGTCCCGGATTTCCTTTCTGTGCAAGGGGATTGACGGACAGTGAGCCGAGTCCTAGCTTTCAGAAAAGCTTTTCGGTTTCTTCCGGCGCAGAACCCGCACGAGGGGGATCGTTATGGGGAGCACGACCGGACCATGTGGATACCTACGCCGAATCACCACCGGTGCCGTCGCGCTCCTCGTCGCCTCTAGCCTGGTCACGGCATGCGGCTCCGGGGACGACGGCTCGGACGGCGCGGGAGGTGGAGGGGGCGCGGCGGACGCCAAGGGCGTCGACGACGGCGCCACGCTGACGATGTGGACGCGTGCGGCGACCCGGCCGCAGAGCGAGGCGCTGGTCAAGGCATACAACGAGGGCCACAAGAACAAGATCGAGCTGACCGTCGTCCCCACCGACGACTACCAGGCGAAGGTCGGTGCGGCCGCCGGGTCCAAGGACCTGCCCGACCTGTTCGCCTCCGACGTGGTGTTCGTTCCGAACTACACCTCCAGCGGGCTGTTCGCCGACCTCACCGAACGCGTCGACGCCCTGCCCTTCGCCGAGAACCTCGCCCAGTCGCACATCAAGGCCGGCACGTACGAGGACAAGAAGTACGTCGTGCCGCACACCCTCGACCTGTCGGTGCTCTTCTACAACAAGGACCTCTACCGGAAGGCGAAGCTCGACCCCGACAAGCCGCCCACCAGCCTGAGCGAGTGGGACCGGCAGGCACGGGCCGTGGACGCGCTGGGCAGCGGCGTCAACGGCACCTTCTTCGGCGGCAACTGCGGCGGCTGCGGTGTCTTCACCTGGTGGCCGTCCATCTGGTCCGCGGGCGAAGAGGTGCTCAACAAGGAGGGAACCGAGGCAACTCTCGACTCCGACACCGCCAAGAAGGTCTACGACACCTACCGCGGGTGGGTGAGGGACGACATCGTGGCCCCCGGCGCACGCGAGGAGACGGGCACGACCTGGACCGGGGTCTTCCCGAAGGGCAAGGTCGGCGTCATGCCCATGCCGTCGACCACCCTGGGGCTGATGCCCAAGGACCTCGACCTCGGCGTCGCGCCCATCCCCGGACCCGACGGCGGCAAGTCCACCTTCGTCGGCGGTGACGCCATCGGTATCGCCGCCACCAGCAAGTCGGCCGACCAGGCCTGGAACTTCCTCGCCTGGTCACTGGGCGACAAGGCGCAGGTCGACGTGGTCGCCGCCAACAAGGACGTGGTGGCGCGCACCGACCTCGCGTCCAACAAGTACTCCAAGGCGGACCCGCGGCTGGTGACGATCAACGAACTCGTGGCCGACGGCCGTACCCCGTACGCGCTGAAGTTCGGCCAGACCTTCAACGACCCCAACGGGCCCTGGCTGAGCCTGATGCGCGACGCCGTCTTCGGCGACGGGGCGTCCGTCGACAAGGACAACGAAGCGGTCAGCGCCTCACTGGCCGACTGAACGGCACCCGGCTCCCGCAGCACCCCTCCCACGTCACACGGCAGAGGAGAGCCATGCAGGTGAAGGCAGCCGACCCAGCGGCGGCCGAACCCAGGACCCGGCCGGAACGCCGGGTCCGTCCGTCCCGCGCCACCCCGCCCCGGTGGCGGTCCCGCAAAGCGAAAGGTCTCGCCTACGCGGCCCCCACGGCCGTGTTCGTCGCGGTGTTCTTCCTGCTGCCGCTGCTGCTCGTCGGGCAGATGTCGCTCAGCGACTGGCCGCTCCTCGCGGGCGACCGGGGCTTCAACGCCCCCGAGAACTACACCGACGCGACCGACAGCACCCTGTTCTGGCCCGCGGTCCGCTTCACCCTCCTCTACACCGGGATCGTCACGGTCGTACTCCTCGGCCTCGCTCTCCTCCTTGCCCTGCTGGTGCAGGAGTCCCGGCCCGGGGCGGGCTTCTTCCGTACGGTCTACTTTCTGCCCGGCGCCCTGGGACTGGCCTCCGCGTCCCTGCTGTTCTGGGGCCTGTACAGCCCCAGCACCGGCCCGCTCAGCCGCATCCTGGAAAAACTCGGCCTCGTCGACGACCCGGTGTCCTTCCTCGGCACACCGACCTCCGCCCTGTTGTCGACGGTCTTCCTCATCGTCTGGAAGTTCGCCGGCTTCTACATGCTGATCCTCCTCGTGGGCCTCCAGCGCATCCCCCAGGAGGTGTTCGAGGCCGCCCGCATGGACGGCGCGAGCCGCGGCCAGATCTTCCGCTCCATCACGCTGCCGCTGTTGCGGCCGTCCCTCGCCCTGACGCTGCTGCTGTGTGTGACCGGATCGCTGCTCGCCTTCGACCAGTTCTTCATCCTCACCAAGGGCGGACCGGACAACAGCACCGTCACCGTCGTCCAGTTGATCTACCGCGAGGCCTTCCAACGGCTGAACCTGGGCACCGCGGCGGCCCTGTCGATCACCGTCCTTGCCGTGCTGCTCCTGCTCAACGTCCTCCAGTTCCGCGGTATGCGCCGCGCCGACGAGTCATGAGCCGTACCTCACGTACCTCACGTGCCTTACGAGAAGGGACACCACGGTGCTGACCCGCACCCTCGGCCGTACGCCCTACTACGTCGTCGCCGGAGGGCTGGCCGTCGTCTTCCTCTTTCCGCTGCTGTGGAACGCCTGGGCCTCCGTCAGCGGGCAGCCCGGCACGGCACAGGAGTCCGGTTACGGCCTCGGCAACTACCGGACGCTGCTCGACTACGACGCGGGCCTGTGGCGATACCTCCTCAACAGCACCGTCGTCTCCGCGCTGACCGTCGCCCTGACCCTCGGAGTGTCGCTGCTGGGCGGCTACGCCTTCGCCCGCTTCGACTTCCCCGGCAAGAACCTGCTGTTCCTGGCGACCCTGGCCATCCTCATGGTCCCGTACGCCACCCTCCTCATCCCTCTCTACGTACTGCTCGGCAGGCTCCACCTGCAGAACTCGCTGATCGGGCTGAGCCTGGTGCTGGCCATGTTCCAACTGCCGTTCGCCACCTTCATGATGCGGATCTCCTTCGAGGCGGTGCCGCGCGAACTGGAGGAGTCGGCGCTGGTCGACGGCTGCGGCACGGCGGGCGCGCTGCGGCGGGTCCTCCTCCCGGCGGTGCGACCGGGACTGATCACCGTCGGTCTCTTCGCGTTCCTCGCGGCCTGGAACGACTTCATCGCACCGCTGATCCTCATCTCCGACAGCGAGAAGGCGCCGCTGCCACTGGCCGTCGCGAACCTGCGGCAGCAGAGCATGGGCGCCGTCGACTACGGCGCCACCGAGGCGGGCGTGGTGGTCCTCGCCGTGCCCTGCCTCCTCCTGTTCCTGCTGCTCCAACGGCACTACATACGGGGCTTCATGTCCGGCGCGCTCAAGGGCTGATGGCTGACGCGGCGGGCGACCTGGCCGGACAACTGAAAGGACGAACCGAAGGCATGAAGTGGTGAAGGAGAACACAGCGGGGTCACTCGTCCTGCCGGTGGCGCCGACCCGCGGCAGGCTGCGACCGTTAGGCCTCGACGAGGTCAGGATCACCGGGGGATTCTGGGCCCGCCGCCGGCACACCAACGAGAGCGCCACCCTCGGCCACTGCCGCGACTGGATGGAACGCCTCGGCTGGACCGGCAACTTCCGGGCTGCCGCGGCGGGCCGCATCCACCGGGACCGGCGCGGCCGGGAGTTCGCCGACTCCGAGCTGTACAAGCTCCTCGAAGCCATGGCCTGGCAGGCCGGCACCGCGGGCACGCTCGACACGGACATCGCCGCACTCACCGAGGCCGTCGCACCCGCCCAGGAACCGGACGGATACCTGAACACCGCCTTCGGCCACCCCGGACAGCAGCCCCGCTACAGCGACCTCGAATGGGGCCACGAGCTCTACTGCCACGGGTTCTTGATCCAGGCGGGCGTGGCCCAGGCCCGGGCCCGGGGCGAGGGCGAGCTGACGAAGATCGCCCGACGAGCCGCCGACCACGTCTGCGCCACCTTCGGGCGGGGCGGCATCGAGGGCGTCTGCGGTCACCCCGAGATCGAGACAGCCCTGGTGGAACTGGCCAGGCTGACAGGGGAACAGCGCTACCTCGACCAGGCCGCGCTCTTCGTCGACCGCCGCGGCCACGGCACGCTCGCCGACAGCGAGTTCGGCCGCGTGTACTACCAGGACGACATGCCCGTACGTCGAGCCACGGTGCTGCGCGGCCACGCCGTCCGCGCCCTCTACCTCGCGGCCGGCGCCGTCGACGTGGCCGTCGAGACCGGGGACGACGATCTGCTCGACGCGGTCGTACGGCAGTGGGAGGCGACGGTCGCCCGACGGACCTATCTGACGGGCGGAATGGGTTCGCACCACCGGGACGAGTCCTTCGGCGACGACTTCGTCCTCCCGCCGGACCGCGCCTACTCGGAAACCTGCGCCGGCGTCGCCTCCGTGATGCTCAGCTGGCGGCTGCTGCTGGCCACCGGCGAGCCGCGTTTCGCCGACCTCGCCGAGCGGACCCTGTTCAACGTGATCGCGACTTCCCCGGCGGAGGACGGCCGGGCCTTCTTCTACGCCAACACCCTGCACCGACGCCACCGGGGCGCCGTGCCCGCCGTGGACGCGGTGAGCCCGCGCGCCGAGTCGAGCCTGCGCGCGCCCTGGTTCGCGGTGTCCTGCTGTCCGACCAATGTGGCGCGGACGCTGGCCCTTCTGCCCGCGTACCTCGCGACGGCCGACGACCACGGCGTGCAGCTGCACCAGTACGCCGACGCGGAGATCGCCACCTTGCTCGAAGGCGGCCAGGGGGTCGCGCTGCGCGTCCGTACCGACTATCCGTCGGGCGGAAGCGTGACCGTGCGCATCGACCGGTCGTCGTCCAACCGCCCGTGGACCGTGGCGCTGCGCGTCCCCGCGTGGACGGCGGGCGCCACGGCGTGGCTGGTCGACCCGGACGGGACCCGCCGCACGGTGGCCCCGGGCATGACCGAGGTGACCCGCAGTTTCCGGCCCGGTGATCAGATCCGGCTCGAACTGCCCGTACGGCCGCGCTGGATCCGGGCCGACCCGCGCGCCGACGCCGTCCGCGGCACGGTGGCCGTCCAACGCGGGCCGCTGGTGTACTGCGCCGAGTCCGTGGACCTGCCGGACGGACAAGACGTCGACGTGATCCGGGTGGACCCGTCCATCGCGCCGGAGGACGGGCCGGACGGCACCGTGGTCACCGCTGGACAGATCACCGCGTACGACGTACAGCGCGACGAGACCTGGCCGTACCGGCCGCTCGACGTTCCTGCCGCCCCGCCGTCCGCCGACCGCACGGGGATCGTCCTGGTCCCCTACCACTCCTGGGCGAACCGCGGGCCTTCGACGGTGCGGGTGTGGCTGCCGGCGGTGGAACCGGACCGTCCAGCCCCGCCGGACAGCACCCCCACAGGGAGGTAGTCGTGCACGGACCGCGAAGACGGCACCGTCACAGAAGCCTGGCCGGAGCGCCGGCGCTGGGGCTGCCGGTCTCGCTCGCCGCCACCACCCCGGCCGCGGCCGACAACTCGGCCAGGCTGTCCCGTCTACTCGGGGTCCGCGCAGCCCGTGCCCGAGCTGCCGGACGAGTGAGGACCGTCGCACCAAGGTCCTGAGTATGCGGCCGGGACGGCCACTGAGCTCGGCAGAAGGGATTCCGCGGCGAACAAGGTCGTGCGAGAGCTGCGCAACAAGGTGACTCACGGCCGCCTGACCTGAGTGGACGTGGTGCCTGGGAGTTATGACGTAAGTCGGTCCTTGCCCCGGACGGGTCGAGAGGAAGGCGCCTGACGGGCAAAAGCCCAGGTCAGGCGCTTTTTTCGTGCCTCTGGAAGAAGCCCGGCTTCCTTGGCGAATACGACACCAGAAGGTTCTTGGTCTGCTGGTGGACAGGCGTCACGCGTCGTTGACCTGCGTCGTGGCCACGTATGGCTCGTTGGGGCCGTCGGTCCGGGAATGGTCCGGATTTTGTCCTCGGTGAGGCGGGGCTGGTCATCTGTCGACGCCGCGCCCCTCGGCTCGTGGGCTGCTTCAACTCCTGGACTGCTCCGAGCGGATGTGTTGGCCGGTCCGGTGCTAGGGCGAGGTGGGCGGGTGGGGGGAGCGGAGTACGAGCAGGGTGATCTCGCTGGGGGCGAAGATGCGGAACGGTGGGCCCCAGAAGCCGGTGCCGCGGCTGGTGTAGAGGAGGGTGCGGGTGCCGTGGTGGCTGAGGCCGGCGAGGGCGGGCTGGTCGATGCGGACCAGGTGGTGGAAGGGCCAGATCTGGCCGCCGTGGGTGTGGCCGGAGAGTTGGAGGTCGATGCCGTCGGCTGCCGCCTGGTCGACGAACTTGGGCTGGTGGGCCAGGAGCAGGACAGGGTGGTCGGGGTCGGCGCCGTTCAGGGCTCCGGCGAGGTGGGCGCGGTGGCCTGGCAGGCCGGAGGATTCGGCGGTGACGTCGTCCACGCCGGCGACCACGAGGGTGTCGCCGCCGCGTTCGAGCAGCAGATGGCGGTTGCGCAGCGGCTCCCAGCCCAGTTCGTCCATCAGGTCGACCCAGCCCTGGGCCTGGCTGTAGTACTCGTGGTTGCCGGTGACGTAGACCCGGGCCCGGGTGGCTTGCACGGTGGCCAGTGGGGCAGCCTGGGCGCGGCGGCGTTCGGCCGTGCCGTCCGCGATGTCGCCGGTGTGGCAGACCAGGTCGGCTTCCAGCGTGTTCACCGTCTCGCACACCCGTGCCGACCAGCGGGCGCGATCGAGCGGGCCGTAGTGGGTGTCGGTGATCAGGACGACGCGGGTGCCGTCCAGCCCGGCACCCAGCCGCGGGAGTGGTACGTCGAGGCGGCGCACGCGCGGCACGCGGCGGGCCTCGGCGTACCCCCAGGTGAGCAGTACGGCGGTGATGCCCAGGACGGCCCAGGTGACGATGCGGGCCCGGTCCTGGCTCTCGCCGACGCCGGCCACGCTCAGGGCGAGCCGCAGGAGGACGCCGAGCAGAACGGACCAGGTGAACACGACCCAGCCGGCGCCCAGCAGGGTGTCACCGACGATCGCCGCCCGGTCCTGCTGGCGCCGGCCGTGGCCGCGCGCCATCGCGAGCGGCATACCTATGAGGCCGAGGGCGAACAGGGCGGTGCCGGCCAGCGTGACGGGCAGCGGCCAGTGCTGGCCGGCGTGCAGGAGCACCCAGCAGGGCACGGCCCACAGCAGGACGGGGGCGATCAGCGGGAGGTAGCGCATCAGGCGGAGCAGGCGACTCCGCCGCGGAGCTTGCACCTCGCTGTCGGCGAGTCGGGTGTCGCTGGTGTCGGTCACGCTTGCCCTCCCTGACCAGGCTGCCGTCTCGCGCACTGTATCCAACCGCCCTCGGGCCGACCGGACCGGCGTTCACGGGGGGGGCGACCCCGCGGGGCGAAGGGTTCTGGAGTGGTTGTGCCGCAGGAATGCGGCTGCCTGGGTGGGGTTCCAGCGGATCCGGGGTGCGCTGCCCGCTTGACGCCTCGGACGTGGCGGTCCCGCCGGCATTCCGTTCATGGATTCCGTTCATGGCGGTGGGCGTCGTCAGCGCGACGCCCACCGCTCGGTACTCGGACTCAGCTGCACTTACGTCCGGTGTTGATGCACTGGACCGCCTTGTTCATCAGCTTTGCGTCGAAGACGTTGATGAAGTCACCGTGGTCGGTGACCGGCTTGTGCTGCTGTTCGGGGAAGCTGTCCAGCGAGAAGAACGGCCGGGTCTTGCCGTTGTCCTTGACGCTGGGCGCGTCCACGTCGTACACCAGACGCTGCACCAACTGGGGAATGGCCTTGAAGCCGGTCGGGCAGTTGCCGCCCGCGTCGGCGAAGGCCACGTGCGTACGGTGGTTGGCGCTGTCGATGTTCGTACCGTCCCAGCAGCTCTGGAACTTGAAGGTGCGCACCACGTCGCTGCCTGACGGGCAGAGGGGGTACTTGTCCTTCAACTGCACCTTGTTCTCGAAGCCGGTGCAGCTCCATGAGGCATTGGCGTTGGCCGTGCCGTTGACGAACGCCTTGGCGTCACCGGTGATGATGCGCAGGAACTGGGGCATCGCCACCACCTTGCCGCGGGGGCTGCCCACGAAGTTCAAGGTGGCCTTCTTGGCCGTCAGAATCCGGCCCGTGTTGCCCTCGGCGCCGCCGCCCTGCTTGTCGGCGTCGAACTCCTTGGTGCCATCCTGGAGGCGCAGCACCGGCCAGTAGTAGGAAGACTTGTCGCCCTTGTTCTGGCAGCTGGTCCCGGCCTTGGCGAAGTCCTGGTTGCTCGAGAAGGCGTCGTTGTCCTGGTTGCCGACGTAATCGTGCACGTGGTGTGCGCCGTTGGTGACACCGGGCGCGACGATGACGTTGTCGCTGTTGTACAGCTTGTTGGCGTTCACCCCGCACTTGCTGACGAAGACACCCTTTGAAGCCTTCGCCGACTTGGCCGGCGTGCGCACATTGGACTTCACCTTGGTGATGTCCACGAAGTCAGCGGCGACCGGACCGTTACCGGTCCCGCCGGCATTGGTGTTGTTGCCACCCTGGTTGTTGCCGCCCTGACCGGCGGCGGGCTGGTTGCCGGTGGTACGGAGCGTGCAGGCCGCCAAAGCGTCAAGGCCCTGCGGCTTGGCTGCCACACGGCCGATGGCGATGGTGATCCGGTCGAGCGTCGCCTTCCGCTTGTCCTTCAGCGGGCCCACGATCGCGTTCTGGGCGAAGTTGGGGTCCTGCTGAATCGCCTTCTGGGAGGTGGAAAGGCGCTGGTATGCCTCGGATATCTGCTTGTCGAGGAGTGCCAGTTCCTTGTCGACCTGGGCCTTCGCCTTGGCGGGCACTGATGTCAACTGCTGGCCGACGTCGGGGCAGTCGATGGTGGAGGTGCCGGCCGCGAGCGCCTGGTTCTGGGCAGTGCCCTTCGGCGCGCTGGTTTCGTCGGCCGAGGCGTAGATGTTGACGGCCGCCAGTCCACCGGCCCCTATGGCCAGTGCGGCCGCCGCGCCTACCGCCCGGCGGGCAGTCTTCGATCTTTTTCGCGTGTTGCGTCTCATCAGGCCTCTCAAGGACATCTCCGGAGCCGGCAGGACTTCCGGCATGGGGGAGCACGTCCTCAGATACGAATGTGCGCGCCGAATGCTCAGTGAATTCCCAGGTTTATAGGATTCTCCATCCACAAAACAGTGCATGAGGGACTAATCCTGGCTGTCTCTGCGCCGGCGGGCGACGTCTCCCGGGCTCCGGAGGGTCGAGCCTTCCCGGCCCATTGCTGTGTCCCGGCCCCTCAGAACTGGACGTGCGGTTGGGTAAGCCGCCAGCGACATGGTTCGCCGGATCCGGCAAGGGCAAGCAGTTCGTCCAGCTGCGGGACGCCGGCCCTCCCGCGCCGAGCCCTGACCTGTTCCCCGGCCCAGGACGTCAAGGGGTGAGCTGCTTGTGCCCAACGACGGAGAGCAGTTCGAGCTTGCTGTGGCTCTCCGTGCCGGGGCGAGTGGTCAGCACCACCAGGGTCTGAGCGCGGTTCTCGGTGAACAGAACCTGGGCGTCGACGTCGATGCGGCCGAGTTCGGGATGGAGGATGGTCTTGCAGTCCTCGTAGCGTTGGGCGACTTCTTGAAGTTCCCACATGCGGACGAACTCGGGGCTGTGTTCCTGCAGTTCGGCGAGGATCCGGGCGGCTCGGGGGGTGTCGCTGCCGGCGGTCAGCGCGGCCCGCAGGCGTGCCGCCTGGGCGCGGCCGTGGCGTTCGCGGGCCTCCTCGGGAACCATCAGACGCTCGGCCGGGTCCATGAACCAGCGGTAGTAGCCACTGCTGGCCAGACCGGTGTGGCGGGTCTGGTCGCCGAGCAGCGCCACGGCCAACGGATTCATCGCGAGGGTGTCGAACAAGTCGGTCTGCACCATGGCCGGGGAGTCGTCCAAGCGGTCCAGGACCCGCATCAGCGTCGGGCTGACGTGTTCGGAGCGGTGGAAGCGGGCCGGGGCGTTGTGGCCGATGAGGACGAAGAGATGGTCGCGTTCGTCCGGGGTCAGCCGCAGTGCCCGGGCGAGAGCCGTGGTGATCTGGACGGAGGGCTGCGGAGCTCGCTGCTGTTCCAGCCGGGCGTAGTAGTCGGTGGACATGCCGGCGAGCTGCGCGACCTCCTCGCGGCGCAGCCCCTGCGTACGCCTGCGCGGCCCTTCGACCAGCCCGACATCGCGGGGGCGCAGCGTCTCACGCCGGTGACGCAGGAATTCCGCCAGTTCCTTCTTGTCCATGCCCCCATCCTCGCCGCATCCCGCCCGGCTATCCAGGGACCACCGATCCATGGCTGAGCAGTCCTCTCCCATCCGCGCGAAGCCCGCTCGTACGGCCGACGCCGCGGCGCGCGCAGAGAGACGACCCGATGATCACGTGAGCTCCATGAGCCGCTGGTAAATGCGCCGGCTGTCGGCGGTGCGCCGCAGGCCGACGGCCTGGAAGACGGCCTGCGGCGATGGTCCTCCGTCGAGGACGCCCAACGTACCCGCCCGCGTGCTGTTGTTCCGCGTCGGTCGTTACGGGTCGGTCAGCTGCCGCTGATCATGGTGAGGACGTCGTCGTAGGAGCCGTTGGCCTGCGCGTCGCGGATGAACCGGGCGCGCTCGACGACCAGCTCCTTCGCGTCGGGCTGCTCGCGCAGCAGGTCGAAGGTCTCGGTGAGGAAGTCGTCCAACGGCATGGACTGGTCGCTGTCCTGCTGGCCCATCAGGGTCGTGCGCACGCCCGGCGGGACCACCTCGATCACCTGAACGCCGGCGTCAGCACCGGCGAGCTGGATGCGCAGGCTCTCGGAGAAGGAGTGCAGCGCGGCCTTGGTCGCGCTGTAGGTCGGGGTGCTCTGATACGGGACGAACGCCAGCGACGAGGTGACGTTCATGACGACCGCGTCGTCCTTGCCCGCCAGCAGCGGCAGGAAGGCGTACGTCATCCGGATCGTGCCGAGCAGATTGGTCGCGACGTGATCCTCGGCGACCGGGAGTTCGGCCGGGTCCAGGAGGTTCTCCCGCAGCATGATGCCGGCGTTGTTGACCAGGACGTTCAGCCCCGGGTGGCTCGCCGCCACGGTCTCACGGGCCCGGGCGATCGAGTCGGGGTCCGCGACATCGAGGACGAGCGCGTCGATGCCCGGGTGCTCGGCCGTGATCTCGTCGAGGAGTTCCTTGCGCCGGCCGGCGACGACCACCTTGTTGCCGGCCTCGTGCAGACGCAGGGCCAGACCGAGCCCGATGCCCGAGGTTCCGCCGGTGATCAGGATCGTGTTGCCGGTCATCTTCATGAGGGTCTTACTCCTTCGGTACGGCGGGCCGGTGAGCGCCCGCAGCTCGACCGTAGGAGCGCCCGCGCAGGGGCGGGAGAGGACGGCTTATCCATGGATCGGCGGTCTCTGCCTGGTGGAGTGGTCCCACCCAGCGGATCCGGTGTCGCTTCTGCGCACCATGTCTGGCCAGCGGGCGCCTTCGGGGATGTGGGCTCGCGCACGTCGTTTTGGATATGGGGGGTGCCTGTCAGAGACGATCCGCGAGGTGCGCCCCTTGCCCGGGCTTTACCTGGGCGCCTAGGCCACGCCTAGGCCTGGTCCCTGGGCGAGCGCACAGCTGTGGAAGGAGGCTCGAATGCGCCCTGCTCCGAACTGAGCCCGTCCAGCAGGAGGTCCCCCAGCTCGGAGAAGGCGTCGCCGGCGGTCAGGCCGGTCCTCTCCAGGAGGACCCCCGACTGGACCGCATCGATGGTGACCGCCACGACCTGGGCGGCGAAATGACCGTTGAGCGCGCGGAAAGCGCCGGTCTGCACGCCCTCCTCGATCATTTCGTGAACCCGGCGCGCCGCTGCGGCGGAGTTCGTGCGGTAGATCTGCGCCGTCGGTTCGTAGCCCACCATGTCGTCGTAGAAGGCGTTGGAATGCCGGCGCATGGCCGTGCCGACGCCGGCGAGATAGACCCGGATCCGCTGCCTGGGGTCGGGCTCGGCCTGGACAGCCTCCTCGATCTCGGCTGTCGCGTCCCGGAAGAAGGCGCGGGTGACCGCCAGGACCAGTTGCTCCTTCGTGGAGGCGAGGCTGTACAGCGTCGCCTTGGAGCACCCCAGTCGCTGGGCGAGCTCATCCATGGTCACCGCGGTGAAGCCTTCGGTCAGGATGATCGTCTCGGCCTGGCGCAGCAGTTCGTCCCGCCGGCGTGTGTCGACGACCCGTCTGCGCGCCGTGCGGCGCGGGCGTCGGTCACGCGAGTCAGTTTGGGCCGTCACCGCAGCAGTCTCCCATGAGCGCCTCCGCCGGAAGCGGCGGGTGGTCGGCCGGGCCGGAAGGCCGACCCTTGCAAATGGGTACTAACGTACCGCCTAACGTACCCCTCTGGACTGTCCCCGTGAGCGACGTTCAGACAAGGGTGTCGGAACTCGCAGGCGATGTTTCCGCAGCAGCAACAGACCGCAGTCGACATCGATGAGGACCACGACGAAGGCTCATGCAGCGGCTGATCACCTGCTCGTCCGCCAGGTTCGCGGTTACCGGATGGAGGATCCGATGGAGATGCCACCGTCCACGTCCAGGACGATGCCGGTGATGTAGCCGGCGGCTTCGCTGGCGAGGAAGGCTGCGGCTTCGGCGATGTCCTCGGGCCTGCCGGTGTGGCGCATCGGGATCTTGTTCGTGAGTTTGTCGCGTGCCGGGCCGTTCATGGAGGCGAGCATGGGTGTGTCGATGAGGCCGGGTGCGATGGCGTTGGCGGTGATGCCGTGGCGGGCGCCCTCAAGGGCAAGGGTGCGGGTCATGCCGACGATGCCGGCCTTGGCGGCCACGTAGTTGGTCTGGCCGAAGTTCCCGCGCCATGACATGGAGGAGAAGCTGACGATGCGTCCGTAGCCCTGCCGTTTCATGGGGCCGAACGCGGCGCGGGCGCAGTGGAAGCCGCCGGTGAGGCTGACGTCGATGACCGCGTGCCAGTCGTCGTCGGTGATGTCCTCGACACGGTTGTCGCGGATGATGCCGGCGTTGTTGACCAGCACGTCGAGACGGCCGAGATCGGCAGTGACACCGGCGATCCAGGCATCGACCTGGGCCGAGTCGGTCACGTCCACCACGTCGGTGCGCAGTTTCGCGTCGTCGTGGGTCTGGACGATGGTGTCGGCGGCGTCGGTGAGGGCCGATTCGTTGACGTCGGCCAGTGCGACGTGGGCGCCCTCGGCGGCGAATCGGGTCGCCATGGCGAGGCCGAGCCCTTGTGCGGCCCCGGTGATGGCGACGACCCGTCCGTGGTAGCGATTCACTCGGTGTCCGCTTTCGTGGTGGTGTGAGGTGCGAGGAAGGCGCGCAGTGCGTCGGCCACGGAGCTGGCCGTCCAGTTGTCGGCGAAGGTGGCCAGTTCCTCGCGCAGGGCGTCCTCGGGGGCGGCACCGTCGATCCGGTGCAGCAGCGCCTTGAGCCGTTGCTGGGCGGGGCTGTGGCGGTCGGCCAGCTGGCGGCAGACGCGCATGGCGGTGGCGTCGAGGTCGGCTGCGGGCACGATCGCGTGGATCCAGCCGGTGTGCGCGAAGGCGGTGGCGGGCAGCAGCTCGCCGGTGAGCAACAGCCAGCGTGACAGTCCGCGTCCGACCGCACCGGGCAGCCGGACGCTTGACCCGCCGGCCGGTACCAGCCGTTGCTTGACGTGACCGTCGCCGATGAGGGTGGTGTCGGCGGCGACGACGACATCGCAGGCGAGTGCGAGTTCCAGGCCCCCGGCGACGGCGTGACCGTGCAGCACGGCGACCCAGGGTTTCGGGCTGGCCGCGATGCGGCTGAAGCAGGCCGACACGTCGGCCAGGAAGCCGACCGGGTTCTCGCCCCGCTCGTGCAGCTGGAGGAACTGGTGGAAGTCCCCGCCGGCACAGAAGCTAGGTCCCCTGCCCGCCACGGCGATCACCGCGGTGCCGGGGTCGGCCTCGGCGCTGGTGATCTGCTTGTTCAGGGCCTCGATGAGGGTGATATCGAGGGCGTTGCGCCGCTCCGGCCGGTTGAGCCACAGCCACCGGACGGGGCCGCGTTGCTCGACGATGAGGGGATCCGTGTCGGTGGTCACTGTGCCTCTCGGCTGGAAAGTTCGGTGCGGCGGCGATTGCGCAGCAGGTAGCGCTGGGTCTTGCCGCTGGGCGTCTTGGGCAGGGCGTCGATGAAGTGGATCGTGCGCGGGTAGGCGTGGGCGGCGTAGCGGGTCTTGACCAGCAGCTGGAGTTCGGTGGCCAGTTCCGGCGAGGCGTCGTGGCCGTCGCGGACGACGACGTACGCCTCGATGACCTCGCCGCGGACGTCGTCGGGTGCGCCGATGACACTGCACTCGGCGACTGCGGGGTGCTGGGCGAGGACGCTCTCGATCTCGAACGGCCCGATCCGGTAGCCGGCCATGATGATGACGTCGTCGTCGCGGGAGGAGAAGAAGAAGTCGCCGTCGGCGTCGATGCGCCCGGCGTCGCCCGTGAGGTACCAGCGGCCGTCCGCGGTGAACTTGGCATCGCTCTGCCCTGGGATCTGGTAGCCGCGGAAGGTCATCAGCGGGCTGGCGGCGACGTCGATCGCGACCCGGCCGAGCACGCCTGGTTCGGCGGGCTCGTCCTTCTCGTCGGCCAGGACGGTGACGCTCCAGCCGGGCAGTGGCCGGCCCATCGATCCGGCCTTGAGGGGGCGGGCGAGTTCGGGATGGTGGTGGTTGGCCAAGGGCATGCCGACCTCGGTCTGGCCGAAGTGATCGTGCACGGCGAGGCCGAGCGCGGAGCCGGCCCACTCGTTGACCTCGGGGGTCAGTGGCTCGCCAGCGCTGGACGCCCGTTGAAGGTGCAGTCCATGGGGCACGGGCACCGGCGAGGAGCGCAGTCCCCGGTACACCGTCGGGGCGGCGGCGAAGTCGGTGACCTGGTGGTCGACCAGGGTGCGCCAGGTCGTCTCGGCGGAGAACCCGCCGGACAGCAGCAGGCTGGGAATGCCGGCGGCCATCGGAGCGACGATGGCCGCGTACAGCCCGTAGGCCCAGCCGGGGTCGGCGGCGCACCAGTAGCTGCTGTCCTGGGTGACGCCGAGACCGTACTCCAGGTAGACCTGCCATCCGGCGATGTAGGAGACGGGGTGGATAACCCCCTTGGGCTTACCGGTGGTGCCGGAGGTGAACATGTGCACCAGCGGTCCGTCCCCGCTCGTGGTGACGGCGGGCACCGGCTCCGGCGACGCGGCCGCGACGAGGTCGGCCAGCGACACGTCACCGCGCGACGTGCCGGTTCCGGTGACGACGACACGGCGCTGAGGGTCGTCCGGCATGTCGGGGCCCGGGTCGAGTTTGTGGCGCTGGTCCGGGTCGACGACCACGACGTGCGCACCGGAGCCTTCCAGGCGCAGGGCGATGGCCTGGGGAGCGAACGCGGTGAACAGCGGCACGTAGACCGCACCGAGCCGCCAGATCGCCAGGATGACGGTGACCAGGTCGGTGCTCTTGCCCATCAGGGTCGACACCCTGTCACCCGGACCGACGCCAAGGCCCTGCAGCGCCCTGGCATAGCGGTGCGAGTCAGCGGCAAGCTCGCCGTAGGTGAGCGTGGAAGCCCCGCCAGCGGCATCGACAACAGTGAACGCCGGGCGTTCGGCGGGGTGTTGGTCGCACAGCAGCCAGGCCACATCGAGGGAAGAAGCCGCGAATCGTGCGGTCAACTCGGCGACCCGGTCGGCGGCGCTCATGCCTGGTCCTTCCGGTCGATGACCGGCAGGACCAGACGGCTGGGGTGGCTCGGCCCGTGATGGATGTGGTTGACCGCGGGAATCATCTGCTCCTCGCCCTCACGGGCGATGACGCCTCCGGTGTTGGTGTTGCGGTCGTAGCGCGGAAAGTTGCTGCTGGAGACGTCCACGCGGATGCGGTGACCGGGAAGGAACACGTTGGAGGTGGCCGTCATGTCGATGGTGATCTCGTAGACCGTGCCGGGCTCCATCAGTTCTTCTGCGGAGAGGCCGCCTCGATAGCGGGCGCGCAGGATCCCGTCGCACAGGTTGATCGCTTTGCCGTCGGGGAAGACGTCGACGAGCTTGGAGGTGAAGTCGGTGTCCACCGCTGAGGAGGACACGAACAGGGTGAGGCTGACCGGACCGGTGACCTCGACAGGCTCCTCGAGCACGGGGCCGGCGAAGCACAGGACGTCCTCGCGGGCGGCGACGGTCCGCTGGTCGACCGGGCCGCAGAATCCCGGTGTCGTCGGCATGGACGCCCCGCCGGCCGTGGGAACCGGGCGGCGCGGGTCGTAGAGGTAGGTGTCGTGCCCGGCGCCGGTCGGCGGCTCGGTCGTCAACACGCCGTCGCCGCCCGCTGTGTTGGCGTGACCGGCGCTCGTCAGGTGGAAGTCGGTCCACCTCGTGTCGGGCAGCGGCCACTCCTGCTCGTCGCGCCACTGGTCGATGCCCATGACGAAGATCTTCACGGGCGCCACGTCGTCGAGAGCGGTGGTGTCGCCGCGGAGCCAGCGGTCGAAGAACTTCACATGCAGGCCGGTCAGGCCCATCATCTGGGCACTGCCCAGCGGGCCGAAGGAGCGGTCGGGATAGACGCCACTCGCGGACATGTGATCCCACGGACCGATGACCAGCCGTTGCCCCTCGCGCGCCTGCGCACTGCCCGCCTGCCGACGGGCGGTGGTGTAGGTGCGGACGGTCTGGCCGATGTAGAGGTCGTACCAGCCGCCGATGTTGAGCGCCGGGGCCATGACGTTCTTGAGCTCGGGCGTGAGCTCCATGGCGTCCCAGTACCCGTCGTGGGAAGGGTGGGCCATCCAGTCGTCCCACCACTTGCCGTACGCCGCCAGGACCGGAACCTCGGCCATCGGCAGCACCTCGTTGAGAGGCTCGGGGAACAGGGCCGCCTGACCGAGCTGCTGCAGCTGGGACAGGGTGTCCTCGCCGGCCGCCAGGGAACGCTGCGCGTCGGCCGCGTACATCATGACGTTCCACATCGTGACCAGGCTCAGTGACAGCGCACCGCCCGCGGAGTACCAGGGCGCCTCGTAGTTGTCGATCGAGGTGAAGGTCGGCGCGATCGCCTTGAGGGCGGGGGCGCCGGTCACGGCGGTTTCCCACTGGACCATCCCGAGGTAGGACGGCCCGTACATGCCCACCGTGCCGTCCGACCACGGCTGGTCGGCGATCCAGGCGACGGTGTCCTCGCCGTCGGCCCGGTCGGCCATATGAGGAACGAACTCGCCTTCCGAGCGGTGGGTGCCCCGGCAGTCCTGCACCACCAGCGCGTACCCGGCCTCCACCAGAGCCAGCAGGTCGGGGATGGCTGACTGGCCGAAGCCCATCACGTCCTTGCCGTACGGCAGGCGCACGAGCAGGGTCGCAGCCTGTCCCTCGGCCGGATGCCACACGTTGGCGGCGAGGGCTACGCCGTCACGCATCGGAACCTGGACATCTATGTCGTACAGGTGCTGCATCGGTGCTCCTCGTTGAGCTGCCGGCGTCGTCCCGGATTTGGGTACGTTAAGAGGTACGTTCGTACCCTGTCAATTACCGGAGTAGTCCTGACCTACGAAGGCGCCAGCGAGATCCACGCCCCGGTCATCGGCCAGGCTGCCTACCGCTGACGCGGTCCCCTGCCCGCTTCAGTCAGGGAGTGAGGCTCCATGGCCGCCCTTTCGTCCTCGTCCGCCACCCCTGCCGCCCAGAACGACTGGACGTGGTCGCGCTCGGTATGGCTTCCGGGCGGCCCGAGCAGGTCATCGGCGTCCACTTCCTCAACCGGTGCCGGTCCTGGGCCTCGTCGAACTCGTGCCCTCCCTGCTGACCGGAACTCAGACCCGTATCCGCACCGAGGACTTCGTCACCGACACCCTCGGCAAGCACGTGATCGGCTCCCAGGACCGGGCGGGATTCGTCGCGAATGCCCCCCCCTCGGCCCGTACCTGCTCTCCGCCAGCCGCATGCTCGAAGATCGCGCCCGCGCTCGCCGCGGGGTGCGCCGTCGTCCTGAAGCCGCCGGAGGACGCGCCCCTCACCTCACTTCTCCTCACGTCGTTGATCGAGGAAGCCGGCTTCCCGGCCGGGGGCGTTCAGTGTGCTTCCGGGGCTCGGAGCCGTGACGGCGCAGGCGCCCTTCGATCACCCGGGGGTGGACAAGATCTCGTTCACCGGAAGCCCCGAGACGGGATTCAAGGTGGCCGTGGCGGCCGCGAAGTGATTTCGGCGCACGACCCTGAAACTCGGCGGCAAGAGCCCTCAGATCGTCTTCGGGGACGCCGATCCGGCCGGAGCCGCGCAGGGAGTGGCGGTCGGAATCTTCGCCAACCAGGGCGAGGTGTGTGCCGCGGACAGCCGCATCCTGGTCGCCCGTTCCGTGCTTCGTGAGCGGGGTGAATCCGGTGCCTACGGGTGCGTTGATGACGGCCCGCTCGGTGACCACGTACTTGTTCAGGGTCCTTCCTGTCAGTTGTCCACCGGCCGGTGAGTCGGCGAACTCGATACAGAGGGGGGAAGGTCGCGCGGTGCGCACCTTTCGTTCCGCGTCACCGCGCCGGACGGGCCGAGCAGCCCGACCGGCCCGACCGGCCGAGTGCGAGGCAGCACGACCTCCTGAGCGATCTCAGTCCGCGCTGAGGGGAATCCGCAGCCCCACCCGGTAGCCGCCTTCAGTGGTCGGGCCCGCCTCCAGGGTGCCGCGCAGGATGTCGGCTCGTTCCCGCAGGCCGACCAAGCCGTGTTGTGATCCGGGGAGGGACAGGGAGGGACGCGTGGGCGGGGTGTTGGTGACGGTCACTCCGACGTGGTCGCCGTTCTGCCACAGCTCGACGCAGGCCGTGGCGCCGGGGGCGTGCTTGCGGACGTTGGTCAGCGCCTCCTGGACCGTGCGGTAGAGGGCTCGTTGCGCCGGTGTGCCCACGGTGGGCGGGAGTTCACCCTTCAGCTGTGCGTGAGTGCCGCTTGATTCCACGAGTTTGTGCAGGTCGACCAGGGTGGGTTGAGGAGTCAGCTCGGTGGCTCGGCCGCCGGAGGCGCGCAGCAGCGTGACCATGGTGCGCAGTTCGTCGAGTGTGGTGACGCTCAGGGAACGGATCGTGCGGGCGGCCTCTTTGGCGTTCGGCTCCTTGGCGGCGACCTGCATCGCTCCGGCCTGTACGGCGATCAGGCTGACCTGGTGGGAGACCACGTCGTGCATCTCACGGGCCAGCTGGGCGCGTTCGCGGGCCAGCACGGCCTGGGCGTGCAGGGCCCGCTCGTGCTCCCTGGCTTCCTCGATCTCCGCCAGCCGCCGCGCCAAGTCCCGATGTGCCTGGAGGAGTTGCCCGAAGAGGACCGGGGCGACAGCGGTGGCCAGGCTGTACACGAAGTCGATCAGCGTCATGGTCCGGCCGACCTCGGAGAAACTGGCCAGGGGCCACGGAGTGCTGCTCGCCACGGCGGCCAGGGCGACGCACCCCGCCAGGAGACGGCGGTTGCGGGAGCGTTCGGCCAGGGTGAACAGCGCCACGAGCGGGGCGACGGCGATATCCTGCATCAGCGCGATGGGCAGGGTGAGCAGGAAGACGCCGAACGGGAACCTGCGCCGGAAGGCCAACGCGGCGCAGCCGAGCGTGGCCAGCGCGACGCCGGGACGGGTGTCGTCCCACAACATCAGCCATACGTCAACGGCCGCCACCGTCACCAGGACGAGGTCGACGACCGGCGCGGGCACCCGCTCCCGCAGGGCGCGTGCGCGATTCATCGTCTGGCCTCCGGCTGCGGGCGCTCGTCGAGCAGTCCGGCCCGCTGCGCCAGCAGCGCGGCCTGTACCCGGCTGGTCACCCGCAGCTTCGTGAGGATCGCGCTGACGTGATCCTTCACAGTGCCGGCACCCAGGTGGATGCGCGCCCCGATGTCGGCGTTCGACAGGCCCTCCGCCACCAGGACGAGGACATCGCGCTCGCGGGCGGTGAGCAGCCGGACGCGGGCCGCCTCCTTGTCGACGGCCGCCTCGGTGCGGGGGTGGCTGTGCAGCAGGGTGCGCGACGCCTTGGGGGACAGCACCACACCGCCCGCGGCCAGGGTGCGTACCAGGTGGGCGAGTTGTTCCGGCTCGGTGTCCTTGAGCAGGAAACCGGCGGCGCCGGAGTGCAGCGCGGTCAGGACGTACTCGTCGGCGTCGAACGTCGTCAGCATCGCCACGACGGGAGCATCCGGCATCGTCCGCAGCTCGCGCAGCACGGTCAGCCCGTCGACGTCCGGCATCCGGATGTCCAGCAGCACCGCGTCGGGCCGCTCCCGGCGGACGGTCTCCACGGCGTCGCCGCCGCTCGCGGTCGCGACGACCTCGATGTCGTCGGACGCGCCCAGAATGAGCCCGAAACCCGACCGGACCAGAGCCTCGTCGTCCACCACCACTACCCGGATCACGTGCCCGCCGCCTCACCTTCGTCCCCACCGCCCGACTCTTACCGCGCCTCGACCCTAAAGCTCCGGAGCGTCCCCGCAGCCTGTCGGGCGGCAGCTCCAGCCACCCGGCGGGGTATCGCCCTCCGGTCGGCAGGGGCACGGCAGCCTCTACACAGATGTGACATGTGCATCTCTGCGGCGGCCGCGGTGCAGCTCGCGGCCCGGGCGACGGCCGCGTACGACGCCAGTTGACGCAGGGTGGTGGCCTCCATGGCGGACGAGAAAAGGAATCGCCCGCTTGCATTGATGCGCTTATCGCATGGACAGATCTCGGTTTGATGCTGGACGCCGATCCGGTAGTGCTCCGAAACTCTCGCGTAACACCTCGGCCCGCCCCCGCCCCCGTCTCCTATACAAATCTCCCAGCCCACGAGACTCTCCCTGATCTCGTCTGACGTCTTCTGCTTGTTAAAAAAAAAAAACAAAAAAAG
>NZ_JAAKZY010000309.1 GCF_011045015.1 Streptomyces scabichelini | reverse complement strand
GACGGGTCCCGCCCGGTGCGCACCACGGCAAGCTTCGTGGGACGAAGCTTGCCGTGGTGCGCACCGGGCGGGACAGCGTGATCGCCTTCGAGGCGCGGGGGCGGGTCGGGAACGACGGGGCGGTCTGTTCGCAGGGGGTGCTCGTCTATCGCGTACGCAGCGAGACCGTGTCCGGCAGCGGGCCCATCGAGGTCCTCGACGCGCACCCCGCCTCCGCCGCCTGCTGGGAAGACTCGGTCTATCCGCCGCTCGCGGACGCGCCGATCGGGCTCGGGGAGAGCTTCACGGTGCCGGGGGAGGGCGTACGGATCGAGGTGGAGAACCGCACGGCTTCGGGGGCGTGGACGGTGACGGTCTCCAGCGGGTGAGCCGGGTACGCGAAAAGCCCCCCGCTTCCGCGAGGGGCTTCTCACCGTCTGTGCGCCGCCAGGGACTCGAACCCCGGACCCGCTGATTAAGAGTCAGCTGCTCTAACCAACTGAGCTAGCGGCGCTTGCTGACGTCGTAGACCTTAGCACCATGGTCGGCGGGAGGAAAAATCGATATCCGGGCCGCCCGAGCTGCACGTACGGCCGCCCAGAGCAGGACCTCGGGGCCGGGCAGCCAGGGCCGGCGGGTGTCGGGGGCGACCAGCCAGCGGGCGGTCGTGGGTGTGGGTGTGGATGCGGTACTCGTGGGCGGGACGGTCGCGGGTGGGACGGTCACCGCGTCGCCACTTCCGTGGCAGAGCAGGGGCGGGATCGCGCGGCTGCGGCCCGCGCCGCCGTCGGAGCCCCACTCCTCCCACTTCAGGAGCGCGGGCAGACGCTGCGCGGTGCCGGGGGTGGTGAACAGGAGCATCCGCCCCCGGTATGCGGCCACCGGGCCGGAGCCCGGTCCCTCGCCCCACAACCGGTCCAGCATGTGGCGGCCGAAGAGCGCGGGGGCGTTGACGACGTCGAAGGCGGAGCCGCAGGGGAGGATCACCGGAGCGCTGGGCCGGTCCTCCCGGACGGTCGGCGTGCCGTGCTTTGCCGCGGACGCGAGCCAGGCGGCTCCGCCCGAGGTGAGGGTGAGGGCACCTTGCGGGACGGTGCGGGCCGGATTCCGTGTGCTGCTCATGCCGCTCATGGCGCATAGATCTACCGGCGGTGAGTGCCCGGTTTCTGTGGGTCGCCGGAAATCGGGACAGGAGGGGTGCGAGTGGGGTAGCTTGCCTGCCCGGCATATGCCCGACGGTCTTTCCCCGGCTCATTCACCAGGTCTCGTTCCCCCGGCTCGTTCCTCTGGCCTCGTTCCTCCGGCCCCGTGCCCCGGCTCGTGTTGTCCCCGGCCTCGTTCCTCCGGCCCCGTGCCCCGGCTCATTCCCCGGCTCGTGCTGCCCCGGCCTCGTTCCTCCGGCCACGTTCCCCGGCCTCGTGCCCCGGCTCAGGTGAGGTCGCCGATTCCGTGTCCGAGTCCCTTGCCGTTCGTCCCGCTGAGCAGTTCCCGGCCGTACTCGACCATGCGCTTCGCGTAGTCCTCGGTCCACTCCGCGCGCTCGGCGATGTCGGCCGGCGTGAGCCGGTCGAACCGGCGGGGGTCGGCGAGCTGCGCGGCGGCGATCGCCTGGAACTCGACGGCGCGGTCGGTGGCCGCGCGGAACGCGTGCGTCAGCTCCGTGGCACGGGCCAGCAGCGCCCGTGGATCGTCGATCGACTCCAGATCGAAGAAGTGCTCCGGGTCGGAGGCAGCCTCCGCGGGCTCGAAGAGCAGGGGCGCGGGGCGAAGCCGCGGCTCGTTCCGACGCGGCGTGGGCTCCGCCATGACTTCTCCTCCTCGTACGGTGGACGGCCCGTCCGTGTGGGTGGGCCACCGTCCATTGTCTCTTGCCTGCGCAAGTGGGCCTGCGGGGCTCTGCCCGGCCGCCGTTCCGGTCAGGGGTGCCATGGCACCCGGTGTTCCGACAGGTGCGCCAGCACCGCGTGGTTCGCCTCCCAGCCGTCCGGGAACTTCACCGTGACGCCGAGCTGGACCGGTTCCGTGGCGGGGTGGTCGTCCAGGAGGTCGGTGACTCCGGCGCGGCAGACGACGATGCAGGCGTGGCGGTGGCGGGAGGACAGGACGCACAGGCGGCCCGTTTCCAGGTGGAAGGCCGTCGCGTCGGGGCGGCCCGAGAGGGGGTGCAGGACGACGGTGACGTCGTACTCGCGGCCCTGGAGACGGTTCGCCGTGTCGACGGTCACGTCCCCGGCGCCCAGCTCCGCGAGGGCCGAGCGGACCGCCGCCGCCTGATCGCGGTGGGCCGTGCCGACGGCGATGCGATCGGCGGTGAGGGGGGTGGGGCCGTCGGACCGCTCCGACGTGGCCGCGCCGCCCCGGTCCAGGAGGCGGCGTACGACCTGGGCGAGTGCGCGTACCGCCTCGGGGTCCGTACGAGGTGTGTGGCGCGCCGGGAGTTCCAGCAGGCCCCAGCCCGTCTCGGCCGCCTCGTCGATGACCCGGTCGGGGCCCGAACCGTCCGACGGGACCGCGAAGTCCAGGCGCCGGTCGTCGTGGTCCGTGCCGCTGCGGAACGGGGTGTACGGGTAGAACGCCGCCGAGACCAGCGGCGCCGCCGACGCCGGGAGCCGCCAGGACACCGGCAGCCGGTGCTGGGGCAGCTCGGGGTTGTGGGCGAGGAGCGTCGTCACGGCGGACGCGGACGGGTCGTACGACAGGCCCGCCCACTGCTCCGAGCCGACGATCGCGAACGGGTCCAGCTGGCCCGGGTCGCCCACGAACAGCGCCCGCTCGAAGAGCCCGGCGACGGCGAGCAGTGCGTCCGAGCGCATCTGGTACGCCTCGTCGACGATCGCGTGCCGCCAGGGCTCGACGCCCTTGACGTGCGCCCACTTGGCGGCCGTCGAGATCACGACGTCGAGACCGGAGAGGTCCCCGGCCTTGGCGGACTTGCGGACGTTCGGCAGGTCGTCGAGCGCCTTGTCGTACGGGTCCGGGTCGCTGCTGTGCAGACGGCCGACGGGCAGCTCGGGGTTCTTCTCGGCGAGACGCAGGACGAGGTCGTCGACCTGCGCGTTGGTCTGCGCGATGATCATCAATGGGCGTCCGGCGTCGGCCAGTTCGAGCGCAGCCCGGACGACGAGCGTCGACTTGCCGGCGCCGGGCGGCGAGTCCACGACGACTCCGCGGTGCGTCCCGTGCAGGGTGTCGCGCAGGATCGCGTCAGTGGCGCGGCCGGCTTCGGCGCCGGGGTCGAACGATTCCCTGAAGGATGCCCTGGGAGGCTGGACGGTGGTCACAGGACGTCCTCCTCGGTCACCGGGTCGGCCGGTGGCTGAGTCGCCTCACCCGGCGGCCCGCCGTGTGTCCACGGTGTCTCCTCCGGGTCGGGCAGCTTCGCGCCGCCCCGCTGCTCGTGCTCGAAGAGCGTGAAGCAGACGAGGTCGCCCTTCTCGGGGACGGAGCCGGCTTCGGGCTCCTTGCCGCGGCCCATCTTGTCGACGACGCGCAGGACGACCGAGGCCGCGGCACCGTCGTCCTCGTATGCACCGTCGTCCCCGTATGCGCCTTCGACGTACTCGACGAACTCCGCCGCCTGCGGCTTTCCGCCCAGCGAGCGGTAGACCTTGGCGCGCTCGGCGAGGTGCGGCCGGTCGTCCGTGCGGACCGTCACGAGGGGGCGCGGGCTGGGGCGCTTGCTCTCGCTGTACGCCATGACGACGTCTGTGACCTCGCCCGCGAAGGCCTCTCCGGCGAGCCGCCGTCCGGCCATGACCAGTGGATCGTCGAGGGCTTCCTGGGCTTCCAGGCGCGCCTGTTCGCGCTCGCGCGTGGCCAGCTTGTTCGCGGCGGTGACCGCGTCGTCGCGGCGCGGCTGCGGGGGCTCACCGGCGAGGACGCGGTCCCGGTGGCCGGTGAACGACCAGCGGTCGCGGGTCCACCGGTCGGCGGCGTGGGCGCCCTCGGGCAGCGCGCGCAGGAGGTCGAGGCCGCGCCACACCGCGTCCCAGGTGGGGCGGGTGCGGCTCTCGACGAGGGCGCGGATCTCGCGCTCGGCGGCGGTGAGTTCACCGAGCCGGTCGTCCGCCTGCAGGCCGTCCTCGGCGGCCGCGAGTGCCGTACGCGCGCGGTCGTAGCGCTCGATGGCCGGGGCGAGCAGCTTGTTGTCGAACGCCGGGTCCGTGGCGGGCCCGGCGGGCGGGCACAGGAGCTGCCCTTTGGCGTCCCGCTGGAGCTCGGCCCGCAGCGCGGCCTCGGCGCCGGACTCGCCCTCGGCCGGGTCGATCCAGGCGAGCAGGGCGCCGAGGTGCTGGTCCTCCAGGTTGCTCTGGCCGGTGGCCCAGTGCCGCGACAGTACGTCCGTGAGGGCGAGCAGCAGCGCGGAGCCGGGCACCCGGGCCCGCTCTCCGTAGTGCGTGAGCCATCGCCCGAGCAGCGGTACGCGCGGGGGTGCCGGGTGCGGCGTCTCCGGGTCCTGCTCGGCGGTGCGGCGGAAGCGCATGGAGCGCCCGAGGAGCCGTACGAAATCGACACCGGCCCGGTTCGGCATGATCAACTGCGGTGCGTCCGCGCACAGTTCGACCTCGACCTTGACCCGCTTGCCGGTCTCCGGGTCGGTCTCGGTGCGCTCGGCGGTCTCGACGGCCTCCCCGTACGAGTCGATGTAGGGCAGCACGATGTCGGCCAGCTCGGCGAGGAACGCGAACCGCAGATCCCGGTCCCGCGGCTGCGGCACGACGAGGAGCCGTGGTGCGTCCCGCTCCGTGCCCACAAGGGCCCCGAGCGGTGCGCCGGCCTCCCCCGCGGTGGTGAGCGGCACGAACACGAGCGGCCGTTCGGAGAAGTGCCGGTGCCGCACGGTGGTGAGGGGCTGCGCCCGGCCGGTGTCGACGGCTTCGAGGCGGGCCAGGGTGGCGATCAGCGACATGAAGCCCCCTGACCCTGACGGTCGAGGGACTGGCCGCCCAGCGCCTCCGTCCGCAGCTCCGCCGCCCTGCGCAAGGCGGCCACCGCCGGATCCCGCGGATCCCCGGCCGTTCCGCGGGCCGCGGCCAGTACGTCGTCGACCGTCGTCAGGCCGCCCAGCTCGGCGCGCAGGGAGCGGCCCAGCGAGGTCACCGCGCCCTCCGCGCGGGAGCGGGCGCGGCAGTGGAAGGCGAGTTCGCAGGTGGAGAGGCATTCGGGGGCGTACGTGGCGGGGACCGACTCGACTGCCGTGGTCAGGTCGCTGGTGGGGAGGTCGGGGTCGAAGCAGGTGCCCTCCGGGAGGGAGTCGGCGATGTCCTCGATGCGGGTGAGGCGGTCCAGCTGGCGGCGGGTCACGGAGCGCTGCTTGCGGACGTCGACGGCGGAGGCGGTGGGGAGGTTCGAGAAGTCCTTCGGGCAGACCAGGAGCACCGAGTGCCGTACCTCGGGGACCGGGGTGAGCCGGTCCGCGACCCGCTCCAGCGCCAGTACGTACACCGCGGCCTGTCGCGCGGCCGCGCCCACCTTCGCCGCGTCCGCCGAGCCGTCCAGCATCGGGAAGGACTTGATCTCGACGACCGTCCAGCTCCCGTCGGGATGCACCACCACCGCGTCCGGCTCGAGGAAGGCGGGGGAGCCCGCGACGTCCAGGGCGAGCATGGGGTGGTCGAGCAGCGTCCAGGCCGCGGCCCCGGTGGCCTCGCGCAGCGCCAGTTCCGTACGGGCCGCACGTCCCTCGGGGCCCACGGCCGCCAGGTCGGGAACGAGTCCGGTCTCGGGCGGCTCCGCCCCGGCGTCCAGCTTCTCGTGCACCAGTCGCAGCAGCTCCGCACCCCCGTCGGCCTTGACCCGGGCCTCGAAGGCATTGCCCCGCATGAAGGCGAACTGCGACTGCCCGAAGGCCGACGGGGAGCCGAGCGCGCTCGCCAGCACCGCCTTGTTCACCCCCGCGCCGTCGAGGATCGCGCGTCGCTTGCAGCCGGGGTTCGCGGCGAGCGCCGCGAGGGCGCGCGCGTCCAGCGGCTGTGGGGGAACCGCCGGACCGCGCAGCTCAGCGAGCCGGTGCCGGAGCGCCGTCCCCCGCGTCGGCGGGACTCGCTTCGGGATCGGCTCCCTGCTCGGCGCCGGGGGTGGCACTGACCTTGCGCTGTCGGGGAATTCGCTCACCCGTGGAAGTCTGGCATCCACCACTGACAATCGAGGAACTTGCGCCACTTGAGCCCACCGTGACTGATGCCTTGGCTGGTGTCGTGGCCGATGTCGTGACCGGGTTCGTGGCCGATGTCGTGACCGGGTTCGTGTCCGGTGTCCCGACCGGTGCCGTGCCCGGTGTCGTGTCCGGTGCGAGACGCCGGATACCGAGTCGTTCCCGAGCCATGTCCGCGAGCCGCAGCACCGGCCGGGTCAGCAGCAGACCGACGCCCATCACGGCGGCGCCCGCGAGCGCGTCGAGGAAGTAGTGGTTGGCGGTGCCCATCACCACGATCGTGGTGATCAACGGGTACGCGACCCCCGCGACCTTGGTGAGCCGTGTGCCGCCGTACCGCCACAGGATCACTCCGCACCACAGCGCCCAGCCGACGTGCAGGCTCGGCATCGCCGCGTACTGGTTCGTCATGCCGCCCAGGCCCCGCGGCGCGCTCGCCTCGCCGCCCCACCAGCCGTAGTCGCTGTACTGGGCCATCGTGTCGACGAATCCGTACCCCGCGGACAGCAGCCGGGGCGGGCAGGTGGGCAGCAGCGTGAAGCCGATCAGGCCGATGAACGTGGAGGTCATCAGCCAGGTGCGGGCCGCCCGGTAGCGCACGGCCCGGGACCGGAAGACCCACACCAGGACGACGGGCGTGACCATGTAGTGCAGCGACGCGTACCAGAAGTCGGCCGGTATGCCGAGCCAGGGCTCTCGGGTGAACAGGCGGTTCAGCGGATGCTCGGCGTTGAGGTAGAAGATCTTCTCCACGCGCAGGATGGTCAGACCGTGGTCGACGGCACTGGTCACATTCCCGCGCGCGAGCAGCCGGCCGGCCGAGTACACGGCGTACACCAGCAAGATCAGCGGCAGCTCCGTCCACCAGCGGGGCCGGGCGGGCAGGACCGCCTCGGTGCCCGGTACATCGGTCCGCCGCATCCGATCGCCCTCCCCCTTCTTCTCCCGTGGCCGATGCGCCACGCCCCTGGGTCCAACCTATGCGAACGCCTGAACGGGGCGCCTCGGTCCTCGAAGACGCAGAGATCGCCCAGTGGGTTGCCCCGGAGAAGCCTCGGCGATGATGGAGCGATCCACCAGAGGGTCATCCCTGATCCATCCCTGAGTCACCCGGAGAGGCTGAATTCATGGCTCCGCGCATCCTGCTGGCCCGGCACGGACAGACCGAATGGTCGCTGGCCGGCAAGCACACCGGCAGGACCGACATTCCTCTCCTGGAGGAGGGCAGGCGCGGCGCCAAGCTGCTCGGCGAGCGCCTGCAGCGGGCGCCGCTCGGCGGGCTTCCCGGGGCCGAGGTGCGTACGAGTCCGCTGTCACGCGCGCGTGAGACCTGCGAACTCGCCGGGTTCGGCGACCGGGCGACCGCCTGGGACACGCTGATGGAGTGGGACTACGGCGCGTACGAGGGCCTGACGCCCGCCGAGATCCAGGGGGAGCGGCCAGGCTGGCTGATCTGGCGCGACGGGGTGCCCCGGGGCGAGAGCCTCGCCGAGGTCTCCGCGCGCGCGGACGAGGTGGTCGCGTGGGCCCGCTCCGCCGACCGCGACGTGCTCGTCTTCGCGCACGGCCACATCCTGCGCTCCATAGGCGCCCGCTGGCTCGGCCTCGACCTGGACTTCGCGGCCAGGATCCGCCTCAACCCGACGTCCCTGTCGGTGCTCGGCTGGGCCTACGGAGAGCCCGCGATCGAGACGTGGAACGAC
This sequence comes from Streptomyces scabichelini, assembly GCF_011045015.1. Classification (GTDB taxonomy): domain Bacteria; phylum Actinomycetota; class Actinomycetes; order Streptomycetales; family Streptomycetaceae; genus Streptomyces; species Streptomyces scabichelini. Next base: position 2,355 of record NZ_JAAKZY010000309.1, on the reverse strand, counting down.
TGCGGGCACCTGCCCGCGTGAACGGTCAGGCGCCCGCGTAAAGCCCCTTTGAGTGCCCTCTCCGTGCCTGAGAACCCCCTGCCCTACGCCGTCCGCGGAAGTGCCGCGTGCCGTTCCAGGAAGTCCGACACCCCGGAGGCTCGGCGATGCGGCAGCAGTACGCGGGCCGTTCCCGCGAGCATCGTCTGGACCCGTGACGACTGCACCAGGTCCAGGAGATCAAGGACGCGCAGACCGGCCGCGGCGGCCTCGTCGGGGTGCCCGGCACGGGCCAGGTCGTCGGCGAGTTCGGCGGTGTAGAGCGCGATGTTGCGCGTGAAGTGGGGGTCCTGGAGGCGCGCCGCACGGCGGGCGTGGTGGGCCGCGCGCGGCCAGTCGCCGAGTGTCGACCAGCACTGGGCCTCCAGGCCCGCCAGTTCGGCCGCTCCGTAGAAGCTCATCCACTCCGGATCGGCGTCACCGGGCCCGCGGTCGTACAGCGCCTGGGCGCGGGCGAGCGCCTGTTCGCAGCCGGTGCGGTCGGCGAGCCCGGCCCAGCCGCCGGCCTCGCGCAGCGAGAGCAGCGAAAGGAGCCGGGCAGAGCCCAGCGGACGCGCGGCGCGCTGCGCGGCCTGCGCCGCCCGCACCGCCTCGCGCGGGCGCCCCGCGTCACGCGCCAGGAAGGACGTGTTGCAGAAGGCATGCGCCTCCAGGCCCGGATCCCCGGCCACCCGGGCGGTCGCGAGTGCCTCTGCGTAATGCGAGCGCGCGTCGCCGAAGCGCCCCGAGTCGTGCGCCAACCAGCCCACCGAGATGGCCAGTTCACCCGCCCCCGCGTGCAGTCGCTCGGCGGTCGCCCGCCGTGTTGCCCCCGCGTCCAGCAGGGCGTACGCGGCCCGCAGCGGAGCCGCCGCCCTCCGGTACAGCCCGTCGGCGCCGTGCCGGTCGTCGAGCAGCCGGATCTGCCGTACGGCCTCTTCGAGCGCACCCGCCTCGGCCTCGCCGACCCGGTGTACGGGACGGCCCTCGGCCGCGGCGGTGCCGCCGAACGTGAACCCCAGAGGGCCCAGGGAGGCGGCCGCCACGGTGGCGGTACCGCCCGTCATGAATGCGCGACGCTGCACGTCGCTCTCCTCGTCGGTCTGATCGTGGTACTCGTGCATGTTGCACGTGTCTTGCGTGTCATACGGCTCGTGCGCCCCTTCCGTCTCATGTGGGGCAGACGCCCGGATCGAGGTGCGTGAAGGGAGCGCCTCGTCGGTCGTACGCGCCCCTCTTCCACGTACCGATGCGCGGGGCGCGAACCCCAGGTCGGTCAGCGTCCGGCCGGGGAACATGTGCAGGAACACCCGCTCGTACGCGTAGTTCGGACAGCGGATCTCCCCCGCCTCGACGCGCCCCACATAGCGCGCGTCGCAGCTCACCCGCTCCCCGATCTCCCGGGCGGCCCGCCGGACCGCCGCGGCGAACTCGCCCGGCGAGCGCTGCCCGCGCAGCTCCCGGAAGGCGAGGTTCGGCCGCGGTGGCCGAGGTGACTGGGACGACGAGGTCGTCGTTGTCGACGCCATGGCCGGGCCCTCTCTCGCGAACCGTCGAACCATGCCGGAATCAGGGCGAGTTGATCACCTCTCACCCGGTTTCCGGCGGGCAAGAACGTACCCGCTGTGACAAGCCGACCACGCGTGGTTTGGCTACAAACCGGATATCTCATCCATGATCTGCCATGAACTGCCATCCTTTGCGGCTGAGTTCTGCCGTAGCCGTTGACACCCCGGGGCGTTGAACCATGCGGTGAGTTCGATCGAGGAGAGGTTCCATGATGGAGGCCGGCATGGAGACCAGGCAGTGCGTCGATCCCTGTGCGCCGCTCGGGACGGCGTCCCCGTCCGGCGGTGAGGAGACCGAGGACCCCTGCGATCTCGTCACCGTCCCGACGCGGCAGGGACTGGAGGCCGTCGACATCCTGCGGCGCGGCGCCTCGGAGGCCGTCGGCCCCGTCCTGCACGACGGCAGCTGCGACACCCTCGGTTTTCTGGTGCCCGCGGGCACGGCCGACGCCTGGGACGTACCGGGCAGCACCTGCACGCAGACGGACGGCCGCGGCGTCAGTCTCGTCACCGAGGCCGCGGGCGCTGAGGGTGCCCAGTCCTCCGAGCCGCCTGTCGAGGGCTCCGGCTGGCTCCTCTCTCCGGAGGAGTCCGACCTCGCCACCGACCCCGTCGTCCTGCGCGCCGCCCTGGACGAGGCAGCTCGCCTGATCGAGGCCGCGGACAACTGTCGCTGAGCGGGACACCTTCCTGGCCCCGGCCGACCGCCGCTTCCTGGCCCCGGGCATCCGCTGCCGCTGAGCCGCCCCGCCCCCACCCCCCGATAATG
>NZ_JAAKZY010000308.1 GCF_011045015.1 Streptomyces scabichelini | reverse complement strand
GAACAGCGCACCGCCCCCCGCCCCCCGGCCCAGCCGAGCCCGACGAATCCAGACGTGTGCGAACTGGCCCGAAAGTACGGAGGCTGGACGGCGGACAGTCCACAGGCGGCCGTCTGCAGGCAGAGGTACGGAGGCTGAGGCCACCGGCGCCACCCGCGCGGGAACCAGAACCAAGGCGGAACCGCGAACTAAACGGGCCTGGCCAGGTCCGGTGTGGTGCGGTACCGCGCCCCATAGGGGCGCGGGGCTGTGACATATGCGGCTCCGCCGCGATGGGGGTCCCCACCGCTCGAGCGAAGCCGAGAGTGGGGGAGCGACCAGCCCCCACCGGCCCGCAGCATCATCACCGCACCTCCAGCGGAGCGCCCAGGTCCGGGATCCGCCAGTCGATCGGGGCGTGCCCCTGCCTTGCGATCGCCTCGTTGATCTGTGTGAACGGGCGCGAGCCGAAGAACTTCTTGGCTGACAGCGGCGAGGGGTGCGCGCCCTTCACCACGGCGTGCCGCTCCGCGTCGATGAGCGACAGCTTCTTCTGCGCGTAATTGCCCCACAGCACGAAGACCGCAGGGTCAGGCCGGGCGGCCACGGCCCGGATCACCGCGTCAGTGAACTTCTCCCAGCCCTTGCCCTTGTGCGAGTTGGCCTCGCCGCCGCGGACCGTCAGCACCGCGTTGAGCAACAGGACACCCTGCTCGGCCCACGGCATCAGATAGCCGTTGTCCGGGATCGGGGTGCCCAGCTCCTCGTGCATCTCCTTGTAGATGTTGCGCAGCGACGGCGGGACCTTCACGCCCGGACGGACGGAGAAGCACAGGCCATGCCCCTGGCCCTCGCCGTGGTACGGGTCCTGCCCCAGGATCAGCACCTTCACCCGCTCGTACGGCGTCGCGTCCAGCGCGGCGAAGACCTCCTCGCGCGGAGGATAGACGGGCCCCTTCGCGCGCTCCTCCTCGACGAACTCGGTGAGCTCCTTGAAGTAGGGCTTCTGCAGCTCTTCGCCCAGGACGCCGCGCCAGGAGTCGGGCAGCATGGCGGTGTCGGTCACGTGAACTTCCTCCGTTGTGCGCTGACTTCACGGCCGCAGAGTGCGTACGGCCGTGGACGGCCGCGCGGAAACGCGGCCGTCTTCAGAGCACAGAACCTACAGGCGCCCACTGACAATCGGGCCGCCCGTCAGGCCGGGGGCGGAGCTACCAGCTGGTCTTCCAGGACAGCTCCCACATCGTCATCATCGTCGCCGGGTCGATGGCCTTCTCGGCACCGGAGATCTCCTCGTTCGCGGCCACGAACGCCTTGCCCTGCCACAGCGGCAGCAGCCGCGCGTCGTCGACGAGGATCTGCTCGGCCCTCTCGAACTGGGCGGCCACGGCACCACGGTCGCTCTCGCGACGGGATTCGGGGATCAGCTCGTCGGTGATCTCGGGCGTCTCGTACGGAGTACCGAGCGCGTTGTTCTCACCCACGAAGGGTGCGATGAAGTTGTCGGCGTCGGGGAAGTCGGGGTTCCAGCCGCGCCCGAACACCGGGTACTCGCCGTTCTGGTAGCCGGCCGCGTAGGTCTTCCAGGGGCGGCTCTTGAGCTTGACGGTGAACAGGTCGGAGGCCTCGAGCTGCCGCTTCAGTTCCTCGAAGGCCGGCTTCGTCTGGGAGCCGTAACGGTCGGTGGTGTACCAGAGGGTGAGCGGGACCCGTTCGGTGATGCCCGCGTTCGTGAGGATCTTCTTGGCCTTGGCCGTGCTGGGCTCACCGAACTGGTCGAAGAAGCCCGTGGTGTGGCCGACCAGGCCCTTGGGGATCATCGAGTACAGCGGCTCGACGGTGTCCTTGTAGATGTTGTGGGCGAGCGCCGGGCGGTCGATGACCTGGGCGACCGCCTTGCGGACCGCGGGCTGCTTGGACCACGGGTCCTGGGGGTTGAACACCAGGTAGCTGATCTCGGTGGTGGGGCTCTCGACGAGCTGGAGTCCCTGATCGTCGCCGTTGTTCTGGATGTCCACGACGTCCGTGGCAGCGAGACCACGGTAGATGACATCGATCTGCTTCTTCTTCAGCGCGTCGACCACCTGGGACGAGCCCGGGTAGTAGCGGATGGTGACCGCGCTGTTCTTGAGGTCGGCGATGCCCTTGTACTTGTCGTTACGGACGAGCTCGGCCTGCTTGCCGTCCTCGTAGGAGGCCACGCGGTACGGCCCCGCGCCCGTGATCTTGCCGTCCTTGCGGAGCTCGTCCGCGGGATATTCCTCGGGATCCACGATCGACATGGCGGGCGTGGACAGCACGAAGGGGAAGGTGGCGTCGGGCTGGTTGAGGTGGAACACGACCTCGCGTTCGTTCTTCACCTCCACCCGGGAGAGGGTCGTCAGCAGACCCGCGGGGCCGCCATTGACGTTGATCTTCTTGATCCGGTCGATGGAGTGCTTGACGGCCTTGGCGTCCAGCTTGTGCCCGTCGGAGAACTGAAGGCCCTCGCGCAGCTCGCAGCTGTACACGGTGCTCGCGCTGTCCGTGAACTGGCACTTCTCGGCGGCGTCGGGCTCGGGCTCGGACGCGCCGGCGGGGAAGTTCAGCAGGGTCTGGTGGACGTTGCGGAACAGCTCCCAGGAGCTGTCCCAGGAGGCCGCCGGATCCAGTGTGCTGGGCCCGCTGGTCGTTCCCACGACGATCGTCTTTCCCTCGTCGGAGGAGTCCGAGGAGACGAGCCCGCATCCGGCGACCAGGGCTATGGACGCGATCGCCCCCATCTGACGCAGGTATCTGTCCCGCTTGAACACGCGCACCATCCTCGATCGGCCATACCACAAGGGTGGCCAGACGATACCGCAGTGTTCGGCCGCTTGGCCCGCCGCCCTGGCAAGCACGGGGTCGGCGCACCTGCCCGTGCGATGACGGAACCGTACCCGACCCTTCTCAGCCCCTTCTCAGGCGGGCGCCCGCGCGGTTCCGGACCGGTTCGCGCGGGCGCCTGCCGGCGTCGTTCAGCTCACGCCCGCGTCAGCTCACGCCCGCGTTGAGGAAGATCCCGCCGTCGACGACGAGCGTCTGCCCGGTGATCCAGTCCGACTGCTCCGAGGTGAGGAACGCGGCGGCGCCTCCGATGTCCGACGGCATGCCGAGCCGGCCCAGCGGATAGGACGCGGCCGCCTCCGCTTCGCGGCCCTCCCACAGCGCCTCGGCGAACTTGGTCTTCACCACGGCCGGCGCGATCGCGTTGACCCGCACCTTGGGGGCGTACTCGTGCGCCAGCTGGAGCGTCAGGTTGATCATGGCGGCCTTGCTCATCCCGTACGCGCCGATGAACGGCGAGGCCGAGACGCCGGCGACGGAGGCGATGTTGACGATCGCGCCGCCGTTCTCACCCTGCCAGGCCTTCCACGTCCGCTGGGCGAAGCCGAGGGCCGAGATCACATTCGTCTCGAAGACCTTCCGCGCCACGTTGAGGTCCAGCTCGGCCATCGGCCCGAACACCGGATTCGTACCGGCGTTGTTGACCAGGAAGTCGAGGCGGCCGAACGCCTCCATGGTGCGCTCGACGGCGACAGCCTGGTGGGCCTCGTCGTGGGCCTTGCCTGCGACCCCGATGACGCGGTCGGCGCCGAGCTTCTCGACGGCTTCCTTGAGCGCTTCCTCGTTGCGGCCGGTGATGCACACCCGGTCACCGCGGGCGATCAGCGCCTCGGCGATGCCGTAGCCGATACCGCGGCTCGCGCCGGTGATGAGCGCCACCTTGCCCGAGAGTTCCACAGTGGTCATGTCTCTTTTCCCCGGCCCTAGTTGAGCGGTCCACCGGCAACGTACAGCACCTGGCCGGAGACGAATCCGGCGTCGTCGCCCGTGAAGAAGGCGATGGCGTTCGCGATGTCGTCCGGCTTGCCGACCCGCTGCACGGGGATCTGGGTGGCGGCCGCGGCCTGGAACTCCTCGAAGCCCATGCCGACACGCTCCGCGGTGGCCTTGGTCATGTCGGTGACGATGAAGCCGGGCGCGACGGCGTTCGCGGTGACCCCGAACTTGCCCAGTTCATGCGCGAGCGTCTTGGTGAAACCCTGCAGACCGGCCTTGGCGGTGGAGTAGTTGGCCTGGCCGCGGTTGCCGAGTGCCGAGGACGAAGAGAGGTTGACGACGCGGCCGAACTTGGCGTCCACCATGTACTTCTGGACGGCCCGCGTCATCAGGAACGCGCCGCGCAGGTGCACGTTCATGACCGTGTCCCAGTCGGACGCGCTCATCTTGAAGAGGAGGTTGTCGCGCAGCACGCCCGCGTTGTTCACCAGGATCGTCGGCGCACCGAGTTCCCCGGCGATCCGTGTGACGGCGGCCTCGACCTGGGCCTCGTCGGAGACGTCGCAGCCGACCGCGATCGCCTTGCCACCGGCGGAGGTGATCTTCTCCACGGTGTCCTTGCACGCGGCCTCGTCGAGATCGATCACCGCGACGGCGCGCCCCTCGGCGGCCAGTCGTACGGCGGTCGCGGCGCCGATTCCGCGCGCTGCACCGGTGACCACGGCGATGCGCTGCTCAGTGGTGGACATGGCTGGTTCTCCTCGCCTTTGAAAAGCCTGCGGCTCACACGGTACGCCCCTGAGGTGAGCGACCGCTTAGTACCTTCAGCGGATGTGACGCTAGAAGCCCTGGCACGCGGTGTCAACGGCCGCCGCGGACATGTGATCCATCACCTCACGAGCAGGTCGAGAAGCCGGTCGACCTCGGCCTCGGGATCCACGGTGAGCCCGGTGTGCACGGGACCGGGCTGGACGACGGTCGAGCGGGGCGCGATCAGCCAGCGGAAGCGCCGCCCCGCGTCGTCGCGCGCCGCCTGCCCCGCCGCCTCACCCCCCTCGCAGACGCCCTCGACGGCACGCAGCGCGGCTCGCACGCCGGACACGTCCGCCGCCGGGTCGAGCGCCCGCAGCTTGCTCTCGTCGAGATACGTGCGCGCGGCCACGAAGGACTTCGCCCGGCAGTACACGAGCACGCCCGCGTTGAAGCACTCCCCGCGCTCGACGCACGGCACGACGCGCAGCAGCGCGTACTCGTAGACGTCACGCCCGCTCACTTCGCTCCCACCTCGCTCATCTCGATGCGCCCGTGAATGGTGGCGGCGCGCGCCAGCAGCGGCTCCGCGTATGCGCGCCTGAGCGCGTCGGCCGAGTCGAACCCCGGCTCGTCCGTCAGCCACACTTCGGGGATCGCGGCGGTCACCTCGGCGAGCAGTTCCTCGGTGACCAGCGGCGCCAGCTCCGCGGCGGCGGAGACGATATCGGGACGGAAGGGCGCGAGCGCGTGGTCGGAGGCGTCGTACGGCCTGGCCGCGGATGCGCGTGCGCCGGGCCAGTTGTGGTGCCAGATCATCGTGGCGCCGTGGTCGATCAGCCACAGATTCCCTTGCCGGACCAGCATGTTGGGGTTCCGCCACGATCGGTCGACATTGTTGACCAGCGCGTCGAACCAGACGATCTTCCCGGCTTCTTCCGGGCTCACCTGGTGCGCGAGGGCGTCGAAGCCGATCGCCCGGGAGAGAAAATCCATCCCGAGGTTCAGCCCGCCGCTCGACTTGAGCAACTCCTGCACTTCCTGGTCCGGTTCGCCCAGCCCGATGACCGGATCGAGTCCGATCGTGACCAGTCCGGGTACGCGCAGGCCCAGGCGGCGGGCGAGTTCACCGCAGACGACCTCCGCTACGAGGGTCTTCCGCCCTTGCCCGGCTCCGGTGAACTTCATGACGTACGTCCCGAGATCATCGGCCTCGACGAGCCCCGGCAGCGAGCCGCCCTCACGCAACGGCGTGATGTAGCGGGTCGCGGTGACTTCCTTGAGCATCGCCCCAGGTTACTGGGGCGATGGCGCTCCGCTGGGAGGCCGGTTGTCAGCTGCGGGCCCGTTGTGGCCGGCCGCTCCCCCACTCTCGGCGGAGCCGCACATTGATACAGCCCCGCGCCCCTTACGGGGTGCGGCCGCGCGTTCCCCGTTCACCCGCCCGGAAAGGATCACTGTGACCCCCTCCTACGAAGACCTGCCCCTCCAGTTCGCCCGCACGAAGCGCTTCTCCCTCGGTGTGCCACGCGGGTTCACCGTCTCCCCCGACGGCGACCGCGTGCTCTTCCTGCGCACCGCGAGCGGCCGCTCCACCACCGGCTGCCTGTGGTTGTTCGAGGACGGCGAGGAGCGGCTGCTCGCCGACCCGCGCGCGCTCGGTGCCGGCGGCGAGGTCCCCGAGGGGGAACGTATCCGCCGCGAGCGGGCGCGCGAGACCTCCGGCGGCATCGTCTCGTACGCCACGGACGCGGCCGTCCGCCTGGTCGTGTTCGCCCTCTCCGGCGACCTCTGGGTCCTGCACACGGACGAGGGCGTCCCGCGCCGGATCCCCACGGCGGGCCCGGTCGTCGCCCCGCGCCCCAGCCCCGGCGGCTCCCGCATCGCGTACGTGAGCGACGGTGCCCTCCGCGTCGTACGCACCGACGGCACGGCCGACCGCGCGCTGGCCAGGCCGGAGAACCCGGAGGTGACGTACGGACTCTCCGACCACGTCTCGGCCGAGTCGCTGGGCCGTACGCGGTCCTTCTGGTGGTCGCCGGACGGGGAGGCGCTGCTGGTGGTGCGGGTCGACAACGCGCCGGTCCAGCAGTGGTACATCAGCGATCCGTCGGATCCCACGCGCCCGCCGCGCGCGGTCCGGTACCCGGCGGCGGGCACCGCCAACGCGGACCTGTCGCTGCACGTGGTGGGACTCGACGGCGACCGTGTCGCGGTACGGCTCCCCAAGGAGGCCGCCGAGGAGCATCCGTCGGGCGAGTGGACCGACGCGGCCTTCGAGTACGTCGTGGACGCGGGCTGGGGCGATGCGGGGCCCTTCGCCGTCGTACAGACCAGGGACCAGCGCTCGGCGTATCTGCTCCGGATCGACCCGTGGACGGGTGCGGCCGAGACGCTGCACCACCGACGCGACGCCGCTTGGCTGGAGTTCGTGCCCGGCACACCGGTCCGTATCGCCGCCGGCGGCCTCGTCGTGACGACCCAGGAGGGGACCCGCGGACTTCACATGCTCGGCACCGGTGTGCGTACACCTGAGGGCATGTACGTCCATGAACTGCTCGGTGTGGCAGGCGAGCGGATCCTCTTCATGGCGAGCGAGGAGCCGACCGAGGCGCACGTCTGGTCGTACGACACGGCGAACGGCTTCGTACGGCTGACCGGCGAGCCGGGCGTGCACAGTGCCGCCGTCGGGGGCGACACGGTCGTCCTGGACAGCAGGACGCTCGACGGGCAGACGGTGACGGTGCTGCGGGACGGCAGGCCGGCCGGACGGATCCGGGTGCTGGCCGAGCGGCCCATGGTCGAGCCGCGGCCCCGTTTCCTGACGCTCGGCGAGCGGGAGCTGCGAGCGGCGCTGTACCTGCCGGAGTCGTACGAGCCGGGGGCGCGGCGCCTGCCGGTGATCGTGCACTCGTACTCAGGGCCCGGTTTGCAGACCGTCGTGAAGGCGGCCGCCTGGCATCACGCCGTGAACCAGTGGTTCGCCGAGCAGGGTTTCGCGGTGCTGACGGTCGACGGGCGGGGCACCCCTGGGCGTGACCGGGCGTGGGAAACGGCCATCCACGGCGACCAGTTGACGCCCGTGGTCGAGGACCAGGCGGATGCCGTGCGCGCGGCCGCGGAGCTCTTCCCCGAACTGGACACGGATCGTGTGGCGATCCGCGGCTGGTCCTTCGGCGGCTATCTCGCGGCGGGTGCCGTGCTGCACCGGCCGGACGTGTTCCACGCGGCCGTCGCGGGCGCGGCACCGACCGATCTGCGCCTGTACGACACGCACTGGAAGGAGCGGTTCATGGGGCACCCGGACGTCCAGCCGGAGAACTACGAACGCTGCTCCCTGGTGGCGCACGCCCACAAGCTCGAACGCCCCCTGATGCTCGTCCACGGAATGGCCGACGACAATGTGGCGCCCGCGCACATGCTGCGTTTCTCGGCGGCGCTGCTGGCGGCAGGCCGTCCGCACAGTGTGCTGCCGCTGCCCGGTGCGAGCCACTTGGTCACACAAGAGGGCGTGATAGACACCCTGCTCCGGCTGGATCTCGATTTCATCAAGAACGCAAGCACTACCTGAACCAGCCGCGTGAGGTGCCCGTACACCTTGGTGGATCAGCGCACTCCGCGCTGGACCGACGCACATCTGTACATCTGTGGAAGGGACCGCCACATGTCCAGCGAATCGCTTCAGCCTGCGCCGGCGATCTGTCGTCGCACCGTCCTTGCAGCGCTAGGCGCGGCCGGTGCCGCCGCCGCGCTGACCGCGTGCGGGGGTTCCGACGACAGCTCGTCCAGCTCCTCCGACTCCTCGGGCTCCTCGAGCGGCGAGGCGCTGGCCAAGACCAGCGAGATCCCGGAGGGCGGCGGCAAGGTCTTCGCCGACCAGGGCGTGGTGGTCACGCAGCCGACGGCCGGCGAGTTCAAGGCCTTCTCGACGACATGTCCGCACCAGCAGCAGAAGGTGAACAGCGTCGACAACGGCGTCATCACCTGCCCTGCTCACGGCAGCCAGTTCAACGTGACGGACGGCGGCGTCAAGAAGGGGCCCGCGACCAGTGGGCTGACGACCAAGGAAGTCATGGTCGACGGAGACTCGATCATGCTCATGTGATCCCGCGCGGACGCTTGAAACAGGCCAGCACGTCGTCCGTGGTGGTGATGGTGGCCACCAGGGCGAGCGTGTTGCGGACCATCGCGGGGGTGTAGTCGGAGGGCACCCCCGCGATGGCGTCTCTGGGCACGACGGCGGTGTAGCCGCGGTTGACGGCGTCGAAGACGGCGTTGGGTATGGCCACGTTGGCCGAGACGCCGGTCACGATCAGTGTGCGGCAGCCCAGGTTGCGCAGCAGCGCGTCGACGTCGGTGCCCGCGATCGGCGACAGCCCGTGCAGGCGGCGTACGACGAGATCCTCGTCCGCGACCTCGATGGGCGGTGCGACGCGTACCGCCGTGGTTCCCGACAACTGCTGTACCGGCAGTCGTTCGGCCGCCCGGAACAGCCGGGCGTTGCGACTCGCCCCCCGCCCGTCGGGGCGCCGCTCGGCGATCGCGTGGATCACCTGCGCCCCGCCCTCGTGGGCCGCGGCGACCAGGCGGGCGACCTGGCCGAGGGCACCCGACGCGCGTGCCTCCTCGGCGAGTTCGGGCAGCGCGCTGTCCGGGCCGACGACGCCCTGCTGACACTCGACGGTCAGCAGTACTGTGGTCGCTGGGTCGAGGAGTTCACTGAGCTCTTCGTACGACGGCATGGCGGGCGAGCGTAGCCACCATTGCGTGAGGGCGGAAGACGGCCCATGCTTTCCTGACGCCGAGTCAGATTTCGCCGAGCCGGAGAAGAGGGAACCGTATGGCCGTCACTCAGCGCCGGGGCCGAAAGATCATGATGACACCCGGCGAGCTGGACGAGTTCCTGACCACCCAGCGCACCTGCCGCGTCGCGACCGTGTCCGCGGACGGCGCCCCGCATGTGAGCACGCTCTGGTTCGCCTGGGACGGCACGTCGTTCTGGCTGTACTCGATCACGCGCAGCAAGCGGTGGGCTGACTTGCGACGCGACCCGCGCGTCGCTGTCGTCGTCGACACGGGCGAGGAGTACGGCGAGCTCCGCGGTGTCGAGCTCTCCGGCACCGTCGACTTCGTCGGGGAGGCTCCCCGGACGGGGGAGCCCTGTCCGGAACTCGTCGCTGTGGAGCGGCTGTTCGCCCGCAAGAACTTCGGCATGGATGACATGCCGCATGACGGGCGTCATGGGTGGATTCGGCTGGTGCCGGATGGGGTGGCGTCGTGGGACTTCCGAAAGCTTGGTGCCTCCGGCGGTTGAGCGGGTTGGGTTCGTTGTTGGGTGCGGGTGCGTTGTGGCTTGTCGCGCAGTTCCCCGCGCCCCTGGGTTTGTGGTGGGTGCGGGGTCGTGGGCCGGTGCGTCAGCCCGTCGCAGGGTGGGCATACGGCCCTTTGCTGGTACACGGTGCGGGTGGCCTGAGACCGAACCTACGCGACGGGCGTACGACGCACCGGCCCACGGCCCCTCCCGCCGGTGGGAGGCTGCGGGCACGTTGTGGCTGGTGAGCATGATGACTGACGGCTCCGGGGGCGCCCCTTCAGGGGCGCGGGGAACTGCGCGACCAGCCACGACGGCGCTGCAGCCGCGACACGACGTGTCACCCCCACCCCCTGGCGGGGGCCTGGGGGCGCCGCCCCCAGTTTCGGGAAGGGGCGGGGC
>NZ_JAAKZY010000307.1 GCF_011045015.1 Streptomyces scabichelini | reverse complement strand
GGAGGTGGGTGGGCGTTGGGGCAGGGGGTCGTCGGTTCGGATGGTGCGCGACGCCTCCGGTGCGGTGGGGGCCTTCGTGCCGCTGGCCGTGTGTTTCGCCGGGCCCGGCATCAGGAGTTCCACGCGCAGGCCCTTGCCGCGCTGTTGGGTGACGAACTCCTCGACCTGGTTGCGGCAGGCGTGGTCCAGGTGGGTGACGCCCTTCAGGTCGAGGCGGATGCGCGGCTTGCCGGCCTCGGCGGCGGCCTCCAGGGCCTCGATGACCTGCGGCAGGCGCAGGAAGGTGGCGTTGCCCGCCATGACGACCTTCGCCGTGTCCTCCTCGATGTGCTGCTTGATGACCGTCTGCGACATGCGCACGGCGGCCAGGACGATGCCGGCGGCGAGGCCGACGAGGACGCCCTCCAGCAGGGCCGTCGCCACGATGACCAGCGTGGTGATCGTCATGACCGCGAACTCGCCCCGGTCCTGGCGCCACATCTTCGGGAACTCCTCGGGCGCGAAGAGCTTCCAGCCGCTGTGGATGAGCACGCCCGCGAGGACCGAGATCGGGATCAGGGCCAGGACCTGCGGCAGCAGGAGGGCGAAGGCCAGGAGCCACAGGCCGTGCAGGGTGCGGGAGAGGCGGGTCTTGGCGCCGGCCTGGACATTCGCCGAACTGCGGGCCACCACCGCCGTGATGGGCAGCGCGCCGAGGATGCCCGCCACCGTGTTGCCGGCGCCCTGGGCGATGAGTTCGGGGTTGTAGCGGGTGCGCGGTCCGTCGTGCATACGGTCGACGGCGGCCGCGGTGAACAGCGACTCCGCGGACGCGATCACGGTGAACGTGAGGATCGCCGTGATGACGGCGGGGTCGGCCAGGCCCGCGAATTCCTCCGCGCCGGGCAGGTTGACGGAGGCCAGCAGGTTGCCGACCTGGAGCGTCTTCACGTTCACGCCGGGGAGGGCGGCGACCGCGATGCCGATGCCCACGGCCACGAGCGCGGCCGGGATCTTCTTGACCGGGCCCGGCACCTTCTTCCACACGAAGCTGAGGACGACGGTGAGGATGCCGAGGCCGGCCGCGATCATCGCCTGCGGGTTCGAGACGGTGTCGGCGAGCAGTCCCGGGACCCCGGCCATGTTCTCGAGCGGGGTGCCGGGGGCCTTGGCGTCGGCCGCCGGGTACGCCTGGCTGAACATCAGCGGCAGTCCGATGCCCGCGAGCATGCCCTGGACGACGGCCAGGGAGATCGCCTGGAAGAACCGGCCGAGCTTCACCAGGCCGAGGACGATCTGCAGGATGCCCGAGAAGAGGACGATCACGCCCAGCTGGGCCACGCCGAGATCCGCCACGGTCTCGAAGACCAGGGCGGCGAGACCGGCGGCCGGGCCGCTGACCTGGAGGGTGCTGCCCCGCGCCGCGCCGACCACCAGGCCGCCGATGACACCCGAGATGATGCCCAGCTCGGCCGGGACACCGGAGGCCACGGCGACGCCGATGCAGAGGGGGAGGGCCACGAGGAAGACCACGAGGGATGCCGTGATCTCGGTGGCCAGGTCGACCTTGGGGGCGTTGGGGGACTTCGAGCCCTTCGAGCCCTTCAAGAGGTTCGCGGCCAGGGGTGTCCTGGGTCCCTTGGACGGCTTGGGTGCCTTGGGATCCGTACGGGGATCGGGGCCCCTGGACGCGTGAGGTTCGTGGGGCGCGTGGGTCGTTGGCCGGGGTGGCTCGGCCGGGTGTGGCGGCGTCGCCCACGCGTCGTGGCGCGGAGGGCCAGGGGATGCCGGCCATTCGTCCTGATGATGCGCGGGGGCCGCCCACTCGTCCGACGGGCCGGGTGTCGCCCACGCGTCCTGAGGTGCGGGCGCGGTCTGGTGCCGCCCCGTCGGCCCCGTCGCGTCCACCCCTGCCGTGTGGCCCGCGCCGTCCGGTCCGGCGCCGCGGCCCCTGGCGTGCCTCCTGTGCGTGCCGCTCATGCCGCATGCACCCGGAACAGGCCGTCCTCGTCCAGCTCGTGCACCTGGCCGGTGTCCACCTCGTAGTACCAGCCGTGCAGCCGCAGCCGGCCCTCGTCGAGACGCTGCCGTGCCGACGGGTAACTCCGCAGTGCGGCAAGCTGGTTGACGACGTTCAGCTGCACCACGTCCGACAGGGACGGGCCGGTCGGGGATCCGTCGAGTACCGGCGCCAGCCGCGGCCGGGCCAGGTTCAGCCAGGCATCCACACCGGGCAGCTTGGACAGATCGTCGCCGGACCTGATGGCGCTCATCGCGCCGCAGTGGGAATGGCCACACACGACGATGTCCTGAACGCCGAGCACCTCCAGTGCGTACTCGACAGTGGCGGCCTCACCCGAGGCGCCCGGCTGTCCATATGGCGGAACGATATTGCCCGCGTTCTGCAGCTCGAATATTTCTCCGGGCCGTGCGCCCGTGATCAGGGCGGGTATGACCCGTGAGTCCGAGCAGGTAATGAACAATGCCTCGGGCGATTGACCATCGGCCAGTTTCCGGTATTCGCCGCTTTCGAAGTCGACCCGTCGCTTGAACGAGCGGGCGCGGTCCAGTAATGCCTTCACGGTTCCTCCCGGTAGCGGTTTTCCACCGCGTCCGACATGGCGTACAACCAGATCGGTCATGGCTTGCAGCCAGCTCGGTATGCGCTGTTCGACCAGGTCAGATGCGGTTTTTGGATGGTTCGGGGGTAGTTCATGGGTGGGTTCGACCGGGTCTCCATCACCGTAGAGGAGCGAGTGCCAGACGAAAGTTAGGGGAACACTAAAACGCGGCCAGGAATGGACCAGACTTTGTCCGGGTGTCCTAGAGGGGCTCTAAGAGAACGTCAACGGGGCGTGTTCGGGCGGATTTTGAGCGACTGCTCACATTGCCCGGATCTGCGGGACGTACCATTGACCGCTCTTGTACCGTGTCAGCTCCACGGCAACGGAATTCGTGCTGTCCGGATGCGTGGTTGCTGTTGACGGTTCACGGAGAGACGGGAACGCATGAGCGTACGAGTGCTGCTCATCGAGGACGACCACACGATCGCCGAACCGCTCGCCGAGGGTCTGGGGCACTTCGGGCTGGCGGTGAATCATGTCGGCACCGGTGCCGAGGGGTTGAGGGGGCCGTACGGCGATGTCGTCCTGCTCGACCTGGGCCTGCCGGACGTGGACGGCATCGACGTCTGCCGTGGCATCCGGCAGACCTCTGACGTCCCCATCATCATCCTCAGCGCACGGGGCGAGGAGGCCGACCGCGTCCTGGGCCTCGAACTGGGCGCTGACGACTATCTGGCGAAACCGTTCAGCATGCGCGAACTCGTGGCGCGGGTGCGGGCGGTGACCCGCCGTACGCAACGGAACGGGCCGGGTGGAAAGTTCCCGGGCGCGGAGGCCTACGGGCCCGGTGCGAGCGGTGGGTTCGGCGCGGGAGAGAGCGGGGGCGGGTCGCTCGGGGCCGGCCTGCCGGTCTCGGGATCGCTCGGGGCCGGCCTGCCGGTCGCTGGGACGTACGGCGGCGGAGCCGTTTCCGGTACGGGGGCACAGGCTGACGGCATGTCCGGTACGGGGACGCATGCCGCCCTGGACGCCGGGACCGGGGCGCGTGACGCGGCGGAGCCTGAGAGCGGGGTGTCGAGCTCACCGGCGTCGGGTACCTGGTCGCGGGCGGGAGAGTCGTCCGGCGGAGAGTCCTTCGGCGGTGACTCGCTCGGTCGTGAGTCGTTCGGTGGCGAGTCGTTCACCGGGGACTCGGGGGCCGCGTCGCCCGGTCCGTCCCCCTCCTCGTACGAATCCGGCGATGTCACCCGGCAGTTCGACTCCCCGCGGAGCTTCGAGACCGGCTCCTTCGACGACACCGGCAGTTCGTTCGACTCCCCCCTTTCCTTCGACTCGACCGGCTCCTTCGATACCACTCGCTCCTTCGACTCGGCCGGTTCCTTCGACTCGAACCGCTCGTTCGACGGGCCGGGCTCGGCGGAGTCCTCCCGCTCGTTCGACGGGCCCGGCTCCGCCGAGTCCTCGCGTTCGTTCGACATCCCTCGTTCCTTCGAGGGGCCCGACCCCGCCTTCGACCCCGTACCACCCCCCGAAGCCGCTGCCGAAGAAGGCGCTACCGGCCCGCTGGTCGTGGACCGGCGGACGCGGCAGGTGTGGGTCGGGGAGTCGCCCGTGGCGTTGACGCCCAAGGAGTTCGAGCTGCTGGCGCTGCTCACCGAGGACCCGGGGGCGGTGTACTCGCGGCAGCAGATCCTCGACCGGGTGTGGGACCCGCACTACGAGGGCCCGACCAAGACGCTGGACGTGCATGTGGCCACGCTGCGGCGGAAGTTGGGGAACTCGGCGTGGATCCAGACGCTGCGCGGGGTGGGGTTCCGGCTGGCGGTGCACACGCGGCCGCCCACCGCGTACCCGGAGTCCGGCCGACCGGCGGCGTATCGATGACCCGACGCCTGCTGCTCAGCTACCTCAGCCTCGCCGCCTTCCTCCTGCTGTGCCTGGAGATCCCGCTGGGGATCGTCTACTCACGGGCCGAGCGGGAGCGGATCGTCAACTCCGCCAACGACGAGGCCGAGTCGGTGTCCGCGTTCGCCTCGCTGTCCGTCGCGTCCGGACGGGAGGGCGAGCTGGCCGAGCGGGTCGAGCAATGTGCCGAGCGCATCGGCGGGCAGGTGGTCATCCTCGACGCGGACGGCGGCCTGCTGGCCACCTCCGACCCGCTGTCGGGTGAGGAGGAGCGCGGCCTGGCGTCGCAACCCGAGGTGGCCGCCGCGCTCGACGGCAGGGTCACCACCCACGTCCGTACGTCCACCATCGGCGGGGTGAACTACCTCTCCGTCGCGGCCCCGGTCGTGCACGGCGGGAAGGCGCACGGTGCCGAGCGCGCACAGGGCGCGGTGCGGATCACGCTGCCCACGGACATGGTCCTCGACCGCGTCCGCCGGGTGTGGCTGCTGCTGGGGTTCACCGGGCTCGCGGCCCTCACCGCCGTCGCCGCGCTGGGGTTCGCGTTCGCCAAGTGGACCGGACGTCCCATCCGGCAGTTGGAAGAGGCCACGCACCGGCTGGCCGACGGCGGCCAGGCGACGCCCGTGGCGGTCACCTCGGGTCCGCCGGAGGTACGCAGCCTCGCGGCCACGTTCAACCGTACGGCCGCCCGCCTCGAACACCTCCTCGCCTCCCAGCGCGCCTTCGCCGGCGAGGCCTCCCACCAGCTCAAGACCCCGCTCGCGGCGCTGCGGCTGCGCCTGGAGAACCTGGAGTCCGACATCGCCCTGCACGCCCGGGGCAGCCTCACCGCCGCGATGACCGAGACCGACCGGCTGGCCCGGATGGTCGAGGGGCTGCTCGCCATGGCGCGGCTCGACGAGAGCGCCGCCGAACGTGAGCGAGTGGATCTGGACCGGGTGTGCGTGGAACGGCACCGGGCCTGGGCCCCGTTGTTCGAGCAGCACGGCGTGGGGCTGGCGCTGGCGGGCGACTACGCGGGGCAGGTGCTGGCGGTGCCCGGAGCGGTGGAGCAGATCCTGGACAACCTGCTCTCCAACGCGCTGCGCGTGTCACCGCCGGGCACGATGGTCTCCATCGAACTGCGCAGGCAGACACACCACGAACGCCGTTTCCCCCACCACTTCCCGCACCACCGCCCGACGAGCCCCGCCCGAGTCGAGTTGCACGTCATGGACGAAGGCCCCGGGATGACCCAGGAGCAGCGCAGCCGCGCCTTCGACCGCTTCTGGCGTGCCCCCGACGCCCCCAAGGGCGGTACGGGCCTGGGCCTCGCCCTGGTCCAGCGCCTCGCTCACGCCAGCGGTGGAGAGGCACTCCTCCGCCCCGCCCCGCACGGCGGCCTCGACGCGGTGGTCCACCTCCCGTGCGTCTCGAACCGGTCAGGCACCCCCAACCGGGACGGCATCGCGAACAGAGACGGCACCCATGCTTCGGACCACCGGCCCCCAAGACCTCTGGAGGCCACTCGCTGAGCCCTCCGGAGAGCGGGAAGAGAGCCCGGAGAGCAGAAGGCCGGAGACTCCGGCAAGACGGCCCTCGTGCGCGCGTCTCCACGCGTGCCCGTCAGTTCAGTGGGCCCGCACCTCGTACGTCGCCACCGTCACCGTCTCGTCGTCCAGGCACCGCCCCGACTCCAGGTCGAAGCGCTGCTTGAGCAGGGGCGAGGCGACGAACGGGCGGCCCTGGTGGGAGCCGAGCAGGCCGCGGGAGAGGACGGCGGCGCCGCTGAACGGGTCGCGGTTGTCGATGGCGTGCAGGTGGCCCGCGCGGTCCTGGAAGAGGGCGACCTGGCGGCCGTCCGGGAGCAGGGCCGCCACACCGCGGCCCGGCATCAGCACGGTCAGGTCGCAGACCGTGAACCAGCTGTCCTCCAGCTGGAGTTGGACCTTCAGGGCCGTCGTCTCGGGAGCGAGGGTCATCGCTGGGCGCTTCCTTCCAGGGGACGGGTGCCGATGGTCAGCAGCGGCAGGTCGGGCTTGATCTGGTCGCGCTCGGGGACGAAGCCGACGACGGGGTCGGGGGTGTCGGGCGCGTTCACGAAGGAGACGAAGCGGGACAGCTTCTCCGGGTCGTTGATGGTCTCGGCCCACTCGTCGCGGTAGTTCGCGACGTGCGCGGCCATCAGGGACTCCAGCTCCTCGCAGATGCCCAGCGAGTCGTGCACGACGACGTCGCGGACGTGGTCGAGGCCGCCCTCGATCCGCTCCAGCCAGGTCGAGGTCCGCTCCAGGCGGTCGGCCGTGCGGATGTAGAACATCAGGAAACGGTCGATCAGGCGGATCAGTTCGGCGTCGGACAGGTCCTGCGCGAGCAGGTCCGCGTGGCGCGGTGTCGCGCCGCCGTTGCCGCCGACGTACAGGTTCCAGCCGTTGGACGTGGCGATGATGCCGAAGTCCTTGGACTGGGCCTCCGCGCACTCACGCGCACATCCGGAGACCGCCGACTTGAGCTTGTGCGGGGAACGAAGACCCCGGTAGCGCAGCTCCAGGTCGATCGCCATGCGTACGGAGTCCTGGACGCCGTAACGGCACCAGGTCTGCCCGACACACGACTTGACCGTACGCAGCGCCTTTCCGTACGCGTGCCCCGACTCGAAGCCGGCGTCCACCAACCGTGCCCAGATCAGCGGGAGTTGCTCGACGCGCGCACCGAACATGTCGATCCGCTGACCGCCCGTGATCTTCGTGTAGAGACCGAAGTCCCGCGCCACCTCACCGATCACGATCAGCTTCTCGGGCGTGATCTCGCCGCCCGGAATCCGCGGCACGATCGAGTACGAGCCGTTCTTCTGGAGGTTGGCGAGGAAGTGGTCGTTGGTGTCCTGGAGCGAGGCCTGCTCGCCCTCCAGGACGTAGCCGTCCGCGCCGATCGTGGGAGCGAGGGAGGCGATGATCGAGCCGACCGCCGGCTTGCAGACCTCGCAGCCGTCGCCACCGCGCGCGTCCTCGCGGCCGTAGCGGTCAAGGAGCTGCTGGTAGGTGTTGATGCGCAGGGCGAGGACGATCTCGTACAGCTCCTCGCGGGTCTGCGAGAAGCAGCCGCACAGGCCCTTGTCGACCTCGACGCCGCTCGCCTCCAGCTCGGCGTTGACCAGCTGGCCGAGGACCTTGACGCAACTGCCGCAGGTCGTACCGGCCTTGGTGCACTTCTTCACCTCGGGCACGGTGGTGCAGTTGTGCTCGGTGACCGCGCCGCGGATCGTGCCCTTGCGGACGTTGTTGCAGGAGCAGATGATCGCGTCGTCCGGCAGCGCTGTCGGGCCGAGCTGGGCGGACTCCCCGGCGCCGGCGGGCAGCACCAGCGACTCGGGCGAGACCGGCGGGACCGAGCCGGTGAAGGCCTTCAGCGTGCCGTACGCCTCCGCGTCGCCGACCAGGATGCCGCCGAGCAGCGTGCCGTCGCGGCCGATGACCAGCTTCTTGTACAGGCCCGAGCGGGAGTCGGAGTAGACGACGTCCAGGCAGTCCTCGGCGGTGCCGTGCGCGTCGCCGAAGGACGCCACGTCCACACCGAGCAGCTTCAGCTTGGTGGACAGGTCGGCGCCGGTGAACTCGGCCTCGTCCTGGGCGATGGTCGCGGCCGCGGTCTCGGCCTGCTCGTAACCGGGGGCCACCAGGCCGTACACCCGGCCGTCGGAGGCCAGCGCGCACTCGCCGATCGCGAACACGTGCGGGTCGGAGACCGTACGGCACTGCTCGTCGACCGTGATGCCGCCGCGCTCGCCGACCGTCAGACCGCAGTCGCGGGCCAGCTGGTCGCGGGGGCGGACACCGGCGCTGAACACCACCAGGTCGGTGGCGAGTTCGGAGCCGTCGGACAGCTTCATGCCGGTGACGGCACCGGAGTCGTCGGTGACGATCTCCTGCGTGCCCACGCCCGTGTGGACGGTCAGGCCCATCTCCTCGATGGTGCGCAGCAGGGCCGCGCCACCGCCGTCGTCGACCTGCACCGGCATCAGCCGCGGCGCGAACTCCACGATGTGGGAGGTGAGTCCCAGACCCTTCAGCGCGCCCGCGGCCTCCAGGCCGAGCAGACCGCCGCCGACCACCGCACCGGTCGTCGCCTTCGACTTCGCGTACTCCTCGATCGCGAGGAGGTCCTCGATCGTGCGGTAGACGAAGCAGCCCTCGGCGTCCTTGTTGGGGACGGGCGGTACGAAGGGGTACGAGCCGGTGGCGAGTACGAGGACGTCGTAGTCGACGGCGAGACCGGAGCGGGCGGTGACCTTCTTCGCCTCGCGGTCGATGGTCTCCGCCGGGTCGCCGACGTACAGCTCGATGCCGTGGTCCTTGATGAACTCCATGTCCGTCATGGACAGTTCCTCGGGCGTACGGCCCGAGAAGTACGAGGTCAGCTGGACGCGGTCGTACGCGGGCCGTGGCTCCTCACACAGCACGACCACGCGGTGCGTGGCGGTCATGCCGCGCTCGGCGAGCGCTTCGAGAAAGCGCTGGCCGACCATGCCATGGCCGACGAGCACGATCGTGGGGCGGGGGCCGGTCCCCACAGAAGCGGTCGTGGACATCAGGAGCCTCCATCGTTGGTAAGCAGGTGGAGCAGGGGGGCGCCATCCGTGGGGAGCGGCTCTGCTCCCTCCCAGGCGCGGGCGAGCGCGCCGACGGTGCCGAGTTCGCCGACGAGCACCCCGCCGACCAGGCGGTCGTCACGGACGACGACCTTGCGGTAGGTGCCGCGGGTGGCGTCGGCGAGCTGGATGACGTCGTCGCCGGGTTGCGGAGTGGGCTCGCCGAACGCGGCGAGGTCGAGCGGGGTGCCTGAGGCGAGGGTCAGCCGGGTCAGGGCACGGGTGCCGGTGTAGCGAGCGGCGCTGTCGCCCGTCGCCAGCAGCTCGGCCAGTACTTCGGCCTGTTCGAGGGCGGGCGTCGCGAGACCGTAGACGGTGCCCTCGTGCTGCGCGCAGTCGCCGATCGCCCGGATGTGCGGGTCGGACGTACGCAGCTCGTCGTCGACGATGACGCCCTTGTGCACGGCGAGACCCGCGTCCTGGGCGAGGCCCACGCGCGGGTGTACGCCACAGGCCAGCACCACCAGGTCGGCGTCGAGGGCGTACCCGTCGGCCAGCTCGACGGAGCGGACCGCGCCGCCGACGCAGCGCACATCACGTACGCGGCACTCGGTGTGCACCTCGACGCCCAGGTCCTTCATGTGCCGCAGCACCAACTTCGATGCCGACGGATCGAGTTGGCGTTCCATCAGCCGCTCGGCCTGCTGGGCCAGCACGACCTGCGCGCCGCGCGCGGCAAGCGCACGCGCGGCCGAGACGCCGAGCAGTCCACCGCCGATGACGACGGCACGGGTGTCCGGACGTACGGCCTTGGACAGGCCCAGGCAGTCGTCCATCGTGCGGAAGGCATGCACGCCTTCCGGCAGCTCGTGCCGGTCCGCGGTGAAAAGTCCCCGCAAGGGCGGAAGCTTCGCGTTCGAACCGGTGGCCAGGACCAGCGTGTCGTATGCGATCACCGAGCCGTCCGAGCAGTGCACCCGCCGGTCCTCGCGGTCGATCCCGGTGACCCGGGCGCGGATCAGCTCCGCGGGTGCGGGCAGGGCGATCACCTCGGGGGCGTACCGTCCGGCCAGCACCTCGGCGAGCAGGACCCGGTTGTACGGGGTGTGCTCCTCCTCACCGATGAGCACGGCGGGCAGCCCGAGCTCGCCGAGCCGCCGGGCGAGCCGTACGCCCGCGAGGCCGGCGCCGATCACCACCACACGCGTATTCGAGGTCATGACCGCAGAGTGCGTTGCCGGTGTTACCCGGCCGCATCACAACTGTTTCCCCGGGGGAACGCTGCCCTCAGCGGGGCGAGGGTGGGAGTGTGAGGGTTTTCGGTGCGTGGGCGGGTGCGGGTTCGTTGTGGCTGGTAGCGCCCCCGCCGCCGGGGCGCGACAAGCCACAACGGCCCCGCAGCCGCTCACAACCCCAACCC
>NZ_JAAKZY010000306.1 GCF_011045015.1 Streptomyces scabichelini | reverse complement strand
CGGGGAAAAGAAACCCCCAACCTCAACCCGTACGCACCACAAGCGCCGTAGCCACCGCCATCAACCCCTCATCACGGCCTGGAAACCCCAGTCCATCCGTCGTGGCGCCCGAAACAGACACAGGCGCCCCCACCGCATCCGAGAGAAGCTTCTGCGCCTCGTCACGACGTTTGCCGATCTTGGGCCGGGGCCCGATGACCTGGACGGCGACGTTGCCGATGGTGAAGCCGGCGTCGCGGACGATGCGGGCAGCCTCGGTGAGCAGGGTGACACCGGCCGCACCGGACCACTCGGGCCGCCCGGTACCGAAGTGGGCCCCGAGATCACCGAGCCCGGCCGCCGAGAACAACGCGTTGCACGCGGCATGCGCGACGACGTCCGCGTCGGAGTGCCCGGCAAGCCCCGGCCCTTCGCCCTCCCACTTCAGCCCCGCGCACCAGAGCTCCCGTCCCGCCTCGAAGGCATGGATGTCGGTACCGATACCGACCTGCGGCAACATGAGCTGCGGAGGCGTCTCAGAAGCCATCGTTCGCCCTCCTGCGAGCGAGAACCGCCTCGGCAAGCACCAGATCGAGAGGCCGGGTGACCTTGAAAGCCTCCTCGTGACCGGGCACGACCACCACCGGCTTGCCCAGCTGCTCGACCATGCTGGCGTCGTCGGTGACCCCGTTCGTGACGGCCTCGTGCGCGCGCAGCAGAGTGTCGCGGTCGAAGCCCTGCGGGGTCTGTACGGCCCGCAGCCGCCCCCGGTCGGGAGTCGCGACCACCGGCTCGGGCGAGCCGTCCGTACGCGGCTCGACCTCTTTGACGGTGTCCGCGAGAGGCAGTGCGGGTACGACGGCGGGGGCCCCGTCCCGTACTGCCTCGATGACCGCGTCGACCGTGTCGACGGGCACCAGCGGGCGGGCCGCGTCGTGCACGAGCACGATGTCGATGCCGGGCGGCAGCACGTCGAGGCCGAGCTTCACGGACTCCTGCCGGGTGTCGCCGCCCGGGACGACGACGAAGTCGGTGCGCTCGGGCAGCGAGTGTGAGCCGAGGAGTGCCTTGACCTGGGCGGCGCCGTCGGGCGGTGCCACGACGACGACGAGCGAGACGGCGCGCGACGCGGCCATCGCGCGGACCGCGTGGATGAGCATGGGAGTGCCGTTCAGCGCGCGCAGCGCTTTGGGGGCGCCCGGACCGAGGCGCACGCCTCGGCCCGCGGCCGGAATCACGGCCGCGGTACCGGCCCGCGAACGGCGCGAATCGTCAGACATCGGTTCCTGTCAGAGGTGTGTACGTGCGTGTGTGTACGTACGTGGATATACGGCCAGATCCTGTCGTCGAAACGGCGTCCGCCGGAGGTCACCCGGCCCACACCGGTTGACCCGCCGGCCCGCACCGGTTTGACCCGCCGGTACGCGACGGTTTGACGACCGGGCCCGCATGGGTATGGCCTCAGCGTGCCGGGCGCGACGCCTTGACCGGGGACCCTTCCGTGACATCTGGTCGAGCCAGCTGCCCGGGCCCGGCACGCCAAGTATCGGGGCCGGACATTAATTCCCGGCCTCCGAAGTACGGTCGGTTGTACGGTGTTCCGGGTACAAGCATGCCGCAGCGCCCGGCGACAGAACTTACGTCATCGGGCACCGCGGCATTTCAATTGCGTACGCCGGACCGCTCATGTCGCCCCTGGTCTGGAGGCGATCAGAGCGTGACGGGCGTCAGGACGCGAGAACCTCGTCGAGCAGGGCCTCGGCCTTGTCCTCGTTCGTGTTCTCCGCGAGGGCGAGCTCGCTCACCAGGATCTGCCGAGCCTTGGCGAGCATGCGCTTCTCACCGGCGGAGAGTCCACGCTCGCGCTCACGACGCCACAGGTCACGGACGACTTCCGCGACCTTGATGACATCGCCGGAGGCGAGCTTCTCGAGATTTGCCTTGTAACGACGAGACCAGTTCGTGGGCTCCTCGGCATACGGCGCGCGCAGCACCTCGAAGACCCGGTCCAGCCCGTCCTGACCGACCACATCACGTACGCCGACGAACTCCGCATTGTCCGCTGGCACACGCACCGTCAGGTCGCCCTGGGCGACCTTCAGCACCAAGTAGGTCTTGTCCACGCCTTTGATCTGACGAGTTTCGATGGCCTCGATCAGCGCGGCCCCGTGATGGGGATAGACCACGGTGTCGCCAACCTTGAACGTCATGTGACAGGTACCCCTTCCGTGGCTATCCAGAGTAACACGAGAACCGCATCTTCTGAATGGCGTTTTCGCAGGTCAGGGCACATCTCGGGGCTTGACAACAACAACAGGAACGTGCTTCGAGGGGTGAGCGGATGCGGGTATTCGCAGGTCGGAGCCGTTCCTCGGGGGACGTGAAACCCGCCCGTTACAAGGCTTAGGAGGCCCCCTCGCGTGGCCGAACGTCCTGTTTTGTCGGGTTCGGATGGCGAGACTTGCGCTACTCCGTTCGGTGAGCGGAGCCGGGTACGAGTCGAATCCGGAATTGATCACGGCGGCCCGAAGATCGATTTCCTGGACCGCCATGCATTCCTTACGAGAAATCCGCAACGCCGGTGCGGGAGCTTACTTAGGGGACCTGTGGGGTTGTTGCTTCTTGTGTGAATGCTGGATCAGCGGAGACCTTGGGGAGGGTCGGGTGCGGTGGCGCGGGAACGGCTCGGTAACCTGAAGCCGCTGACAGACCCTTAGGGCGCTTTTACAGGCGCGCCCGCTTCGCCCACGTTCAAGGAGTTGCCGCCGCCGTGAGCAGCAGCCTTCGACGCGGCGCCCTCGCCGCAGCCGCCATCGCGTTCTCGATCGCCTCGCTGTCCGCGTGCGCCGCAGGAAACAACGCCCAGTCGCTGGAGATCAGGCCGGACAACGCCGCGACCAGCACCGGCGACATCCAGATCCAGAATGCCGTGGTGATCACGCAGCCCGACCCGGAGTCGCCGGGCCCGGCCGCGGTCTCCGCGACCCTGTTCAACAACGGCAACGCCGACGAGACACTCGAGTCGATCATCGTGGAGGGCATCGAGCAGCCCGTCACGCTCAAGCCCGCCAAGGGTTCAGGACCGGTGACCGTCCCGGCCGACGGCTCGGTGGTCCTCGGCGGCAAGGGCAACGCCTCCGCCGTGCTGGCAAGCAGCGTCGAGGCCCTCGAGGACGGCGACGCGCAGCCCGTCACCTTCACCTTCAGCAGGACCGGTGACGTGGAGCTGCGGGCGTTCGTCGTCCCGGCCGAGGGCTACTACTCCCAGTGGGGCCCGTCCGAGACTCCCCGCGCGCCGGGCTCCGAGGGCTCCAGGAGCCCGAGCCCCACGCGTTCTCCGTCCGAGACTCCCTCGGGCACGTCGACCGAGCCGGAGTCGGACGAGCCCGGCGCGGGCGGGACCGAGCCGGGCGCCACGCCCACGGACGCGGCGTCGCAGAGCGCGACGGCCACGGCTCCCGAGGACGGCGGCGAGAACGCGGTCGCGGAGGACTGAGTCTTCATCTCGTACGCACGAAGGGCGGGACCCCTCCAGGGGTGCCGCCCTTCGTCGTGCTCGGTGTGCGAGGTGTTCGGTTTACGGCTCGAACTTGTACCCGAGGCCTCTGACCGTCACGAGGTACCGGGGCGCGCCAGGGTCCGGCTCGATCTTGGCGCGCAGCCGCTTGACGTGGACGTCGAGGGTCTTGGTGTCGCCCACGTAGTCGGCGCCCCAGACGCGGTCGATGAGCTGCATGCGGGTGAGGACGCGGCCCGCGTTGCGCAGCAGCATCTCCAGGAGGTCGAACTCCTTGAGGGGGAGGTCGACCTTGGAGCCGGAGACGGTGACCACGTGGCGGTCGACGTCCATACGGACCGGGCCGGCCTCCAGTGCGGCGGGGGTGACCTCCTCGGGCTCGCCGCGGCGGCGCAGGACGGCGCGGATGCGGGCGACCAGCTCGCGCGACGAGAAGGGCTTGGTCACATAGTCGTCGGCTCCTATTTCCAGGCCGACGACCTTGTCGATCTCGCTGTCCTTGGCGGTGACCATGATCACCGGGACGTTCGAGCGGCTGCGCAGCTGCCGGCACACCTCGGTGCCGGGCAGGCCGGGCAGCATCAGATCGAGCAGGACGAGGTCGGCGCCGTTGCGCTCGAACTCGTCGAGGCCATCGGGCCCGGTGGTCGCGATGGCGACCTCGAAGCCCTCCTTGCGGAGCATGTAGGACAGGGCGTCGCTGAAGGACTCCTCGTCCTCGACGACGAGCACTCGGGTCACGGAAGGACCTCCGGGGCAGAAAGCGGTTCGTACGGGGATGTGGTGGGGGATGTGACGGTGGTCGTTCCGTCGGACGGCCCGGCGTCGACCTCTTCGTCGACTTCAGGCGTGTGGTCGGTCGCGCGGTCGCGGGCCACACCCGCCTCCGGCAGCCGGAGGGTGAACGTGGAGCCCTGACCCTCTGAGCTCCACACCGAGACCTCCCCGCCGTGCGAGGCGGCCACGTGTTTGACGATCGCCAGGCCAAGCCCCGTACCCCCGGTTTGGCGGGAACGGGCCGGATCGACGCGGTAGAAGCGCTCGAAGACGCGCTCCCGGTCCTTTTCGGAGATGCCGATGCCCTGGTCGGTGACGGCGACTTCGATGAGGTCCCCGCCGGGCGCGGTCACCCGGCGCGCGGCGATACCCACGCGCGTACGGGCGGGCGAGTAGTTCACGGCGTTCTCGACGAGGTTGCCGAGGGCGGCGGCCAGCTGGCCGCGGTTGCCCCAGATCTGCAGGTCGGCGGTTCCGCCGGCGGCCATAGTGATCTGTTTCGTGCCGGCCTGGTGGCGGCAGCGGTCGATGGCCTCGGCGACCAGTTCGTCGACGCGTACGGGCTCGGCGTCCTCCAGAGGGTCGTCGTTCTGGACCCGCGAGAGGTCGATGAGCTCCTGTACGAGGTTGGTGAGGCGGGTGGCCTCGATCTGCATGCGTCCGGCGAAGCGTTCGACGGCCTCCGGGTCGTCGGATGCGCCCATGACCGCCTCGGAGAGGAGGCTGAGCGCGCCGACGGGGGTCTTGAGTTCGTGGCTGACGTTGGCGACGAAGTCGCGTCGTACGGCCTCGATGCGGCGGGCCTCGGTGAGGTCCTCGACGAGGAGCAGTACGAGCCGGGAGCCGAGCGGGGCGACGCGGGCGGACACGGCGAGGGCTTCTCCGCGGCCGGTGCCACGGCGGGGCAGGTCCAGCTCGACCTGCCGTATCTCGCCGTCGCGCCGGGTGTCGCGGGCCATCTGCAGCATGGGGTCGACGGCCAGTTTCCCGCCGCGTACGAGACCGAGGGCGTACGCGGCCGAGCTGGCCTTGACGACGGCGTCGGCCTCGTCGAGCACGACGGCCGAGGAGCGGAGCACGGACAGGACCGTGTCGACGCCCGGCGGAAGCACCGGGTCCGTGTGCAGCGACGTGCGCGTCGGCCGCTTCTGCTCGCGCTCGCTCCAGCGGAACGCCAGCATGGCGATGACGCCGGTGAGCACACCGGCGATCGCTGCCGCTGCGGCGACAGCCGCGTTCACGTCCATGGCTCCAGGTTAGGCATGCTGTACGCCCCCCTCACAGCGGTCCGAGTGTCAGCTCGAACACTCGTCGCCCAGAGTTCACCCTGGAGACCGGGACGGTTCACTTGTGCCGAGCGGCTTCGGAGGAATGCATACCGCCCGGGAGGCGCCCTGTCGCCCAGAGTTCACCTCGGCGATAGAGATGGTTCATTTGGGATGGCGGAAACGGACGCGTTCAAGCCGGACCGTGGGAGCGTGGGGTACGCGAGCCCCTTTGGAATCCTGCATGGGAAACGCTGTACGGGAATCCGGAAGCTGACGTAAGAGAGGGACATCCAGATGCGCGACGCGTACCACGAGGAACTTGACTCGATCGGCGAGGGCCTGGTCGAGATGGCCCGGCTCGTCGGGTCGGCGATCGGGCGCGCCACGACGGCGATCCTCGACTCCGATCTGAAGCTGGCGGAGACCGTGATCGCGGGCGATCAGAAGGTCGACGATCTCCAGCACGAACTCGAAGCGCGGGCGATAGCCCTGCTGGCGCGGCAGCAGCCGGTGGCGACGGATCTGCGGATCGTGGTCACGTCGCTCCGTATGAGCGCCGACCTCGAACGCTCGGGCGACCTCGCCCAGCATGTCGCGAAGCTCGCCCGCCTGCGCTTCCCGGAGCGCGCGGTCCCGCAGGACCTGCACGCCACGATCCTGGAGATGGGCCAGCTCGCGCAGCGCCTGATGGCGAAGGCGGCGGAGGTCATCGTCACGAAGGACGTCGACCTCGCGCTCCAGCTGGAGCAGGACGACGACGCGATGGACCTGCTGCACCGCGCCCTCTTCCAGCACCTCATGGACGACCGCTGGAAGCACGGCATCGAGACGGCTGTGGACGTCACGCTGCTGGGCCGCTACTACGAGCGTTTCGCCGACCACGCGGTGTCGGTGGCGAACCGTGTGGTGTACCTGGTGACGGGGGAGCACGCGGATGAGATCCAGAGTGCTACGGGGGTTGAGGGGGCCTGACGCTCTGCACAACGGAGCCTCTGTGCGCCGTTGATGCGCCGGACGGTGCGGGACTGCAATGGGCGTAGGCACCAGCCTTCGAGGAGGGACCATGGCCGAATCCCCCACCACACCCGACCCCACCCAGGAACGCGAGACCCAGCAGCCCGCCGAGATCATCAGCCTCCCGCTCGTGGCCGCCTGCGGCTGCGGCTCGGGCTGCGCGTGCGGCTGTCAGTCGGGCAATCCTTGCCAGTGCGGTTGACGGAGCGGTTGACAGAGCACAGTCCGTACGACGATCACGACGATGTGGGGCCCGGCACGATGCCGGGCCCCACATCGTCGTGTGAGGGGGGAGAGCAGCCCTCTCGGGGTGGAGCTACCTGCACCCTCGATCCGGCAGTGCACTCCATGGTTCCGGCAAGCGGGCGACGGCATGGTTGAACCCAGCGAACCCCAGAGGTTCACAGCTCTCAGCCGGAAGGAACTGTCATGAACTCGCTGCTGACCACAAAGTCGGGCACCGCTCAGGACGACCTGATCACGACGCCCCGCGAGAGCGACCTCGGCCCGCTGCTCGCCGCCTGGGAACTGGCGCACCCCGCCGCCGCGGACCCCGAGTGGCGGCATCTCCTGGACGAGATGGCCCACCCCCACACCACCCAGGCGTTCCACCGCCTGGCCAGGACCGCGGCTTGAGCTCGTACGTCCGGCAGGGCACCGCCCAGGCCGACATGAAGTGTTGTTGCTGTGGTCCCGACGCAAGAGGCCCCGGAGCGATCCGGGGCCTCTCACCTTTTCTTTTTCCTTGCGGAAACTACTTCTTCTTGCCTTGATTCTTGACCGCCTCGATGGCCGCCGCGGCCGCCTCCGGGTCGAGGTACGTGCCGCCGGGGTTCACCGGCTTGAAGTCGGTGTCGAGTTCGTACGAGAGCGGGATGCCCGTCGGGATGTTGAGGCCCGCGATGTCCGCGTCCGAGACGCCGTCGAGGTGCTTGACGAGGGCGCGGAGGGAGTTCCCGTGGGCCGCGATCAGGACCGTACGGCCGGTGAGCAGGTCCGGGACGATGCTGTCGAACCAGTACGGGAGCATGCGGACGACGACGTCCTTGAGGCACTCCGTCTGCGGGCGCAGCTCCGGCGGGAGCATGGCGTAGCGCGGGTCGGAGAACTGGGAGTACTCGGCGTCGCGGTCCAGCGGCGGCGGAGGCGTGTCGTACGAGCGGCGCCACAGCATGAACTGCTCCTCGCCGAACTCCGCGAGCGTCTGCGCCTTGTCCTTGCCCTGGAGCGCGCCGTAGTGGCGTTCGTTCAGGCGCCAGCTGCGGTGGACCGGGATCCAGAGGCGGTCGGCCGCCTCCAGCGCCAGCTGCGCGGTGCGGATCGCGCGCTTCTGGACGGACGTGTGCACGACGTCGGGCAGCAGGCCGGCGTCCTTGAGCAGCTCACCGCCGCGGACTGCCTCCTTCTCGCCCTTCTCGTTGAGGTTGACGTCCACCCAGCCGGTGAACAGGTTCTTCGCGTTCCATTCGCTCTCGCCGTGGCGGAGGAGGATCAGCTTGTACGGTGCGTCGGCCATGCCCCGAGCGTAATAGACGGCCTCAATCCCTCGTGGGGCTGCCCGGCAGCCGGACGGTTGACGGCTTCTGCTAATTGAGTGGCCTCGCAGAGCGGCGCACTTGTAAGTTCTGGACACCGCCTGAGCCGCTTACCTGAGCCGTTTACATCCACGAGGGATCCCTGATGCCACGCGCCGCCCTGAAACGTGCCGTCCGCGAATCCGTCTCCGGATTACCCCGCGCGTTCTGGTGGCTGTGGATCAGCACGCTCGTCAACCGGCTCGGGGCCTTCGTCGCCACCTTCATGGCCCTGTACCTCACCCTCGACCGCGGCTACTCCGCCTCGTACGCCGGGCTCGTCGTCGCACTCCACGGGCTCGGCGGTGTCGTCTCCTCCATCGGCGCGGGGGTGATGACCGACCGGCTCGGGCGGCGGCCCACCCTTCTCGTCGCCCAGTCGTCGACGGCTGCGAGCGTCGCGCTCCTCGGCTTTATGCACCACCCGGTCGCGATCGCGGGCGTGGCCTTCCTGGTCGGGATGGCGTCGAACGCCTCCCGGCCCGCCGTCCAGGCGATGATGGCCGACATCGTCCGGCCCGAGGACCGTGTCCGCGCCTTCTCCCTCAACTACTGGGCCATCAACCTCGGGTTCGCGATCTCGTCGATGGCCGCCGGGTTCATCGCCGAGTTCAGTTATCTCGCCGGGTTCCTGATCGAGGCCGGGATGACTCTCGCCTGCGCGATCGTCGTCTTCGCCAAGCTGCCGGAATCCAGGCCCGTACGTACGGAGAAGGAAAAGGCGGTTCCGGAGGTGGGCCTCGGCACCGTGCTGCGGGACGGGCGCTTCATGGGCGTCGTCGGGCTGTCCTTCCTCTTCGCGGTGATCATCCAGCAGGCGTTCGTGGGACTGCCCGTGGCGATGGGCCAGGCCGGGTTCACGCCCGCCGACTACGGCATGGCGGTCGCCGTCAACGGCGTCCTCATCGTCGTCCTCCAGATCCCGGTCACCCGCTTCATCGAGCACCGGGACCCGGGACGGCTGCTCGTCCTCTCCTCCCTCCTCGCGGGATACGGCTTCGGCCTCACCGCCTTCGCCGGATCCGTCGGCGTCTTCGCGCTCACCGTCTGCGTCTGGACCCTCGCCGAGATCGTCCAGGCCCCCACCCAGACCGGCCTCGTCGTCCGCCTCTCCCCGCTCCACGGCCGGGGCCGCTACCAGGGCGTCTACACGTCGTCCTGGTCGGTGGCCGCCCTGGTCGCCCCGCTGATGGCGGGCGGGATCATCGACCGGTACGGGGCGGAGTGGCTGTGGGGGATGTGCGCGGCGGTCGGCACGGTGGCGAGCCTCGGCTACGGGGCGCTGATGCGGCGGCTTCCGCCGGAGGAGCCCTCCGCCCGGCGGCCGGAGGCCGAGGCGTCGAATCCATTGCCCGAGCAGGCGGCCTGACCTCACCGGTCCGGTAGGCGCGTACATGATCACGGCATACCTGAAAGGGGCAAAGCAATGCATTCCGGCTAGTCTGTGATGCCCCTTCACCCCAGTGGATCCGGGTGAAGCCCAGGCCTCGGCGGTGAGCCGCGTGCAGTGGAACGGATGCGGCAGATGGTTGCCGAGGGAGAGATCGACTTCTCGGTCATCGAGAAGCCTGCTGCCTCCTCCCCCGGCGCCTCGGACAAGGACGAGCACGCCGCGTGAGCGAGACGTTCCTCATCGACACCAGCGCACTGATCCGCTTCTATCGGGGCCGGACCGGAGCGGAGTGGGACCAGTTGGTCGGCTCTGGCGCGAGTCCGGTCGATCTTCTCGTGGCCGTCACAGCTCAGCATCACAAATTGACCGTGCTCCACCAGGACTCCGACTTCGAGACCATGACACGTGCCACCGGTCAGCCTGTACGCCGCATCCTCGACTGACTGTCGAAGGTGCCCAGGTGGAGGTACGGGACCTGGGCCGACGCTGGGATGCGTCCATTCCGCGACCTGCGGGCGAAGGCCACGTCGAGAGCATGAACTCCGCCTGGGAGCAGGACCGTCAGACCACGGTCAGGTGTGCGGTGCCGTGGGGCAGCCAGGTGAAAGCCTTGCCATGCTCGGCGGAGGCGGCGGACTCCAGCTTCGCGGTGAGGGCTTCGGGGCCCTCTCGGAAGTGCTGCCAGCCTTCGTAGTGGACCGGATGGACGGTGTGGGGGCGGATGGTGTCACACAGGTCCAAGGCGTCGGCGGCGGTCATGGTGTAGCGGGCGGGGCCGGTGAGGGGGAACCGGACGCCGCCCAGGTGAAGCAGCACGGTGCCGGGGCGCAGGGCTGCGGCCGTCTTGCGGACGGCGGGGTACAGGACCGTATCGCCGGTGATCCACAGCGGCCCGTGGTGCTGTCCGGGCCAGGTGAGGGCGAATCCGACGACGTCTCCAGTGACGGGGCGGCTGAAGCGCGGGCCGTGTCGGCAGGGAGTGGCGGTGACGTCGATGGGCGGGCGGTCCGGCGCCTCCAGCCGGGTGGTATGTCCGGCCCTCAAGCCCTGCGCGGCCCTCAAGCCCCGTACGGCCCCCGGTTCTTGTCCGGCCCGTACGGCCCCCGGTTCTTGTCCGGCCCGTACGGCCCCCGGTTCTTGTCCGGCCCCCCGTC
>NZ_JAAKZY010000305.1 GCF_011045015.1 Streptomyces scabichelini | reverse complement strand
GGGTTTCGGCGAGGTGGCGGTCGACGTCCGCTACGAGGTCCACCGCCAGGCCGGGGAGCGCCGAGGTCAGCCGGCCGACCCGCCACGCGGCGCCCAACCGGCGGGCGCCCGGCGCCGGGTTGAGCAGCGTCGGCCACCGGTACCGGGGCGGCACCGCGCCGAGCAGCCGCAGGTCCGCCGCGGCCCGGCCGCCGACCGCCCTGACGACCGGGACCGCACGCAGCTGCCTTCGGGGCGCGCTGCCCCCGATGTCCAGCGCGGCGGCGAGCCCGCGCGCCATGGGCGCCAGCCACAAGTCCTCTTCCAGCGGCTCCAGTTGATCGGGCAGTGTCTCCGCCACCGGCCCGGGACCCAGCAGCCGTGCCCCGCGTGCGGGCCGCGCCGCCATCGCCGTGATGGGCCGACTCTGGAACAGCCACAGCCGCCCGCCCTCGTCGAACCCGAACTCGATGTCCTGCGGCCCGCCGAACACCCGGCGCGCATGCCGGGCCAGCCGGGCGAGACGGTGCAGTTCGGCCGGGCCGAGCAGCCGTTCGGCCCCCTCCGGCTCGGTCCGCAGCACCCGGCCCCAGCGGCTCAACCAGTAGTTCGTACCCGGCTGTTCTCCGCTGACCAGCGAGTCGGGCCCGCCCCGCACCGCGCTCACCAGCATCCGGTCGGCGCGTCCTTCGACAGGATCGGCCCCGAACAGCACCCCGCCGACGCGGGCCGTCAGCATCGGCTGCACCAGCACGGCCATGGGCGCGACGGCGCCGTCGACGCGGTGCGCCGAGTCGAGAACCGTCCCTACCGCCGTACGGAAATCCCGCCAGCCCCGTACGTCGAGCACGGACGCGAACTGGCCCGCCAGGGACGATTCCTGCGTGTCCTCCTGCGGAGACGAGGAACGCACCACGAGGGGGCGGGCACCGTCTTCGGAGAGCTCCTGCCACGCGCTACGTACGGTGGTTACCGGGGTGTCTCCTGCGTGCGGCAGGACGAATCCCGGCAGTACTGGCAGCCCGGCTCGCGACGCGCGCGCGAGATGCGCGGCCTTGGAGCCGGCGAGCTGGATGCGCGCGGCACGGGGATCGCTCAGGGGGACGGCTTCGGCGAGGCGGGACTCGACCGCCTCGGGACTGTTGAACGCAGGGCCGTTGACCGCAGGGCTGCTGATCGTGCTGCTCGGGCGCAGTGTGTCCGGGGCACGCGGCCCCTGCCTCGCGCCGATGCCGTGGCGCGAGCCCCGCTCTTCCCCGTCGCGCGCACCGTCTTCGTGACGTTCGTCGATCGTCGTCATCGAGCACCCCCCAGGACCGGCCGCCAACAGGGGGGACGCGCGGGGGTGGCCCTGCGCCTGACGACGGAACGAAGGATGGGGGCGGGTCCCTGCCCGGCCGGGGTACGGCCGCGGCAACAACACGCCTCCTGACGCCAATGATCCCACCGCTGTTGTGCTTCATGTCAGCAGAAGGTCACTTTTTGGTCACTTATCCGGACGGCAACGCCGCGCACAACGCGTCCAGCGCGGCTCCGTACGCATGTTCCGAAGGCGTCGCATACCCGACGACCAGTCCGTCCGGCCCGTCCGGCCTGTCTGGTGCGTCCGCCCCGTCTGGCCTGTCTGGTGCGTCCGGCCCGTCCGGCGTGGACACTGCCGCCTCCGGGTGCCGGAACTCCGCGAGCCCGTCCAGGGCCAGCCCCTGCCACCGCGCCGCCCGGACCGTTGCCTGCTCGCTTCCGGGCGGCAGCCGCAGCACCGCGTGCAGACCGGCCGCGATGCCGGTGACCTCGATGTGCGGCGCGTGGGCGGCGAGCGCGGCGACGAGACGGTCCCGTCGCGACCTGTACCGCTGCCGCATCCGCCGCACATGACGGTCGTACGACCCGGAGACGATGAAGTCCGCGAGCGTCAGCTGGTCCAGGACGCTCGCCCACGCCTCGCGCTCGCCCTTCGCCTCCAGTACGGCATCGACGTACCGCTCCGGCAGGACGATCCAGCCCAGCCGCAGCGCGGGCGAGAGGCTCTTGCTGACCGAGCCGATGTGGATGACCCGCTCCGGGTCCAGACCCTGCACGGCTCCCACGGGCTTGCGGTCGTAGCGGAACTCCCCGTCGTAGTCGTCCTCCAGAATCACCCCGCCAC
Source organism: Streptomyces scabichelini (assembly GCF_011045015.1). GTDB lineage: Bacteria > Actinomycetota > Actinomycetes > Streptomycetales > Streptomycetaceae > Streptomyces > Streptomyces scabichelini. The sequence continues at coordinate 8,621 of NZ_JAAKZY010000305.1, read as the reverse complement.
GCGCGCGTGCCCAGTCGATCACGGCGGAGCGTCGCGAGGGATGAAGGGGCCCGCCGGTGGGGAACTGGTGCGCAGGCGTGAGCAGTACGGCCCGCTCCTTGCTCAACTCCTCGACTTGGGCGCCGTTTTCGTCGAGGGGCAGCGGGACCGTCCGTACGCCCGCCGCCGCCAGCAACTCGCGGTGGAAGGCAAGTCCGTACGCCTCTACGGCCAGCGGCCCTCCCAGCACCCCGCCGCCGGTGCCTCCGAAGCCTCCGAAAAGGAGTCGCAGTGCGTGGGCGAAGCCGGAGCAGATCACGATCCGGCCCGGCTCCGTGCGTACGCCACGCGCGCGTGCCAGGTACTCCGTGAGCGCCTGCCGCAGCTCGGCGCGGCCCGCCGGATCACCGGGGCCGAAGACCTCGTTGGGGGCGGCGTTCAGCGCTCGCCGGTACGACGCGAGCCACGCGGCACGTGGGAACGACGACGCGTCCGGTGTCCCCTGCCGCAGGTCGTGTCGTGGTCCACGCGCGCGTGGGGGTGCCTTTTTGGGTACGCGCGCGTGGGCGCCCAACGGTTCGGCGCGGTCGGCGACCCGGGTGCCCGAGCCCTGGCGCGCGGTCAGCCAGCCCTCGGCGACGAGTTCGGCGTACGCGTCGGCGACCGTGTTGCGGGCGATGCCGAGATCTGCGGCGAGCGAGCGGTACGGGGGGAGGCGGGTGCCTGGGACGAGACGGCCGCTGCGTACGGCCTCACGCAGGGCCCGGATGAGGGCGGCGCGACGGCCGCCCGGGCCCGACAGCTCCAGTTCCAGATGCAGGTCGGCGCCGATGCGTTCCGCTGAATTGACCCACGAATCCGCCATGGAAATGAACCCTATAGGGGGTCTTTCCGGGCCGTAGATTCATGGTCATGACGACGAACACGACGAACACGACGAACACGACGAACGTGGCGAAGGCTGAGAACGAGGCCGTGGTGGCCGAAAACGTTCGCCTCGACTTCGCGAAGTCCGCCCGGAAGGCCTTCCGCGCCCTCATCGGCTTCGACGCCGCCGCCCGCGAGGGGCTCGACCCGGCCCTCGTCGAACTCATCCAGATCCGTGCCTCGCACCTCAACCACTGCGCGTACTGCCTCCACATGCACACCAACGACGCCCGCAAGGCCGGCGAGAGCGAGGACCGGTTGCACATGGTCGCGGTGTGGCGCGAGGCCCGCCACTTCTTCACCGAGCGGGAACAGGCGGCGCTCGCGCTGACCGAGGCGGTGACGCTGGTGGCCGACGGCGGTGTCCCGGACGACGTCTACGCGCAGGCCGCCGCCCAGTTCGACGAGGAGGAACTCGCCCAGGTCCTGGCCCTGATCTTCACGATCAACACCTGGAACCGGATCGCGTTGTCGACAGGGAAGGTGGCGGGCACGGACGAGCGCTGATCCTGGCGTCTCACACCATCCTGGTGTCTCACACCAGCTTGTTGTCCCAGCTTGCTGTCTCACACCGTCATCGGCCGGTCGTACGGCCCTATCGGCGCCGGAAGCCGTGAACTCCCCGTCAGCTGACGGTCGACCGCGGCCGCCACCGCCCGCCCCTCGGCGATGGCCCACACGATCAGGGACTGGCCGCGCGCGGCGTCCCCAGCGGCGAACACGCCGGGGACGTTGGTCGCGAAGTCCCTGTCGCGGGCGATCGTGCCACGGGGGTCGAGGGCGAGACCGAGCTGGTCGACGAGGCCGTCGGAGCGGTCGGGGCCGGAGAAGCCGAGGGCGAGCAGCACGAGGTCGGCGGGGAGCGAGCGCCCGGTACCGGTGATCGGGCGGCGCTCTGCGTCGACCTCGACCAGGTGCAGCGCGCGTACGTGCCCGTCCGCGTCGCCGGTGAAGCGGAGCGTGGACGCGGCGAAGAGCCGGGCGTCGGCGTTCGCCGCGGGTGCCGTCTTCAGGTCGCGGGCCTCCTCGTGCGCGGCCGACAGGCGGTAGATCTTCGGGTACGTCGGCCACGGCTCGGTGTCCTCGTCGCGTTCCGTGCCCGGCTGCGCGTAGATGTCGAGCTGGGTCACGGAAGCCGCGCCCTCGCGCACCGCCGTGCCCAGGCAGTCGGCCCCCGTGTCGCCGCCTCCGACGATCACGACGTGCTTGCCGGCGGCGGACAGCGGGGACGTCTCCAAATCTCCCTCGCACACCCGGTTGGCCAGCGGCAGATACTCCATGGCCTGGTGTATGCCGTCCAACTCCCGCCCGGGTACGGGAAGTTCGCGCCAGGCCGTGGCTCCCATGGCGAGCACGACGGCGTCGTAACGGGCCCGCAGTTCGGCGGCGTCGATGTCCCGGCCGACGGCGGTCGACGTACGGAACTTGGTTCCCTCCGCCCGCATCTGGTCCAGCCGCTGCTCCAGGTGCCGCTTCTCCATCTTGAACGCGGGTATCCCGTAGCGCATGAGCCCGCCGAGCCGGTCGTCCCGCTCGTACACGGCGACGGTGTGCCCGGCCCGCGTCAACTGCTGTGCCGCGGCAAGCCCGGTGGGTCCGGAGCCGATCACCGCGACCGTACGCCCGGACAGCCGGTCCGGCGGTCGCGGCGGCGCGAACCCCTCCTCCCACGCGCGGTCGGCGATGGCGACCTCGACGTTCTTGATGGTGACCGCGGGCTGGTTGATCGCCAGCACGCAGCCCGCCTCGCACGGCGCGGGGCACAACCGCCCGGTGAACTCGGGGAAGTTGTTCGTGGCGTGCAGGCGGTCGCTCGCCGCGCGCCAGTCGTCGCGTGAGACCAGGTCGTTCCAGTCGGGGATCAGGTTGCCGAGCGGGCAGGCCTCGTGGCAGAAGGGGATGCCGCAGTCCATGCAGCGGTCGGCCTGCGTGCGGATGATGGGCAGCAGCGCGCCGGGGACGTACACCTCGTCCCAGTCGCGGACCCGTTCCTCGACGGGGCGGCGCGGCCAGTCCTCGCGGGAGGCGTTGAGGAAACCCTTGGGATCGGCCATGGCCGTCTTCCCTCACGTACGCGAACGGGGCCCATACGCCTGCCGACCTCCGGGCGGCGGGCCGGGGCCGGGGCACAGGGCCTTGCGGCAGACTCTTCCCGCCACGATACGTCGCCCGCGCCGCGCACGCCTCAGGCGAGCACCGGCGAGCTGTGCGGACGCATACCCATCAGGTCAGGGGACGCATACCCGTCAGGTCAGGGCCAGGACGTACGTGATCGCCGCGGCGGCGGAGGCGACCATACGGACGTGGTTCCACATCATCCACTCGCTCACGTACGAGGGCCAGTACGCGGCGGCCTCCCGGGTGCCGGGGTCCATGGTGGCCAACTTGTCGTTGCGCGGGACGTTCGCGACCATCGTGACCCCGAAGCAGCCGAACAGATACAGCGCGCTGCCGAGCAGCAGCTCCACCGTGCCCTCGTCGGGCCACAGGACGAACGTGACCACCGCGAGCACAGCGCACAGCACCGCCGACCCGACGAACACGATCATGAAGGCCGGCGTCACCGCGGTCACGTTGATCGCTTTCATCGCGGCGACGCCCTGCGCCGGCGGCAGCGCGGCGAGGCCCTTCATCACGAACGTCGAGAACGCGCAGAAGACTCCCGCCACCAGTCCGGTGCCGAGCACTCCGAGTACCGTGAGCACGAAGTACGGTCCATCGATCATGGCAACTCCCGCATAGAGCAAGCCCGTTGGGCAGCAACTCGGCGCACCGCTCCCAGAACCGTCGGGCCGAACGCGCCCGAACCCAAGATCCTGCCCGGCACTCCCTGTCACCACAAGTGAAACCCTGTACGAGCAGGGTCACCATGGCTGAGGGACTCGGGGGCATACGTGGGCGTCTGCGCTCCGCTTCAGGGGCGCGGGGCTGTATCAATGTGCGGCTCCGCCGCGATGGGGGTCCCCCCGCTCGAGCGAAGCCGAGAGTGGGGGAGCGATCAACCACGACGGACCCGCAGCCGCCCACGCACCTCACCCATCACCCCCGTGGGCACCCCGCCTTACCGCCGGAGGCAGACGCCAGCCCTGGAGCGTCGCTTCGACCGCGGAGGCGATCCGGCGGCGGGCCTCGTGGCGTGATATCCCGCTCATGAGCAGCTGGTCGTACGGGGTGTCCGTGTGTCGAATCGCCGCGCGGACCGCCGAGGTCACCGCGGCCTCGGACAGCGCACGCCCGGCTGCGCTGCGGCCCACGCGCCCGCTGCCGCGCACCGAGGCGTGCGCGGCGATCGCGCGCACCCGATCGACCGGGCAGCCAGGAAACAACCGCCCGATCTCCGCCGCGAAGGCGTCCGTGAACCGCACATCCTCCGCGGCCCTGTACCGTGCGTCCCGTTCCCGTTCCCGGCGCCGCCGCCGCGCCTCCGCGTCCGCCAGACACCGCTCTTCGGCCCACACGAGAGCCGGCTCCTCGACGAGCACCCCTTGCCGTTCGTACCGACTCCGCCGCCGGTTGAACCGCACGACCACCGCCGACAACCCACTCCCCTCACGCGCCCTCCGCGTCAGCGCCGTGTCCCCTCGCGGCAGGAACACCAGATGCCCGAGATCGGTACAGTCGAGACACCGCGGCGCCCCCTCCTCCATCACCAGCATCGCAAGCGGCCCGCACCGGCAATCGGCACAGTGCCTTTTCCTGAGCGGTTGCATGACCAGAAGCCCACTGCGGAGCTGGGGAGTTGCCTTGCTCGCCATACGTGGTTCATTCCCCCTCTCCGACTCGGTTCTCCGACTCGATATTTACGCCGACTGTGCGTTGCCAAGATCCTTCGCGCCATGGAACGTGACGGTCTCCTGACTCGCACCGCCCGCCATGCACCGCGCCCACCAGGAGATCTCCGGCCGACCGTGATCCCGTGACCTGGCGCGCCACGGTCACCCGCGCCCGCGCGGCATCATGGGCCGTGTGCGACTCGAAGCGATCACTTGGGAACGGCTCGGCGACCTCCTGACCGAGCGGCTGCTCGACCTGAAGCCGGACGACGGCAGCCCCTGGCCGCGCGTCGCCTTCGACGGGGCTCCGGCTGCTCGCCCCGGTGACCTTGCCGAACGCGTGGCCGAAGCCCTGCGCATCCGCGGCCGGTCCGCTCTCGTCGTCGGCGCAGAAGGCTTCCTGCGTCCCGCTTCACTCCGGTTCGAGCACGGCCGCCAGGACGTGGAGGCGTACTACGACGGCTGGTTCGACACCGGTGCCCTGTGGCGCGAGGTCTTCGGACCGCTGGAACCCGACGGTGACGGCCGCGTCCTGCCCGACCTCTGGGACCCGGTCGCCGACCGCGCCACCCGCAGCCCCTATGTCCAACTCCCGCCCGGTGCCATGCTGTTGCTGCACGGACCGCTGCTCCTTCGCCACTGGTTCCCGTTCGACCTCACCGTCCACATACGCCTCTCCCCGGGCGCCCTGCGCCGACGCACCCCCGAGAGCGAGCACTGGACGCTTCCCGCGTACGAGCGCTATGAGAGCGACGCTGATCCGGGCGACTCAGCCGACGTCCTGGTGCGCGCGGACGACCCGCGCCATCCGGCATGGAATGGCTGACCTCGGAGGGCGAGCCTGTGCGTCCCCTTTATTCTGATCATCCGAGTCGTCCCGCAGCGGGTCGTGAGCTTCTCCGCCTGATGGCGGACGGGGCGCCGGCATGTTCGCCGGAAGCCGGGAACGTCCGGGTGCGTATCTCCCCGTACCCGGCGACAATGTAGGGCGCCGGGACTAGCGGTGCGTCCCCGTGCCGCGCCGGCCCGCCGGCATCGGGAGGTACTTCATGACCACTGCCGGAGACATCATGCACCGCGGTGCCCAGTGGATCCCCGCCCACGAGACTCTTGACCGCGCCGCCCAGCTGATGCGCGAGCTGAATGTGGGCGCGCTGCCCATCAGCGACGAGAACGAACGGCTCTGCGGCATTCTCACGGACCGCGACATCGTGGTCGGCTGTGTGGCCATGGGCCACGACCCGACACGCGTCACGGCGGGCGAGATGGCCAAGGGCACGCCGCGCTGGATCGAATCGAGCGCCGATGTCAGCGAAGTGCTCGGCGAAATGCAGGGGCACCAGATCCGCCGCCTTCCTGTGATCGAGAACAAGCGTCTGGTCGGAATGATCAGCGAGGCCGATCTGGCCGCGCATCTGACGGACGAACAGCTCGCGGACTGGGCCGAGAGCGTCTACGCGAAGAGCACGACACGCTGACGCCGAGATCCCGCCGCCACCGGGAACGCGCCCCGTCCGGCCGGCCGTGCCGGACGAGGTGTGTCTCGACCGGCGTCACAACCAGCCGTTGCGCTTGAAGCCCCGGTAGAGGGTGAAGCACACGGCGGCGATCACCGTGAGCGCCAAGGGGTAACCGAACTTCCAGTGCAGCTCCGGCATGTGCTCGAAGTTCATGCCGTACACACCGCAGACCATCGTCGGCACGGCGATCAGCGCCGCCCACGCCGTGATCTTCCGCATGTCCTCGTTCTGCGCGACACTGACCTGCGCGAGGTGCGCCTGCAGGATCGAGTTGAGCAGTTCGTCGAATGCGGCTATCTGCTCGGTCGCCCGCAGCAGATGGTCGGAGACGTCCCGGAAGTAGGCCTGTATCTCCGGATCGACCACCCGTATCGGCCGGGTGGCGAGATCCATGAGCGGGCGGTTCAGAGGGACCACCGCCCGCTTCAGTTCAAGGAGTTCACGCTTGAGCTGGTAGATGCGCCCGGGATCGGCCCGCGCGCCGTTCGCCGCGAACACATCCGTCTCGACCTGGTCGATGTCCGCCTGCACCGCGTCCGTGACGTTCAGATAGTCGTCGACCACATGGTCCGCGATCGCGTGCAGCACCGCGGCCGGTCCCTTGGCGAGCTGCTGGGGGTCGGCCTCCAGCTCCTCGCGCAGCGGGCCCAGCGAACCGTGCCGGCCGTGCCGCACCGTGATCACGAAGTGGTGGCCGGCGAACACCATGATCTCGCCGGTGTTCACGACCTCGCTGGTCGCGGTCAGTTCGGTGTGCTCGACGTAGCAGACCGTCTTGAACACCGCGAACAGTGTCTCGCCATACCGCTCCAGCTTCGGGCGCTGATGGGCGTCCACCGCGTCCTCGACCGCCAGCGGGTGCAGGTCGAAGAGCTCGGCGATGTCCGCGAACTCCGCCTCTGTCGGCTCGTGCAGCCCGAGCCAGACGAAGCCGTCGCCGGCCTTGCGGACCCGTTCCACCGTCTCGACGAGATCGCGGCCGCCGGGCACTCTCGTCCCGTCCTCGTACGCCACGCAGTTCACCACCGCGGAGCCCAGCGGGGACCGGGCCGGGTGGCTCAGGTCCACACGGGCACGACGCCGTGTCAACCGCGCCACCTTGCGCAAGCCGCCGACCCTGCCCAGGCCCGTGACCTTCCGCAGATTCCCTGCCATCGACATCCGGAATCTCCTCGCGTGAACTCCTGGCGCCGCACTCTGCGCCTGCCGCGGCCAGTCTGCCAGGATGTTTCGACGGCCGGGAAAGCCTGTGGGAACGGAATATTCCGCTCCGGAAGCTGTCGCTCCCGTCGGTGAGTGCAGGGTGTGGACGGCTGTCGGAGCCGCGGCGCGCGCGACGCGTAGGCGTCGAGAGCGATGTTGTGACCATCGGGAGCGTCGCCCATTACGGACAAGCCTCACAACTGGGATGATCGCCGCATGACGCGAACCGACGGGTATCTCCTCGACAACCGGCAGACCGAGGCGGGGCAGCGCTTCGACGCCCTCGCCACCCTCTTCGACCCCACGACGTTCCGCCACATCGAGCGGTTCGGCATCGGATCCGGCTGGCGCTGCTGGGAGGTCGGCGCGGGCGGCACTTCCGTGGTGTCCTGGCTCGCCAAGAAGGTCGGCCCCACCGGACGGGTCGTCGCGACCGACATCGACACCTCGTGGGCGGCCTCGGCCACCCGGCCGCCGGTCGAGGTCCACGTCCATGACGTCGGTGTGGACGAGCCGCCGGGCGACGGCTTCGACCTGGTGCACGCCCGGCTCGTCCTGACCCATGTGCCGGACAGGGGACGGGCGTTGTGGTCGATGACCAGGGCCCTGCGGCCCGGCGGATGGCTCCTGGTCGAGGACGCCGACCCCGCGCTGCAACCGCTGCTCTGGCCGGACGAGCGCGGCCCCGAACAGCAGCTGGCCAACCGGCTGCGCCAGGCCTTCCGCCAACTGCTCGCCGAGCGTGGCGCCGACCTCGGGTACGGGCGCCGGCTTCCGCGACTGCTCCGCGAGTCCGGACTGCGACGGGTGGAGGCCGACGCGTACTTCCCGATCACCTCGCCGGCCTGCGCCGCCCTGGAATCCGCGACGGTCCGCCAGGTCCGGGGCCAACTCGTCGCGGCGGGCCTCGCAACGGACCGGGACATCGACCGCCACCTGGCGAACGTGACGGCGGGCGACATGGACCTGGCCACGGCACCGCTGATCTCGGCGTGGGGGCGCAAGGCGTAGCCATGGAGCGGGAGTTGGTGAGGCCGGTCGGCAGCTGGCCTGTTCGTGGCGGAAACCTGGACCGCTTGGGCTCCGTGTCGGCGGGTGGCAAGCGTGGCCTTGGCTCAGAGGGATCGGGTGCAGGCGCGCGAGGCGGCGACCGGCCGCCGACGGGGGCCCGAATCCCCGTGCTCGGTGCCGTCAGGCGCTTCGCCCCGGCCTCCCGCCC
>NZ_JAAKZY010000304.1 GCF_011045015.1 Streptomyces scabichelini | reverse complement strand
CCCCCGCACCAGACTGACCCCCGCCCCGAGCGATACGACACCCATGCCGACGCTGGTCATGACGCCCTGCGTGCCGTCGACGACGAAGGGGGCGACCGCGGCGACGGCGAGGTTGAAGAGGAAGAGGAACCAGAGGGCGGGCCTGGAGGAGAGCAGCGACTTCATGGGATTTCCTTCGGATCGGGAGGGCCGTGGCCTCCCCGACGGGAAGCCGTTGGTCTTGGTCTTGGCCTTGGCCTTGGCCTTGGCCTTGCGAGACCAACGATTCCGTCTGCGGCTCTCCGTCACGAGGGAGTGCTCTCCCGAACCCGTGGTGTAGCGGGCTACACCACAGGTTCGGCCCCACGGCACATCAGGCCGGCCGCACGGCGGCCCGCAGTTCCCGCGCCACCTCGAACACCTCGGTCCTCCCCGCCTTGGCCGCCTCGACGAGATCACCTAGAAGCACCGGCGAGGGGAGCGACTTCGCCCCCGCCACGCGCAGGTACGAACGCGTAGCCGCAGCCGCGTAGAACTCGTTCATCGGCGACTCCAGCGGTGGGCACACAGCGAGCGTGTGCAGGAGTGCGGCGGCCCTCCAGGCGATGTCCGGCGCGGGCTGGTCCGCCACGAGCACCAGATCGTTCTGGTGCCGCGCGACGGCGGCAATCAGACCGGAGGGATCCCAGACAGCCGGGTCCGAGGGCAGGTGGTGGGCCATCGCCTCCCACGCCCATTCCATCGTGATCTTCACTTCGCCGACTTTCCGAACCGCTCCTGGAAGTAATCCCAGTGCTCGGCGAACTCCTCGACCCCCGCGAAGAACCGCTCGCGATCCTCGTCGAGCTCCCGCTTGACCACGTCCGTGATCAGCGCCGTGACCGTCGTCCCCTCGGCCGCTGCGCGCGCCTTGAGCCGGTCGTGGAACTCCTCGTCCAGGCGAATGGTGACGTGTCGCGACATGAAGTCACCGTACAGCGGAACTGCTGTACAAGACACCGCTGCTCGATACATCAAGCCTCCTCACCGCCGGTGCCGTCCGTGGTCCCGCGCAGCCGAATTCGCCGTGCCGCTTCCATGACGGCTTCCCTGACCACCTCCTCGTCCGTTCCTGCACCGTGCGCCTCCCGCAGATCAGCGAGGTATTCGGACGCGATCTCAGTTTGTGACGCGCACCGGTCCCGCGGGCTCCTCCACCAGCCCCTCGAAGAACGCCGTCCGCAGATTGACGCCGACAGGCTCCGGCAACCTCAGCACCCCACCGAAGGCACACATCGCCGCCGACCGGTATCGACCGTCCACCGGATCGAAGAACGCCGTTGCCGAGCGGTCGGCCCGATCCACCACCCGATACACAGGGATTGCCGCAGCCGCATACGCATCACGTAGGGCGACCGGATCCCGCCTGTCCGTGCTCATGGCGACGGTGACCGCCATCAACACGCCAGCGGCGTCAGCCCATTCGCCGCCATCGGCGAAGTACCCAGCCGACGCCAGGGCCCCGTCAGGCCATGAGCGCCCGGACGCACGCTCACCCACCTGAACCCTTCCCGACAGCGCAAGGGTCTTGACGCAAGGACCCCCGCGACCGCGCTAACGGCCCGGGGGCACGGCCCACGCTGACAAGGAGCGTCGACAGTGCCCGTTTCTATCACCAGCCCAACCAGCACGGCAGGGGCGCCCGCGCTGCCCGTCTGATATCGAGACGATGCGGGCGGCCGCCTGCCGCCTGCTCGCCGAGGATGCCGAACCGCCCAAGCCTGACGAGCTGGAGACGCTCACCCTCCAGCTGCGCGGGCACATCAACCTCCTCGTGCCGGAAGTCGAGCAGACGGCCGACGCCCTGCCGCACGACGACATCCCCCGCTACTGCGCGCTCGCCTGCGTCGGCGAGGCACGCATGAAGCTCGGCCTGGAGCCGGGCCCCGGACTGCACGGCGGGATCGCATTCGCCCGGCGCCTCTCCCGCGTGGTCAACGCCCTGTGCGACCACTACCAGAACCTGGGGAGTGGCCACGAGTGACCGCGACTGATGACCTTGAAAAGGCCCTCAACGCCGAAACCCTGCGCACGGGCACGGCTGGCGAAAACCTGCTGAAGGTTCACCGGCTGCGCGACGGACGGCCCTTCTGTGGGGCGCGCGGCGAAGTCACCGAGTGGCGTCGTGCCGTTTCGTGCTTTGACTGCCTGACAAAGGTGGACACTTCACCCGAGGTCGAAGAACGACGGAAGGATGCCTGGCGGATGCGTTCGGAGGGCAAGTCGTTCGCGCACATCGCGCGGCATCGTGGCTACGACGACGCCGTTGACGCGGAACTTGACGTCGAGGAGTACGAGCGGAGGCAGGGGTACCGGTGACCTGTCAGGTTGACCAGGGCGGTTCCTGTAGCGGCTGCGAGAGCTGCGCCCCGGAAATCTTCCTGCCCGCGCAAGATCCGTACTTCGGCCCCGGTGATCCGGGCGGGGACCAGGACGGCCACGAACAGCCGGAACGACACCCCCACTGAACCACCCCGAGACGGGACATAGAACCCCTCGTCGTCAGTCCCGTGACTGATGGCGGGGAAGGGCGGCCGCTCGGCGCCCCAGGCGAGTGGCCGCCCGCCGTGCCGACAGTCCCAAGCCCGGCTGTCGGCAACGCGCGGGGCGGTGTGATCTGCGTCCACGGCTCCCGCAGAGCGTTTAGCCAAACTGGCCGAACGCGACCGCCCCGTCCTCCGAGGAGGGCGGGGCGGTTTACTGTGGGCCTGAGACGTCCCCTGCCTGTGGGCGGACACCGTGACTTCCCCGCTGACGGACAGCCGACGCTAGAGAAATGGACATGTCGACTCCCCGCTGGCTCACGTTGTGTGATATCCCCTGGGGAGTATTGGTCAAGACCTGTGGATCTTGAGTCGCGAGGAGATCATCCAACTCTGGTGATTGCTCTGCAGGTTCACCGTGCCGCACGAAGTGAGCCCTGGCGGCCGGGGAAGGCTGTCGGGGCTCGGGACGGCCGAAGAGGTCAGCTGACCCAGTTGGACGGGACGTTGAGGTACGTGGCGTGCTTGATGATGGGCCCGTCGTAGGTGATCTTGTTGCCCTGGCTGTAGTCGACGATCACCAGACGGTCGCCCTTGAAGATCCGCACCTCGTTGCCGATGGTGTGCACGGCGTCGAAGTCGCCGGAGAAGCCCGCCGGAAGCTGGGCGAAGGTGCCGTGCTTGACGATCGGTCCGTCGTAGGTGATCTTGTTGCCCTGGCTGTAGTCGACGATCACCAGACGGTCGCCCTTGAAGATCCGCACATCGTTGCCGATGTTGATGACGTCGTCGATGTCCTGGGCGAAGTCCGTCGGGACCTGGGCGTACGTGCCGTGGCCGGTGACCGTGCCGTTGTACGTGACCTTGTTGGCCTGGGAAACATCGACGATCACCAGCCGCCCGCCCCGGAACAGCCGTAATTCGGCGCCGATGAAGTGCGCCCCGTCGATGCCGTTGGCGAACTTCGGGGGCACCTGGGCGAAGGTGCCGTGCTTGGTGGTCTGCCCGTCGTACGTGACCTTGTTCCCCGAGGCCGTGTCGATGCACAGCACCTGGTCGCCCCGGAACAGCCTAATCTCACGGCTGATCGCCACTGCTGCACTGATCATGGTGCACTCCCCTTCGTCGCAGGACGTCCGCCCCTGGACGCGCCACCCCACGGTGTTCGCGCTGTGGCCCCCGCCCCGGCGCCCAGAGAGGTCACCTCAGAACCTAGCCCGCCTCCGCCGCAATGGCTCCTGGGTGTACGGCACTTAGGCCGGTTCGCGTATCTTCGGCCGGAAACTCCACCATGCCCGGAACAGGCATATAGCGGCGGACATCGACCGTGAACACTCCCGACCGAGACCGGGACCGGGACCGTCGGCATCGAACCCCGGGCTCCACCGAAGACGCTCACAGAACGTCACTACAGTCCCGGCGCACAGCCTGTCCGCCAGCGGGGGATTCTCGCTGTCCACCGTCACCTGCCGATGATGACGGCAGGGGACGCCCTTCCGACCGGAGGCCTCCCGAGCACCCCAGCCGGGCTTGCTTGGGGTTCTGCGTCAGACGGCGGAAATACGAGGCGCTCACGTTCCCGGGTCTCCAGCAGCACCATCACGCCGTGAAGGGCTGCAGCCGTTGCCGGGGTGAACGGCAGCACCTGGATGGACACATTGCGCAGTGCACCCACCTCCAGGAGGTACAGGAGCTGCTCCCGGCCCACGTACGGGCTGCGCAAGGCCGCCTCGTACAGCACGTAGCTGCACCCCACCAGCGGTTTGCGAGAGTGGATTTCCTGACGCGCCACCCGCGCCGCGATGCGCTCCTCGACGGTCTCCTCGTCGAGCGGCGGGATGTGGTCACTGATCAACTGCCGTGCGTAAGGCTCCGCCTGCAAGGGACCAGGGACCAGCACGGGCTCGTACCACCTGTAATTGGCGGCGGCACCCAACTCCTCACGGCTGACGCTCGCCTTGATACGCCACCGCTTCAACTGGTTGCCGCTGTAACGCCAGTTGACCGGCGACGGCGTAGAGGAGTTGTACTGGACTGACCCTGCGGCCACCTCCGACCGATACACCTCGGCGTGTATCCCCTCGGTCACTACCGAGCGTATCCGTGCGCTCGCCATCGTGTGACCATGACGAACGCAATCCCGCACTACCGACCCGACTGGGTCCCCCTCGCCGGCCACCAACTCCGCGTCTCCGGCGTTCACTTCGACGCGGTCCGTATCCAGGGCGTACGCGGGGAACAGGTCGCCGCCGAACTCATCGAGGCGGCCGACGGCGATGCGGGGCCCGTTGTCTGCGAGGCAGTCGGGTTCCGGTGGATGTACTTCCTGCTGGCGCCGGGGGCGGCGAGAGCGTGCTCGTGGCCCTTGGGCGTGCAGCGATTCAGCAGGAGCGGCGGCCGTACGGTCACGTACATCGGGATCCCGGCGCTGGACGGGAACACATGGCCGTTGCGGTGGTACAGCGAGCCGACGGTCACGGCGGCTCATGTGGAGGCGGGGAGGCTGGGGACGGTGCTGGGGATGGTTGGGTTGTAGGTCAGGGCTCTTGCCGACGCGCAGCGGAAGTCTCGCGCGGACGATTCTCGTCGTCGGGTGGTCCTCGCCCAACACGCGGAGGCAGCCGCCCGACTCATCGACGCACGAAGGAAGATGACATCCGCCCCAGTCAGGCCGCCCCGGCCCTCCGGTCCCCGTACTCGATGGTCACCGTAACCCTGGCCCCGAGCGCCTCCGCATACGTACGCATCGTCTCCAAGTTGTGGATCTCCCCCTGCTCGATCTGGGAGACCCGAGCCTGCGAGATCCCCACCGACCCGGCCACCTGAGCCTGCGTCAGGCCCTGCTCCTCGCGGATCTCCCGCAGGTGGTGACCGATCACTCGCGCCTCGGTCGCCGTGCGCGCCGCCTGCTTGCGGAACTCCCATTCGGCGTCGGACACGTCGGGCTGGCTCTCCCGCAGCCGACGCTTGACCTCTGCCCAACTGCTGTACTGGCTCATCAGGCCTTCCCGTCCTCTCCCGGCTCATCTGCGGCGACCAGGTACTCGTCATAGCGGGCCTCGGCAAGGGGGATCGACTCGCGATACCAGTCCCTCCAGCGGCCGGACTTGTCGCCGGCCACCAACAGAATCGCCTCGCGCCTGGGGTCGAAGACGAACAAGATCCGGACCTCGGTACTCCCCGAGCTTCCTGGTCGCAGCTCCTTGAGGTTGTGGGTACGGCAGCCCGACAGCCGGTCGACGAGCGGGCGCCCCAGCGCGGGACCGCTCTCCATCAGCATGTCGACCGCCGCTTCAACGAGGTCCGCCGACACCGGGTCCTCCTCTGCCAGCTTGAGCAGCCACGACTCCACCGATGGATGGAGGTTGATCTCCCAGTTCATGCTCCGCATCTCAGCCTACGGTGCGGGCCGACAAAAGGAAATCCTTATACCTTCAGCTCAACGAGTGAATGTCACTCGGCCAGGGCACGGATGTCACCCAGGTCGTCAGGGAGGATCGCTCGCGGGGCGGGGCGTGTGGCCCTGGGGGTGCTGGGGCTGTAGGTCAGCGCTCCTGCATACGCACATCGATGTACGAAGGAAAATGGCGGGCGCGTCAGCCGGGCCGCCCCCGTTCGTCCGCCGCCGGGTTGCGTTCCGGTGGGCCCGGGCGGAGGACCCGTTTGCCCTCGGTGGGGAGGGGGGAGCGGCGGCGGCGCGGTACGTAGCCGGGTGGGCACAGGTGTTCGTCCGCGGGCGGTTCCGGGGGGCCGCCCGGCGGCGGCGCGGCGAGCGCGCCTCCGCCGGTGTGCGCCTCGGAGCCGATCCGTACGCATTCGACGTCCGGATCCGAGGCGCAGGGGAGGACATCGGGGTCTTCCGGCCGTCCGGTGTGCCGGCCGGTGTGGTCCGCGTCCTCAGGGCCCGTCACGGGCATTGCGAGTTCCTTCCGCTGCCGCCCCACCACTGGTACGACTGCCAGCTTCCCGTGTCGGCGAAGTGACCCTCCACTGTGTAGCAGTTCGGGTTCGAGGCCCAGGTGGACCCGGAGTACCGGGTCATCGTGCCGTCCGTACCGGACTGGTACTGCAGGTTGTTCATGTACGCGCAGTACCCGAACCCTTCGTACGGCCAGTGGCCGCTGCCCATGTCGGTGCGGGTGGTGGCCGGGTCGGAGCCGCTGTCCACCACCTCTCCGTACCAGGAGACGGATGACGCCTGCGAGCGCAGCCCCGTGGTGGCGTACAGGCTCGCCGGGTAGTAGCCGATCCAGGCGCCGTTGACCTGGACCCACCAGTTCCCCTGCCAGAGCTGGACCTTGAGGCCCATCTGGTACTGCGTGCCGCCGAACGAGCTGAGCGGGCTGGACAGGGCGCCGGGGTGGACGGTGGACGAGTACTGCACCCAGCCCTTCACGTTCTCGTTGTAGCCGCCCTTGTTGTCACCGCTCTGCGTGTATCCGTTGGTCGTGTAGTACGTGAACAGGTGGGGCACCCAGTCCCCGTACAGGTCCTTGTAGACCTGGTGGCCGACCTCCAGGGTCTGCTGTCCGGTGCCGCTGCCCCTTGCCAGAGCGAGCTGTCCGAGCGAGAACTCGTTGTTGTACTCGACGAACGAGTGCCAGGCGTTGATGTTGCCGGACGTCCCGTAGCAGGTGACGCTCTGGTTGCTGTAGCCGTACTTGTGCACGACCGCCGCGGCCGGTGCGAGGATGTCGCGGCCGAAACCGGGCGGCGCGGCGATCCTGCCGACAGGCCCCTTGGCCAGCCAGTCGTTGAGACTGCCGACCGGAGTGATCTGCTCGGTCGCCAGCCGCACCAACGGGACCGTGCCGCGCGGCCCACGGTCGGCGGCCTCGTCCTCGAGCTCGAAGCGGACCGGCTCGGCGGGGAACTCGCCCTTCACCCTCTCCAACGGCCGGTCGTCGCCGGGCGGTTGGGCGAGTTTGCCGCCCGCCGCCTGGGACTCCGCGGGCACCCAGTCGAGCTGGACCCCGCCCTTGGTCACGGTGCGGGTGACGACATCCCTGCGCGCGTACCGGTCCTTCAGGTACTGGTGGATCTCGTCCAGCTGATTGGCTGCCTCCGCTTCCGTGAGCTGCTGCTCACCCACCTGGTTCGGGCGGTCGGAGAGGCCGCTTTCCTTGTGGCTGGGATTGCGTTCGACGACACCACTTGCCATGGCGCTACCCCCTTGCCCGGGCGGCGGTCCCCCCGGACCACCACTCCCGGATTCCGGCGCCTGAGGCGGCCCGGAGGTCCCGGGCCGCCTCGGCGGCGGTTGCGGGTCAACGTAGTCCTGGGCCCGGCCTCCCGAAGTGCCGGAATCGGCCATTGCTGAGGCCGGCCGAGAGGAGTGTCACTTGACCTCGCGCAACCCCAGCGGACCCGCGATCTCCTCCGCCATGACCTTGCCGGCCTCCTCCTCCAGGGCGTCCTCGCTGAGGTCCTGGTCGGTGTCGAGGCCGTCCAGTTCCTCCAGGGGCTGGTTCAGCCTGACGTGGGCCACCAGGGACTGGAGGGCTCGGAGGGTGGCCGAGGCGGTGGAGCCCCAGTTCGAGAAGTACGAGAACTGCCACCACCACAGGGCCTCGGTGGTGCGGCCCGCCTTGTAGTGGGCCATGCCGTGGCGGAGGTCGGTGATGACGTCGGCCAGGTCGTCGGAGATACGGGCGGGGACCCGGGCCTTGCTGGGCTCGTACGGGTCGAAGACCTCGGAGTAGACGTCGATCGGGTCGAGCAGGTCGGCCAGGCGTTCGCGGAGTTCGTCCACGTCCGGCTCCGGGCCCAGGTCCGGCTCGTAACGCTCCTCGGGAAGGATGTCCTCGTGGGCACCAAGACGGCCGCCCGCGAGCATCAGCTGGGAGACCTCGAGGAGCAGGAAGGGGACGGCCGAGTCCGGCTCGTCGCCCTTGGCCACCTCGGTGACCGCGACCAGGAAGCTCTCGACCTGGTCCGCGATCTGGACCGCGAAGTCGCCGGGGTCCTGAGCAGTCGCGTGCAGCGTGGCGTCAGACATCTAGAAGCCGACCTTCCTCATGAGCAAGAACATGTTCAGACATCCAAGAGCCGCCTTCCCTCGAAGGCGCAGCCCCGACAGTCTTGCCGGTGGTCTCAGACATCGAGCAGCCGCCTCCCCTCGAAGGCGCGGCCCAGAGTGACCTCGTCGGCGTACTCGAGGTCACCGCCGACTGGCAGACCGCTGGCCAGGCGGGTGACCTTGAGGCCCATGGGCTTGATCATGCGGGCGAGATACGTGGCCGTTGCCTCGCCCTCCAGGTTCGGGTCCGTGGCCAGGATCAGCTCCGTGACCGTGCCGTCCGCGAGCCGGGCCAGCAGTTCTCTTATCCGCAGGTCGTCCGGGCCGACGCCCTCGATCGGGCTGATCGCGCCGCCGAGCACGTGGTACTTGCCGCGGAACTCCCGCGTCCGCTCGATCGCCACGACGTCCTTCGGCTCCTCCACCACGCAGATCACCGCCGGGTCGCGGCGCGTGTCGCGGCAGATGTTGCACAGCTCCTCCTGCGCGACGTTCCCGCAGGTGGCGCAGAAGCGGACCTTCGCCTTCACTTCGAGGAGTGCCTGCGCGAGACGCCGTACGTCCGTCGGCTCCGCCTGAAGGATGTGGAAGGCGATCCGCTGCGCGCTCTTGGGACCGACGCCGGGGAGCCGCCCCAGTTCGTCGATGAGGTCCTGGACCACGCCTTCGTACAACGGATTGCCTTCCTGTTCACGCTCTCTCGGTACGTACCGTAGTCGCGCTTGCTCTCTTGGTACGTACGGTAGTTGGCGCCCGGCCTTCTTAGAAGAGAAGGCCGGGTTGACTTAGAACGGCAGGCCGGGGATGCCGCTGCCGCCGCCACCCAGGCCCTGGGCCAGCGGGCCGAGCTTCTCCTGCTGGAGCGCCTGCGCGTTCTCGTTCGCCGCCTGGACCGCCGCGACGATCAGATCGGCGAGAGTCTCGGTGTCCTCGGGGTCCACGGCCTTCGGGTCGATCTTGAGGGCACGCAGCTCGCCGGAGCCCGTCACGGTCGCCTTCACCAGGCCGCCGCCCGCCTGGCCGTCGACCTCGGTCCGCGCCAGTTCCTCCTGCGCGTTCGCGAGGTCCTGCTGCATCTTCTGGGCCTGCTGGAGCAGCTGCTGCATATTGGGCTGGCCACCACCGGGAATCACGATCAGCTCCTGGTTTCGTACGGCTGTCTGGGCAGGGGTTTTACGTCCGGGTTTTACGTCCGGGCGGGCTTCTCCCCGTCTGGGCATGAGCCTACGTGGTCTACAGCGCCGTCGCCCCAGCACTCTTTCGAGTGAGGCAAGGCGATGTCCTATACCTGATCAAGGGCCACGTCCGAGCGGAAAACCCCCGAAACAGGACCGTCGCCACCCGTTGGGAGGTAGTAAGGGTGGGGCGCTTCAGCAGCTTGCGGCATCCTGCGCCACGGTACCGTCACGCAACGTAACAATGAGGGAGCGTCGGTGAGCCAGCCGGAGATGCAGCCCGAGGGATCGGCCCAGGACGGTCGGGGTGACGGTCAGGGGGCCGGTGATCTGATGGGGCGGCCCTTTCCGCTCGGCGACTGGGCAGAGCCGGCCGACCGGCTCCATGAGCTGTACCGGTGGGTGGAGGCGGGGGCGCTGGCCACGACGTCCTGGTATCTCGCCGGGCGGGGGTGGAAACGGCGGGGAGCGCAGGCGTTGCGGGGCGGTACGGCCGTGGGCGCTGTCGTCGGGGCCGCGCTGCCGATGCTCGATCTCACCGGGGTCGCGGGCGGGGTCGCTCCCTGGGGGTATCTGGCGCTGCTCGGCGGGGTCGCCTGTGTGGCGGTGGACCGTTTCTTCGGGGTCACGTCCGGGTGGATAAGGGATGTGGCCACGGCTCAGGCCGTGCAGCGGCGCTTGCAGGTGCTCCAGTTCGACTGGGCGTCGGAGTGTGTGCGGGAGGTTCTCGGGCCCACGGAGGGGACGGCCGGGGAGGCGGCCGAGCGGTGCCTGGCTGTTCTGCGGCGGTTCTCCGAGGATGTGACGGAGCTGGTGCGGGCGGAGACTGCGGACTGGATGGTCGAGTTCCGCACGGGTTCCGCTCCGCTGGGGCTGCAGTCTTCTGTGGCCGGGGCTTCGCGGGCGGACTCCGGCTCGGCCGGGCGGCCGTCGCTCTCCCCTCCGGGGGCGCGGCCGAACATGCCGCGGCAGCGGCCGCCGGAGGCGCGGTGAGGGGGGTTCGCCCCCGCCGCCCCTACCCATTCCCGTCCACTCTCCTGGGGCTCCGCCCCAGACCCCGTTTCGGGGGCCAGCCCCCGGACCCCCGGTC
>NZ_JAAKZY010000303.1 GCF_011045015.1 Streptomyces scabichelini | reverse complement strand
GTGGGCTGAGGTGGGGGTTTTTCTTCCCCAGGCCCGCCCCTTCCCGGAACTGGGGGCTGTGCCCCCAGGCCCCCCGGGTTCGTTTGTCGGCTGCGGGGCCGTCGTGGCTGGGCGCGCAGTTCCCCGCGCCCCTTACGGGGCGCTGCCCCGGTCAGGGTGTCAGTGGCCTCTGAGACACTGGGCGCGATGAATGAGACAGCGCCCGCGCGGGCCCGCGCCGAGATTGATCTGGCTGCACTGGTGGCCAATGTGGGGACCCTGCGCGCCTACGCACCGGCTGCCGCCCTGATGGCGGTGGTGAAGTCCGATGCGTACGGACACGGGGCGGTGCCGTGTGCCCGGGCGGCCCTCGGGGCGGGTGCCAGCTGGCTGGGCACGGCCACGCCCGAGGAGGCGCTGGCCCTGCGGGAGGCGGGGCTGGGGGGCCGGATCATGTGCTGGCTGTGGACACCGGGCGGCCCTTGGCGCGAGGCCATCGAGGCTGATGTGGATCTGGGAGTGAGTGGTCTCTGGGCGTTGCGGGAGGCGATTCAGGCCGCGCGCGCCGCGGGTGGCCGTACCGCTCGTGTTCAGCTCAAGGCCGACACCGGGCTCGGGCGCAACGGATGTCAGCCCCGTGACTGGCCCGAGCTGGTCGCCGAGGCCCTGCGCGCCGAGGCCGAGGGGCTCATCCGCGTCACGGGGCTCTGGTCGCACTTCGCGTGTGCCGATGAGCCGGGACATCCATCCATCGGGGCCCAGCTGACCGCCTTTCGCGAGATGGTGGCGTATGCGGAGGGGCAGGGCGTACGGCCGGAGGTGCGGCATATCGCCAACTCGCCCGCCACGCTCACACTCCCCGAGACCCACTTCGATCTCGTACGCACCGGAATCGCGACGTACGGCATCTCGCCCGCCCCCGCGCTCGGCACCGCGGCCGATCTCGGGCTGCGCCCGGTGATGACGCTGTCGGCGTCGCTCGCGCTGGTGAAGCGCGTTCCGGCGGGACACGGCGTCAGTTACGGGCATCACTACGTCACGCCGGGTGACACGACGCTCGGCCTCGTGCCCGTCGGGTACGCGGACGGGATCCCGCGCCACGCCTCCGGCACCGGGCCCGTTCTGGTCGGCGGGAAGTGGCGGACGGTGGCGGGCCGGGTCGCGATGGACCAGTTCGCCGTCGATCTCGGCGGGGACCAGCCGGCCGTCGGCGAGCGCGTGGTGCTGTTCGGGCCGGGCGACGAGGGTGAGCCGACCGCCGAGGACTGGGCCCGGGCCGCGGGCACGATCGCGTACGAAATCGTCACCCGGATCGGAACCCGCGTGCCGCGCGTCTACGTGAATAGTGAATAACGAACAAGACGGGTACTGAGCTTTCCGGGGCGGATCCCCGGACGACACACCGGCGAAGAAGGAGCAGTACGTGAGCGAGAGCAAGGCGGAGGCCGTCGCCTCGGCGGTCTCCGCCACGGGGAACGCCGGGAACTGGCGTAAAGCGGGCATCGCGGGCGCCGCGATAGGCGTCGTCGCCGCGGGCGCCGCCGCCGGAGTCGCGATAGAGCGGCTCACCGTCGGCCGCGGCATGCGCAGAAAGGCCCGGCTCGCACTCGACTCGGCCGGTCCGTACGGCGCACTGCGCGGCATGCCCGGCACGGCGACCGCGGACGACGGCACGGAGCTGTACTACGAGGTCGACGACGTGGAGCAGGACGCCACGCTCACCCCCCGCCGCCGCAGACTGTTCGGCCGCAAGGCCCCGGCCCCCGTCACCGTCGTCTTCAGCCACGGCTACTGCCTCAGCCAGGACTCCTGGCACTTCCAGCGGGCCGCCCTGCGCGGTGTCGTACGGACCGTCCACTGGGACCAGCGCAGCCACGGCCGCTCCGGACGCGGGGTCGCCCAGGTCCAGGACGACGTGCCCATCGACATCGAGCAGCTCGGCCGTGACCTGAAGGCCGTGATCGACGCGGCCGCGCCCGAGGGTCCGCTTGTGCTCGTCGGCCACTCGATGGGCGGCATGACGGTGATGGCCCTCGCCGACCAGTACCCCGACCTCGTACGGGAGCGCGTGGTCGGTGTCGGGCTCGTCGGTACGTCGTCGGGAAAGCTCGGCGAGGTCAACTTCGGGCTTCCGGTGGCGGGCGTCAACGCGGTGCGGCGCGTTCTGCCCGGTGTGCTGAAGGCGCTGGGGCAGCGGGCCGAGCTGGTGGAGAAGGGGCGGCGGGCCACGGCCGACCTGTTCGCGGGGATCATCAAGCGGTACTCGTTCGCGTCCAGTGACATCGACCCGGCGGTCGCGCGGTTCGCGGAGCGGCTGATCGAGGGCACGCCGATCGACGTGGTCGCCGAGTTCTACCCGGCGTTCGCGGACCACGACAAGACGGAGGCGCTGGCGTACTTCGCCGAGCTGCCCGTCCTCGTCCTGGCCGGAGTCAAGGACCTGGTGACCCCGAGCGAGCACAGCGAGGCGATCGCGGACCTGCTGCCGGACGCGGAGCTGGTGCTCGTGCCGGACGCCGGGCATCTGGTGATGCTGGAGCACCCGGAGGTCGTCACGGACCGCCTCGCCGACCTCCTCACCCGCGCGGGAGCCGTCCCGGCCGGCGCTACGGTGGGTGGCTATGGAAGCACCAGCAGCACCGCACAACCTGGCTGAGTCCCCGATGCCGGACGTCACCACCGAGATCACCGTCAACTCCCCCGGGCAGATGCAGGAGTTGGGCCGCCGTCTGGCCAAGCTCCTGCGGGCCGGTGATCTCGTGATGCTCACCGGGGAGCTCGGCGCAGGCAAGACGACGTTGGCGCGGGGGCTCGGCGAAGGGCTCGGGGTGCGGGGCGCTGTCACGTCTCCGACCTTCGTGATCGCGCGCGTGCACCCCTCCCTCGGTGACGGGCCGCCGCTCGTCCACGTCGACGCTTACCGCTTGGGGGGCGGGCTCGACGAGATGGAGGACCTCGATCTCGATGTCTCGCTGACCGACTCGGTGGTCGTCGTGGAGTGGGGCGAGGGGAAAGTCGAGGAGCTGACGGAGGAGCGGCTGCATGTGCTCATTCACCGGGCGGTGGGCGACACCACGGACGAGGTGCGGCACGTGACGCTCCGTGGGGTCGGGGAGCGGTGGGCGACGGTCGACCTCGGCTCGCTGTCGGCCTGACGGCCCGTCCGTTCTGAGACGTTCCGACAAGACGTCGGCAAGATGTTGCGTCTGGTGGCTTCGGCGTGTTCACATGGATACCGGTGTTGGTTAGGTCTACCTAACCACGTCTGCTCCCGGTGCCCCAGGAGGCGGCCATGTCGACTGCAGAACAAGATCCTGCGGAGCGTCGTCCTGCGGAGCTTGGCGGGGTGTCCATGCGTGAGTTGCTTGCGTCGTGCGCCGCTGCTCGGGCCGTGTCCACGCCTCCGCGTGACCCCGCCCCGCAGGCGCCTGCGCCGGGGGAGCGGCAGCACCGCGAAGCGGCGTAGCTCCGCTGGTAGGGCGGTTCCAAGCTGCGGGTGCGTTGTGGCTGGTCGCGCAGTTCCCCGCGCCCCTGACGGGGCGGTGTCCATGCTCGGAGGAGCTCCAGCACCGCGGCGCTGCGTGAGCGCTCCGCTGGTAGGCCGGTTCTGAGCTGCGGGTTCGTTGTGGCTTGTCGCGCCCGCGCGGCGGAGTCGTAAATCGGCACAGCCCCGCGCCCCTGACGACGGGGCTGCGCCCCGTCAGGGCGTGTCCGCTGAATCCGGGCCCAGGCCAGGACCGTTGCTGCGCTGTCGGGAGGGGCCCTGGCGAACTCAGTCGATCTTCTTGATCACCATCGCCGGTACCCCCGCGACGACGCTCCGGGCGGGAACATCATGGGTCACGACGGCACCGGCAGCGACCACGGCGTCAGCACCGATGGTCACTCCTTGCAGGATCACGGCGGACGCCCCGATCCAGACGTTGCGTTCGATCCGGATCGGAGCCGACGTGATTCCGGTACGCCGCTCTGCCGGGTCCAGCGGGTGCCCCGAGGAAATCAGGCTGACGTTCGGGCCGAGCAGCACGTCGTCACCGATCTCGATGCCGCCGACGTCGTTGAAGCGGCAGCCCTGGTTCACGAAGACGTTGCGGCCCACCCGGATATTCACACCATGGTCGGTGTAGACGGGCGGGATCAGGTTGAAGGTCCCGTCCACCGCCTGCCCGGTGAGCTCGGTCCACCGCTTATGGATCTCCTCCTGCTGGGCATACGTGAGCGTGTTGATCCGCTCGGCCATGCCGATCGCCCGCTGCACCTTCTGCGCGAAGTCCATTCCATCTCCCAGTGACAACCATCGTGTGATCGCTGGGAGTGAATCAACGCTTTGATCTCGCAAGCAAACAACCTGTTGGAGCGTCAGTCACAACCGTTGGTTGTGACACTAGGATCTGGACATGGATGTCGAAGCGGTCCGGACGTTCGTGGCGGTAGCCAACGGCGGGCAATTCCAGGCGGCAGCCGACGAGCTGGGCATCAGCCAGCAGGCGGTGTCCAAGCGGATCGCGGGCCTGGAGAGACACCTCGAAGTCGCACTGCTGGTGCGGACCTCTCATGGATCCCGACTGAGCTTGGACGGACAAGTCTTCCTGCCCCATGCCAAGAAGGTCCTGACCGCCGTCGAGCAGGCCGAGCACGCCGTGCGGCCAGGAAGCAGGCCCCTGCGGGTCGACGTCCTCAACCGGCGCATCGCCCCGGCCCAGGCCGTCTACCGCTTCTATCGCTCCCGCCCCGAGACCAACCTGGACGCGGTCACCATGAGCCAGGAGAACGCGGCCCAGGCGGCCCAGGCCGTGTTGAAGGGGTCGGCCGACGCCTCCTTCCGCGCGCTACCGGCAGACCAGGTCCCTGCCGGAATCAGCGCCGAACGACTCCTGGACGCCCCCGTGCAGCTCCTGGTCGGACCCGCCCACCCGCTTGCGAACGCTCCCGCGATCAGACCTGCCGACCTTGCAGGGCACCGCATCTGGGTTCCCGGGATCCGACCCGGCACGGAGTGGTCGGCGTTCTATGAAGCGCTGTCCGAGGAGTTCGGACTGAGCATCGACGCGCTCGGCCCCAACTTCGGCGACGAGGCCCTCATGGACACCCTGGCCGACTCGGCTTCTCTGGCCACCCTCGTAGGTGCCGGAGACCGGTACCTGTGGCCCCAGAGCCACGACCTGCGACGTATCCCCCTGCACGACCCGACACCGGTGTACCCGCACACCCTGCTGTTCCGTACAGGAGACAAGCACCCGGTGCTGACCGAGCTGCGCAACCACCTGCGCGTGACGGCGCCTGAGACACCTGATGACGTGTGGGTGCCACGTTGGGCGTGCACCTGACCCCTCTGTTTCACCGCGGCGGTCGCCTACTCGACGACAACAACCTTCGTGCCGATCGTCGCGAACTCCCACATCGCGTCGCCGTCCGGGCGGGACTCGCGGATGCCGCCGAGCTTCTTCGTGGAGTCGGGGGAGGGGGTCGAGCCGTCGGTCGCCGCGCTGAAGCCGACCGCGATGCCGTCCACGTTTGCGAAGCGGACGACGTGTTCGACGGGGACGCCGTCCGAGCCGGTGATGGAGCCGGAGCGCGAGGTGACGGCGTAGGTGTCGGGCGTCGGGTCGACCGTGCCGGGAGTGACCTCGAAGGTGCGGCGGACCTTGCCGCTCGCGGCGACGAGCCAGACACGGTCGGAGGCCACCGAGTAGACGACCCGCTGGCCGGTGCCCGACCTGGCGGGCAGCGCCACGGGCTTCTGCTGGTCGCGCGGGGACTTCGACGCGGCGACCGAGGGGGACTTGGTGGGCTGCGGTGCGCCCAGGGTGTCCGGCACGTTGGCCGATGCCTGGTAGGCGAGGAAGCCGACTGCGGCGACCGCCGCCACGGTGAGCCCGGCCACGAATCCCGAGCTGCTCCTAGCCACCTTGGGTGCCCACCTCTCGTACGGCATACATGTCATGTGGAAGTTCGACGTGACGGTAGCAGCAGGCACGCGCCGGACCTGGGCGGCGGTGCCTGCGGCTCGGGCGCCGTAGGCTGTTCGCGTGCTCTTGCTCGCTCTGGATACCGCCACTTCCGCCGTCACCGTCGCCCTGCACGACGGGACGTCCGTCGTCGCCTCGTCGAGCCAGGTGGACGCCCGTCGGCACGGAGAGTTGCTGCTGCCCGCCGTCGACCGGCTGCTCACGGAGACCGGGCTGCGGCTCGACGCCGTCACCGGCATCGTGGCCGGCGTGGGCCCCGGCCCGTACACCGGGCTGCGGGTCGGCCTGATGACCGCCGACACCTTCGGTCTTGCGCTGGGTGTGCCCGTGTACGGCCTGTGCACGCTCGACGGCCTCGCGTACGCGGCCGACATAGAGGGCCCCTTCGTCGTGGCGACCGACGCCCGGCGCAAGGAGGTCTACTGGGCGCGGTACTCCGATTCCCGTACGCGCGTCACCGGGCCCGCCGTGGACCGGCCCGCCGAGATCGCCGGGGCCGTCGCCGGTCTGCCCGCCGTCGGCGCGGGCGCCCTCCTCTATCCCGACACCTTCCCGGACGCGCACGAGCCCGAGAACGTCTCGGCGGCGGCCCTGGCGTCCCTCGCGGCGGAGAGGCTGGCGAGGGGCGAGGAGCTTCCGGCCCCCCGCCCGCTCTATCTGCGCCGACCGGACGCCCAGGTGCCCAAGAACTACAAGGTGGTCACCCCCAAGTGACTCCTGTGGTGACTCCCGTGCTGCGCGAGATGCGCTGGTGGGACATCGATCCCGTACTGGACCTCGAGCGGGACCTGTTCCCTGAGGACGCCTGGTCGCGGGGCATGTTCTGGTCGGAGCTGGCCCATTCGCGGGGGCCGGCGGCGACGAAGCGGTATGTCGTGGCGGAGGTCGGCGATCGGCTTGTCGGGTACGGGGGACTGCACGCCTCCGGCGACGTGGGGGACGTACAGACCGTCGCCGTCGCCCGTGACCAGTGGGGCACCGGGCTCGGTGCGCTGATCCTGACCGAGCTGCTGCGGGCCGCGACCGCCTTCGAGTGCGCCGAGGTGATGCTCGAGTGCCGGATCGACAACATCCGTGCCCAGAAGCTGTACGAGCGCTTCGGCTTCGAGCCCATCGGCTTCCGGCGCGGCTACTACCAGCCGGGCAATGTCGACGCCCTGGTCATGCGCCTTCAAGATCCCTCAACCTCCGTACAAGGAACCGAGATCCATGGCTGACGAACCTCTCGTCCTCGGCATCGAGACCTCCTGCGACGAGACCGGCGTCGGCATCGTCCGCGGCAACACCCTGCTCGCGGACGCGGTCGCGTCGAGTGTCGACGAGCACGCGCGTTTCGGCGGCGTCGTGCCGGAGGTCGCCTCTCGTGCGCACCTGGAGGCGATGGTGCCGACCGTCGACCGCGCCCTGAAGGAGGCGGGGGTGAGCGCGAGGGACCTGGACGGCATCGCGGTCACCGCCGGTCCGGGGCTGGCCGGCGCGCTGCTCGTCGGGGTCTCGGCGGCGAAGGCGTACGCCTACGCGCTGGGCAAGCCGCTGTACGGCGTTAACCATCTGGCGTCCCACATCTGTGTGGACCAGCTGGAGCACGGGGCGCTGCCCGAGCCGACGATGGCGCTGCTGGTGTCCGGCGGGCACTCGTCGCTGCTGCTCTCCTCGGACATCACCTCCGACGTACGGCCGATGGGCGCGACCATCGACGACGCGGCGGGCGAGGCCTTCGACAAGATCGCGCGCGTGCTGAACCTGGGCTTCCCGGGCGGTCCCGTCATCGACCGGTACGCACGTGAGGGCGACCCGGAGGCGATCGCGTTCCCGCGCGGGCTGACCGGGCCGCGCGATGCGGCGTACGACTTCTCCTTCTCCGGGCTGAAGACCGCCGTGGCGCGCTGGATCGAGGCGAAGCGGGCGGCGGGGGAGGAGGTGCCGGTGCGCGATGTGGCCGCGTCCTTCCAGGAGGCGGTCGTGGACGTGCTGACCCGGAAGGCGGTGCGGGCGTGCAAGGACGAGGGCGTCGAGCACCTGATGATCGGTGGCGGCGTGGCGGCCAACTCGCGGCTGCGGGTCCTCGCGCAGGAGCGCTGCGAGACGGCCGGTATTCAACTGCGGGTGCCGCGGCCCAAGTTGTGCACGGACAACGGCGCGATGGTGGCGGCGCTGGGCGCGGAGATGGTGGCGCGGAACCGGGCCGCCTCCGACTGGGACCTGTCGGCGGACTCCTCGCTGCCGGTGACGGAGCCGCATGTCCCTGGGCGCACACATGATCATGTGCACGAGGTGAGCAAGGAGAACCTCTACTCGTGACCGTCGCGCTGATGTGGGAGGCCCGCGCCGTCGACGGCCGGGGCGAGGAGCTGCTGGCCTGGGCGCGGGCGCAGGACCTCCCGGCGCGGCCCCTGCGCCGGGAGATCCTGCGGGCTCCTCAGGACCGGGTGCTCGTGATCACCTGGTGGGATGCCGCGTATGACGCCGAACTTCCCGAACTGCCCGAGCCTGACGGGGAGTTGGTCGCGCGGGCGGTGCACAGGTGGCGGTTCGAATCGGTGGCCGTGAGCTGAACTCAGCCCCCCGCCGACACCTCCGTCTCGCAGCGCAACCGCCGGTCCGGGCCCAGCACCCGTACCGGTCCCGTGAGGTTCAGCCGTGCCGTGTGCCGTATGTCCGCGCTGGAGGCGGCCAACCGTAGCTCCAGCGCGCCGGGTTCGACCACCCGCCGGCCCGAACGGTCGGTGAACGCCGAGAGATCCGTGTGGAAGCGGAACGTGACCCGGCTCGCCTCGTCCGGCGCGAGTTCGACACGCTGGTAGCCGATCAACCGGACGTCGGGGCGGGTGACCTGGGCCACCGGGTCGTGGAGGTAGAGCTGGACGACGTCCGCGCCTTCGCGGGCGCCGGTGTTGCGGAGGGTCACGGAGAGGTCGTACGTACCGTCCGTGCCGATCTCCGCCAGCGGGCCGTCCGCGCCCTGGACGTCCTCCCAGGTGAAGTCGGTGTACGAGAGGCCGTGGCCGAACGGGTGCAGGGGGGTCGGGTCGAGGTTGCTGGAGTCGCCCGCCAGGCCCAGTGGCGGCTGGAGGTACGTCCAGGGCTGGCCGCCGGTCTCCCTGGGGACGCTGACCGGGAGGCGCCCGGAGGGGTTCACCCGGCCGGAGAGCACGCCCGCGACGGCGGGTCCGCCCTCCTCGCCGGGGAAGAACGCCTGGACGGAGGCGGCCAGTTGGCCGTCCCAGCGGCCCAGTGCGTACGGGCGGCCGGTGAGCAGGACCAGCACGACGGGCGTGCCGGTGGCGGTCAGGGCGTCCAGCAGCTCCGGCTGTACGCCCGGCAGCCGGAGGTCCGCCACGTCGCAGCCCTCGCCCGAGGTGCCCCGGCCGAAGAGCCCGGCCCGGTCGCCGAGCACGGCCACGCAGACGTCCGCCTCGGCGGCCCGTGCCACGGCCTCCTCGAAGCCGGAGGTGTCCGGGTCCGTGGTGTCGCAGCCCTCGGTGAACGTGACCTTGGCGTCCGGGAGTTCCACGCGCAGGGACTCCAGGAGCGTGGGGATCTCGATGCCCACGGGCTTGTCGGGATGGCTCGTGCCCACATGGGAGGGGAACGAGTAGCAGCCCAGCATGGCCAGGGCGTCGTCGGCCCGCGGGCCCACCACGGCGATCCTCGTGTCCGGGGCCAGCGGGAGCAGTCCGGCCGGGTTGGAGAGCAGCACCACGGAGGCTTCCGCGATGCGGCGGGCGAGGGCGCGGTTCTCCGGGGAGTCCAGGTCGATGACGGCCCGGGTCTCGGGCGTCCAGTCCTCGTCCAGCAGGCCCAGCTCGCACTTCTGGAGCAGGACGCGGGTCGCCGCGCGGTCCACCAGGGACTCCGGGACGGTGCCTTCGCGTACGGCGGCGACGAGGGCGTCGCCGTAGCAGCGGACGGTGGGCAGCTCCACGTCGAGGCCCGCCGCGAGCGCCGCGTGCGCCGCCTGAGCCGGGCTTCCCGCGACCCGGTGCAGGGTCTCCAGGAAGCCGACGCCGAAGTAGTCGGAGACGACCGTGCCGGTGAACTCCCATTGTTCCCGCAGGAGTTCGGTCAGCAGGTACGGGTCCGCCGAGGCCGGCACACCGTCCGTGTCCGTGTACGCGGCCATGACCGAGCGGGCGCCGCCCTCGCGCAGCGCGAACTCGAAGGGCGGCAGCGTGATGTCGGCGAACTCCCGGACACCCGCCCGTACGGGAGCGAGATTGCGGGCGCCCGCGGAGGACGCGTACCCCGCGAAGTGCTTGAGCGTGGAGATGATCCCGGCGGACTCCAGACCGCGGACATAGGCCGTGCCAATCGTGCCCACCAGATACGGGTCCTCGCCCATGGTCTCCTCGACCCGCCCCCAGCGCGGGTCGCGGACGACGTCCAGGACGGGGGCCAGTCCCTGGTGCACGCCGACGGAGGCGAGGTCGCGGCCGATGTGCCCGGCCATCTCCTCGACCAGGGCCGGGTCGAAGGTGGCACCCCAGGCCAGCGGCACGGGGTACGCCGTCGCACCCCAGGCCGTGAAGCCGGCCAGGCATTCCTCGTGGGCGATCGCGGGGATGCCGAAGCGGCCCGCCTCGGTGATCCGGCGCTGGGCGCGGGCAAGGGCCTGCGCGCCCAGCGCCGGGTCTACGGGGGCCGTACCGAAGGAACGGGTGAGCTGGCCGAGGCCGCGGGTGATCAGCTCGTCCCAGTCGTAGTCGGTGGCCATGTCGTGCTGGTGCGGGGCGACTCCGTCGCCGTCCGTGGCGGCGCCCACCCACACCCCGTACAGCTGGGCGGTCTTCTCCTCCAGGGTCATACGGGAGACGAGGTCGCGGGCGCGGGCGGTGGCGGGCAGGGCGGGGTCACGCCAG